>NZ_QUDJ01000019.1:0-61038 GCF_003477565.1 Alistipes sp. AF48-12
ATTTGCCGAACCCCTTAGTTTTATAGACAGGATTTAAAAACCCTTTAAATCCTTATTACAAAGGCATCGCGATAAGTCCCCGAGAGTACTGATAGCCGACCCACGTCTTAGCTTCGTCCGGAACGATACCGGCTTCATTCGTGAAGTAACCTACCTGGGTCGCCCCCGCTCTGGTTCCATCCACAACGATGTCGCCCGCTTCGAATTTATCGGTACCGGCATCGGCTACGTAAGAAGAGATCACGTCGCTCTGCGAATAGAGAATCTGGTATTTACTGATGTTCGCATTGTACACGACCGAAACGCCGCCTACACCGCTGGGAACCGTCAGTACCGATCCGTTATCTTTCAGCGTCGTGTACCAATCACTGCTGCCGGCGCTCGTCGTTGCGACGTGAATGTCGCTGCCGACCTGGAAGTAGAGGTAAATCATCGCGTCGTTGATGAACATCGAAACTACCTTACCGCTTTCAAGGATACTCTTGTCGCCCAGAATCTCCCAGTTATCTTTTCCGTTGGCGGATTTAGCCATCCAGATTCCGTTTTCATCGTGAGACAACGCCATGAAATAATCCGAACCGACTTTGGCTATCGCCATATTGTTAGCATATCCCAGGTTATCTCGCTGCGACAGCATCGCATTGTTCGCAGTGAAGACAAATTCGGGTTCATCCCACGACTGACCGTCAGCCGAATGCGCCTTAACCATCGCCGAGAAGTCGTATGCGTTGAAATTATCGAACTCTACGCCAGGATTCTGGAAGTACACTTCGTAAGACAGCGCCAGGAATTTCTTGGTCGAAGCGCCGTTGGCGTAAGCCCAAACTTCGTCGTCCGGTTCGTTCGTCGTTACCATTACCGAGTTGCCCGCGCTTCCTTCGACAACAGCCAGATAATTTCCGGCAGGCAGGTATTCGCCCGCTCCGGTAGGATAAGCCCATCCGCCGTCATAAGTCATAGTCTTCTGGAAGACCGGCGTTTTGGCCATACTCGTCGCATAATCCGTATCCCACGGATACAAGGTAAAGGTGCAAGAACCGCTGCCCATGTAGTACAACTGATTGAATGCCGTGGAAGCGTAGAATTTCAATGCAATGGGGCCGCTGCCCAGATCGTACGCGTCTTTACCCCAATGTGCGTTGTTGGTATTATCGGTAACAGCATACCACCAGCCCGTCTTATTATACATATGCGGTTCGCTCTGGAACTTCATCGGAGTCGAACGCAGGAACCACGCATCCATCGATCCGTCGCTGTTCTTCACGAACGAAACGTTTCCGCGGAGATCGGTCTCTTCGTAGATCGGGTACTCGATCAGTTCCGAAGCGCCGGCCTGCGTAACCGTAACCGGTACGGCTTCGCCTCCTTCCGGATAGATCGTGATCGTCCCGACGCGTTCGCGGCTCCGGTTGCTGGCCAGAATCTGGAACTGAAGCGTCACGTTGTCCACCGCTTTACCCAACACAGGGATAATCCACTTCTGCGCGTTGTCGCTGATCGAATAGTCGTACGGCACGTTCACCGTGAATTCGACTTTGATCACCGTATCGCCCGCTTCCACGTTATAGGTGTCCTGTTTAACCACGGCTCCGATCGGGGTCGGCTGGTAAATCTTCATGGTTTCGGTCTGTTCTCCGCTGGAGAAAACCAAAGAAGCCTCGCGGGCAAACTCGTAGGAAGTGTTCGCGCCGGCGACAAGAGTCAGTTTATATTTACCGAAACTACCCGTGGTATCGCTGATCTTCACCCACTTGTCAGTGGTTCCTTCCGGATATTGGATCTTTACAGTCCAATCGCCCGGCGCCTCGATCACCCGGTAATCCCGTCCACCGTCGACGGGAACTTTCCAGGTGGTCGTATCGAGCATGAATGAGAAGTCGCCCAACTTCATAGACGACTGGAAATCATCCTCGCACCGCCAGAATATTACCGAAGACAGCAATAATAAACTGCATAAAGTAAATTTTTTCATAGTTTGAGCATTTAGAGATTTTAGATTGAACAAATATAAAGAATTTTTTCATAATTAATCAAATAAATACGATAAATTGACTCGAAATTTGTCGGGAAAAATTATTTTGCACCCTTTCGCAGCGTCGCGCCGGACGGAAACAGCGAACATTCTCACCCCCTTACAATCCCGCGCCGCGCCGAACGGCCGTTCCGTCCCGTTCCGAAAAACGAACCCTTTTTCGAAATTTTCAGGCCGGTTTTATAGGAAAATAAGACATTCCGGTCAATGGTTGGTGCCCTCGAACAGGTCATGACTCTCCTTCGCCGGATCCGTTTTTGCCTTAAAACTGTTGAAAACATACCCCAACGTCAGGGCGATCAGCGGATATTTGGGACGGATGCGCGTCAACGACTGCAGGTCGGCCGTACGGATATCGCTGACATAACGCGCGCTGCCGAACAGATCCCGGCAGGAGAGCGTCGCGGAAAGCTTCCGTTTGAAGAACTGCTGCCGGACGGCGAGATTGACGTACCAAAAAGCATCGGTACGCCCCTGGGTCGTGACCGAAGGCCCTACGAAGTTGGCGTCCAACTGAATCCGCGTATTTTTGCCGGCATCGAAGGCATTGTTCCACATGATGTCGTAATTCGTACTCGATTCGCGTCCGCCCCCGGCGGCCAACTCGTTGCGTATCTTATAATAATACAGATTGCCGTTCAGCGAGGTATTCCACCAGCGCGCGACGCGAACGACGGCGGTCAGCTCCACGCCGGTCGAATAGTCGTGCCCCACGTTGGCCATCGAGTCGAGCGTGACGCCCGCCTCGTAAGGCACCCGGAGCCGTTCGATCTTGTCCCTGCGCGAACGGTGGAAAAAAGTCGCCGAAACGTTGTTGTCCCGGAAACTTTTCCGGTAGGTCAGTTCGTACGAATGGATGTATTCGGGACGGATATCGGGATTGCCGATCTCGGCCGTATAGTAATCGCGGAAAGTAATATAGGGCTCCATGTAAAAAAGCTGCGGGCGGGTGGTTCGCCGCGAATAGGAAACCAGCAGCCGGTGGCCGCGCGGAAACGTATATCCCAAGTGCATCGACGGAAACCCCTCGAAACGCCGTTTGTCGCGGCTGGCCCCGGCGATCGAACTGCGCAGGCGGGTGTGGGTATATTCGCCCCGGACGCCGGCCTGGATCTCCAGCGCGCGCAGGTTCTCGGACAGAATCGCGTAGACCGAATTGACGTTCTCGCGGAAATAAGAAGTATTGTAAATGTCGTCGCGCCAGTAAAACGTTTTCGTCTCGGGATTCCAGAACTGCATTTCGTACTTGCTGTCCTCCAGGTAAGAGTAATACTGGTAACCGGCCTCGATCTTCCCGGTTTTGCTGTACGGCAGCACGTAGTCCAGGTTTCCGCGGGCCGTGATGCGGTACTCGGATTCCCAGGCGCGGTGCCCTTGCTCGCGTTCGCCCTGCAGATTGAAGAGATCGCTCTGGAAATATTCGACCGCGCCTCCGCCGTATTTATAATAAAAACTGGCCGAAAGCTCGTGTCCTTTGTCGTTGAACCTGTGTCCGACGGCCACGGTTCCCAGGCCGATGGTTTCGCGGTTGTCGTAATCGTCCAGGCTTCGGTAGTCGCCGATCTCGCCGTCGCCCGTTCCCTGCGAAAAGCGGCTCTCCCGGTAATCCAGTCGGCCGTTGCGCTTATTGCCCCGGTATCCGCCTTCGACGTCCACCGAGAACGACGTGCGCAGAAGCGCGTACGCCCATCCCGCCTTCAGCGTATAATTGTAATTATCCCCGACGCGCGGCCCTTTCGAACGCGACGTGGTGGTAAGGTCGTCCACGACCGTCGTCTTCTGCTGCTCGAAATCGCTTTTGCGCAATTTGTCGAACCACACGCCGCCGGCATACCAACGGGAAGCCTCGTTCTGACGGGTCAACAGGAAATCGACGTTGCGCGACAACGCCGTGCTGCCGGACAGGTTCACCGTGCCGCTGAGCCCGCGTTGCGTATGCTTTTTGGTAATGACGTTGATAATGCCCACATCGCCCTCCGCGTCGTGCCTCGCCGACGGAGTCGTAATGATTTCGATGTTCTCGATATGCCCGGCGGGAATCTGTTCGAGCGCCTGCGAACCGGAAAACACGCTGGGCTTGCCGTCCACGTAGACCGTAAACCCGCTGCTGCCGCGAAACGACAGGTTTCCCTCCGCATCCACGCGCACCGAAGGGGTATTCTCCAGAATATCCACGGCCGACCCGCCGCCGCCCATGATGTTGGACGAAGCGTCCACCACTTTTTTGTCGAGCTTGTAAACGAGCTGTTTTCTCGCGGCGACGACCTCCACTTCGGCGATCCCGTTCTCCAGCGGGGTAAGGTACAGCACGCCCAAATCGACCGTGCCGGCCGAATGTTCCAGCGCGACCTCGCGGGTCAGCACGTCGTATCCTATCAGGCGGATCATCAGCGTATAAGCACCCGGATCGACGGAATCCAGCCGGAAACCGCCCTGCTCGTCCGGCAGCGTCTGACGCGCCGGCCGGACGTTCCCGCCGGTAAAAAGGTAGATTTCGGCGAAATCGATCGCCTTTCCGGAGCCGGTTTCAGCCAGTCTTCCCGCCACGCAGATCGGAGAAGCGGCCGCGGGCGCCGCGAAAAAAGTCAACAGCAACAGGCAAAGCAGTCTCATGCAGTTCGGTTAATCGGGTTAGGTCAGGGTTAGGTATTCGAAACGACAAATGTAAAATAAAATATCCGAATTCGGGAAACGCGACCGGAGTCGGCTCCTCTCCCCAGCGGAATCCGCCGCACTTTTTTTTGGGAGAATGCACAGTTTTTCGTACCTTAGTCCACGAATATAACCCGATCTAAAACCGACTCAAAATGAAAATCTTTACCACGATCGCCTGCTCCGCGCTGGCTGTTGCATTCGCATCCTGCGGCTCCTCTCCGAAAAAGACGGAAGACCCCGACCGGATCACGGTAGCCTGCTACTATTTCCCGAATTACCACACCCACGACCGACGTAACGACAGCCTCAAGGGCGACGGCTGGGCCGAATGGGAACTGGTCAAGAAAGCCCGTCCCTGTTTCGACGGCCAGCAGCAGCCCAAAGTGCCGGCCTGGGGATATACCGACGAAAAAGACCCGGCGGAGATGGCCCGTAAGATCGACGCGGCAGCCGACAACGGGGTCGACGTTTTCATTTTCGACTGGTATTACTACGACGACGGGCCGTTCCTGAACCGCGCGCTGGACGAAGGCTTCCTGAAAGCGCCGAATACCGAAAAACTGAAATTCGCGCTGATGTGGGCCAATCACGACTGGCTCGACATCCACCCCTACACGAAAGGCGACGAACAGAAAATCCTCTATCCGGGACGGGTGACGCCCGAAACGTTCGACAAGATCGGCGACCTGATTATCAAAGAATATTTTACGAAACCGAATTATTGGACGGTGGACGGCAAGCCCTACTTTTCGGTCTACGACGTGCAGAAATTCGTCGAGAACTTCGGTTCCGTCGAAGCGGCCCGCGCAGCTATGGACAAACTGCGCGAAAAAGCCGTGGCGGCCGGCCTGCCGGGAGTTCACTGGAACCTGGTAACGTGGGGCAATCCGGTGCTTCCGGGCGAAAAAGCCGCCGAGAATACGCCCGAACTGCTGAAAAAACTCGGATTCGACTCGGGAACTTCGTACGTCTGGATCCACCACACGCCGCTGCCCGATCTGCAAACGGACTACATCAGAGCCATGGACGACTATTTCGCGTTCTGGGACAAGGCGCGGGCGGAATACGGCGTGCCGTACTACCCGAATGTAACGATGGGCTGGGACCCGTCTCCGCGCTATGTGGAACAAACGCCCGAGGGCATTAAAAACTACCTGGTAACCTATACGATCGGCAACAACACCCCCGAAAATTTCCGGGAAGCGCTGCAGCGGACCAAGGACAGACTGCTCGCCGACCCGAACGGGCCGCGCATCCTGAACATCAACAGTTGGAACGAATGGACCGAAGGCAGCTACATCGAACCGGACTCGATCCACGGGACGGGATATCTCGAAGCGATCAAAGCCGTCTTCGGACAGGCCGCGCCGACAGCAGCCGAGTAACATAACACACGACAGAAAAACGATGATCAGATTCAAACTCGCCGTAGCGCTGTTGCTGGGAAGCACGGTCGCCTGCGCACAGAACGAAAAGAAACTGCAAGCCGATTTCCTGAAACCCACGCTCGAATACCGGATGAACGTCAACCGACACAGTATGCCGCGCGACGACCGGGAGCAGGACTCGATGATCCAGTGGATCATCTCCAACGGGTACGGCGGCATGGCGACCAACGTCAACCCGAACGAATACCTCAAAAGCGACGAAGAGCTGAAAGTATTCAATCGGTTCGTCCACGCATCGAAAGCGCGCGGACTGGACCTGTGGCTGTATGACGAAAGAAGCTATCCGTCCGGAATGGCCGACACCTACGTGCTCGACGAACATCCGGAGTGGGAGGCGGAAGGCCTTCTTTTTAAAGATACGACCGTCAACGGCGGAACCGCCGTCGACCTGCCGCTGCTGCCGGGACAGCCGATCCTGGTCAAAGCGGTGCCTCGGTCGACGGGCAGTTGGAATACGACCGGGCGCGGAGCCTGCTGTCGTCGATTCGCGACGGTCGGATCCGGTGGACGGCTCCCGACGGCACGTGGACAATCGCCCAGATTTCGCACGCGCCGCTTTACACCGGATTCCAGGCCGGCACCGACCGGGGCGGAACGACGCCGCGCTACCCGAGTCTGCTGATGCCCGAAGTGACCAAACGGTTCATCGAACTGACGCACCGGCGCTACGCGCAGGCTTTTACAGAGAAACTCGGAACCCTTTTCACCTCCACGTTTACCGACGAACCGTCGTCGATGGCTCTGCCGTTCCCGAACCTCGGATACGGCGTCTACCCGTGGAAAGAAAACGTATCGACCGAATTCATGACCCGTTACAGCGCCGATCTGAAAGACGTGCTGCTGCCGATGATGCTGGATCGGGGGCCGGAAGGGGAGAAACTCCGCTACCGGTATTTCCGGATCATCGCGGATTTCATGAGCCGGAACTATTTTCGTCAGATACGGGAATATTGTTCCACGCAAAAGCTCAAATCGGGCGGACATCTGCTCGTCGAAGAGACGATGATGGCGCAGGTTCCGCTGTACGGCAGCATCATGGCCTGCTACCGCGAGATGGACGTACCGGGCATCGACGTGCTGACCGGTATGCCGAGCTTTACGCGCCGCTACCTGTACTCTTCGCGATTGGCGTCGTCGGCCGCCGAACTGCAAGGCAATTCGATGGTCATGTGCGAATCGTGCCCGATCTCGGACTATAATTTCTATGACGGCAAAGAGGCTCCCACGATCGAAATCAAAGGATCGCTGAACCGCCAGATCGTCGGCGGAGTGACCGACTTCAACAACTACCTGCAACTTCAGCACGAAGATTCGAACGGTCGCAAAGCGTTCAACGACTACATCGCCCGCGTCGAAATGATGCTGGCGGGAGGCGTGCGGGCTTCGCGTATCGCCGTCTACTACCCGGTCGAAACGCTGTGGTCGAAATACCGTCCGCTGCCGTCCTGCTTGCAAAGCTGGGACAACGTCGCCGGAGGAGCCCCCGAAGCGCAGCGGCTGTCGCAGTTGTTCGACCGCGTCAGCGACTGCCTGTACGACAACGGCTGGGAATTTTCGTACGTCGACGCGGCCGGGATCGAACAATCCAAGGTGGAGAACAAAAGTCTCGCGCACGGCGAACTGCGCTGGGATGTGCTGATCCTGCCGGGCGTCGAGACGATTACGCCGCAGATGTTGACCCGCATCACGGAGTTCGCCCGGGCCGGAGGTTGCGTGATCCTGCTCGAAGCGCTGCCGAAAAATACGCCGGACGCGTTCCCGTCCGAAGCGGTCGAAAGCGCCGTCGCCCAGATGGTCGGGGACAAGACCCTCACCCCTGCGGTCTACTACGAACCGACGTTCAACGCGCGGCTGCTGAACTACCTGCTCGAAGGGGTGCTCGACCGCGATATCGTATTGGACTCCTACGCCGGGGTGTTGCACAGCCACAAACGGATCGGCGGACGGAACGTCTATTTCATCGTCAACGATACGAACGCCCCGAAAACGGTCAAGGCAAACTTTCCCGGCGCCAAATCGCTCGAAGGATGGAATCCGCAGACAGGCGAAGTCAAACCGCTGGAAAACGGCGCGCCGCTACCCTTCGGCCCGTACGACGGCATGATCATACGACAAACCAAATAACTTAAAACCAACAGACAACTATGAAATTCAAACTGTTTCTCGCAGGAATCCTGCTGTCGGTATTGCCGGCGCTGAACTCTTGCAACGGATCCGGCGGAGCGAAACGCGCCGGAGGCGACACGGAAGTGACCGAACTGCGCTGCCGCGACCTGGACGATCCGGAAGGCGTCGATCGGGCCGTATTCAGTTGGCAGATCGAATCGGAAGCCGACAGCATCGTGCAAACGGCCTGGGAGATCGAAATCGCTTCCGACGAAAAGGCTTTGAAGAATGGAAAAGCCGACGTATGGTCGTCCGGCAAACAACTTTCCGACCAGCAACTGAACGTCCGTCCGCAGGGCGCCGACCTGAAACCGGGCGAGCGTTACTGGTGGCGCGTCCGCATCTGGGACGGCGCCGACCGACCGACTTCGTGGAGCGATCCCGCATCGTTCTCGCTGGGTCCCGCAGCCGACCAATGGCAAGCGAAATGGATTACCGCCCAATGGGAGGAAGGCAGTCCGCTGCCCTATTTCCGCACCGTTTTCAACGCGGATCAACCGGGTACGAAACCGGTGCGCGCCGTGATCTACCTCTCCGGTCTCGGGTGCAGCGACCTGTTTTTCAACGGCCGCCGCGTAGACTCGACCCGGATACTCGACCCGGCTCAGAGCAATTACGAACTGTATGCGCTGTACAGCTCGTTCGACGTGACCGACCGGCTGAAAAAAGGGGACAACTGCATCGGCGTGATGCTCGGCGACGGCTGGTACAACCAGGGCAAGGTATGGGGCCCCGGGTTCAGCTACGGCAAACCGATCCTGCTGGCGCAAATGGAAATTACTTATAAGGACGGTTCGAAAAAGATCATCGGCACGGACGAAACCTGGAAATGGGCGCCCGGGCCGGTACTCAGCTCGAACCTCTACGCCGGCGAGGTATACGACGCGAACAAGGAGATCGCCGGCTGGGCCGATGCGAAAACTCCGTGCGCGGACTGGCAGTCCGCACTGCCGGCCGGAGGCGTTATTCCGAAAGAATTGAAACCGCAACTGATAGAACCGATCCGAATGAAACAGGAGATCGCTCCGGTAGCGTTGTGGCAGGATCCGCAGGGCAACTGGATCTACGATTTCGGCGTCAACGTGGCAGCCATCCCGCTGCTGACCGTCGAACAGCCGGCCGGCACCCGGATCAAAATGCGGATGGGCGAAACGCTGGCCGCCGACAAGTCGATCGAATACAACACGACCGGCGTAGCCGCGACCGGCGTCGTACAGACCGACGAATACGTCTGCACCGGAAAAGGCAAGGAAAAATGGACGCCCCGGTTCACGTACCACGGATTCCGCTACCTCGAACTATCGGGCGCGGCGACCCAACCCGAAAAAGACTGGCTGAAAGCGGTGGTCGTACACACCGACGTCGAACGAATCGGTACGTTCGAATGCGCCGACCCGCAAATCAATCGCCTGCACGAACTGGCCGTCCGGACGATGTTGAGCAACATTCACGGCCTGCCGACCGACTGCCCGCACCGCGAACGCTGCGGCTGGCTCGGCGACGCCCATGCGGTAGCGCCGTTCGAAAGTATGAATTACGGCATGAATAACTTCTGGATGAAATACATGGGCGACGTCAGCTCTTCGTCGTCGGTATTCCTCGAAAACACGCTGCATCAGAAGCTGCACAACAGTGAATTTTACTTTGCAGACAAGCAACCGGGCATTCCGTTCATGATCTCCCCGGGACGCCGCCTGTGCGGCGTGGCATCGCCGGACTGGGGCACCGCCGTCGTCCAGATCCCGTGGGATATCTACCTCTATTTCGGCAACAAGGAAGCGCTCGAAACCTACTACGGCGAAATGAAACAATGGGTCGATCACATCGCGGCGCTGACCGAGAACGACATCGTTCCCTACGGTCTGGGCGACTGGTGTCCGCCGAACGGAAACGCGGCGATCGACTGCCCGATCCCGGTCAGCTCGACAGCGTTCCACTATCACGACGCGGACCTCGTTTCGCAAGCGGCGGCCGTACTCGGCAAAACGGAAGACGCGGCGCATTATGCCGCCCTGCGCGACCGGATCGGCAAGGCTTTCGTCGATAAATTCTACGACAAAACGAACAAAACGTTCGGCAGCCAGACCGCAAACGCGATGGCGCTGGCTTACGGCATGGTGCCGGCCGGCGACGAAAAAGCGGTTTCCGACGCCACCGTCCGCAACATGAAGGAGAAGTACGACAACTTCATGCATACCGGTATCTTCGGATTGGGCCACATCGGCCAGGCATTGTCGCGCTACGGCAACAGCCAGGCAGCCTGGGACATGTTCACCAAAACCGGCGAAAACAGTTTCGCCTACATGTGGACCGACGCCGACGCCACGACGCTGTGGGAAACGCTGCCGGTCAATGCAGCCAGCAAGGAACTCTGCCTGAGAGGAAGTTCGCTGAGCCACCCGATGCAGGGCGTCTACGACACGTGGTTCTATGAAGACATCGCCGGCATCCGTCCGGACGCTTCGGGCCCCGGTTTCAAAGTGACCCGTTTCGAACCGACGATGACGGCCTACCTGCCGTGGGCGAAAGCGACGCTGGAAACCCCGTACGGCGAAGTCAAAAGCGACTGGAAACAGGAAGGCGGCAAAATGGACTGGAAGATCGAAATTCCGGCGAACGCCTCCGGACTGGTAGCCCTGCCAGACGGCAAAACCGTTACGGTCAACGGCCAGCCGCTGGACAAGAACCGTTATCCGACCGCCGGACAAGGCGCGGAAAATCCGCTGTACCGCTTCCCGTCGGGACACTACGCGATTGTTATCGAATAGCACGCGTCCATCAAAAAGCAAGGCGGATACCGATCGGTATCCGCCTTGCTTTTATTATGAAACCGAAGTTTACGATTCGATATACCCGAACCGGCGCAGTTGACGTTCGTCGTTCCGCCAGTTGTCGTTCACTTTGACGTACAATTTCAGAAAAACCTTTTTATCGAGAAACTGTTCAAGCTCCTCGCGGGCCTCGGTGCCCACCTTTTTGAGCTTACCGCCCTGATGGCCGATAACGATTCCCTTCTGGCTTTCCCGTGCCACGTAGATCGTCGCCGCAATCCGATCCATATCCGCGTCCTCTTTGTATTCGTCGATCACGACCTCGGTGCAGTACGGAATCTCTTTCTGGTAATTCAACAAGATTTTCTCGCGGATGATCTCCGACGCGAAAAAGCGCAGCGTTTTGTCGGTCAGCGTATCTTTCGGGTAATAGGGCTCGCCCTCGGGCAGGGCCGCCAGGATACGGTCGAACAGCCCGCCGATGTTGAAATTGTTCAGCGCGGACACCGGCACGATCTCGGCGTCGGGCAGCACTTTCCGCCACCGTTCCACCAGGGCGTCGAGCGTCTCCTGCGTAGTCAGGTCGATCTTGTTGATCACCAGGATCGTTTTGGTCCCGCCGCCGGCGATCTTCGAAACGATCCCGTTGTCGTCTTCCGGTTTTTCGAACACGTCGGTCACATACAGCAGCACGTCGGCATCGGAGAGCGCGCTCCGTACGAAACGCATCATCGACTCCTGCAACTTATAATTCGGATTGAGTATCCCCGGCGTATCGGAATAGACGATCTGGAAATCGTCGCCGTTGACGATCCCCATGATCCGGTGGCGGGTCGTCTGCGCCTTCGACGTGATAATCGACAGGCGTTCCCCGACCAGCGCGTTCATCAGGGTCGATTTTCCCATGTTCGGGTTCCCGATGATGTTGACAAATCCTGATTTATGCATAAACGATGTGTTTCGGACAAAGATACGGCTTTATTTCCGGAAACGATAAAAACATCCGGCGCAATGTGCACGCAAAAGGAGGACGGCGATCGATCGTCGTCCTCCCGTTCATCCTGCTTTCCACCGGACGCCCTATTCGTCCTGAGGCTGCTCTTCCGGACGCGGACGATTTCGGTCCTGCATTTTGGCGCGTTGTTCCGTCCATTTTTCATACTGTTCTTCGGTCAGCACCTTTTTGATCGATTCGTCCATTTTGGCCATCCGTTCGGCATGCGGACCGCCCTGCCCCTTACGGCCGTCGGATTTGTCTCCCTGTTTCGGACGGTCGGATTTCTTCGGACGGTCGGATTTCATCTTCGCAGAGTCGGCCCGCACCGCACGATCCGCTTTCATCTCTTCGAAATTGGAGAGGAATATCCGGCGGATCTGCTCGGCCTGGTCGGTCGACAGCGAAAGCTGTTCGGTCATGCGCTGCGTCATCCGGTCGGCCCGCTGCTCGGGAGTCATTTGTTCGCGGTGCTGCGGCTGAGCCGTCGCACCGATCGCGGCAAACAGCATTGCGAATGCCGATACAAAAAAATGTTTCGCTTTCATAATTTCAAAATTTAATGTTTACAGGAATCCTGTTCCGCAAAAATAATTCCAACGGCGCAGAGCGATTCCGAGAAATCGGCGAAACGCCGAATCGGCGCGGCGAAACGACCGGACGGAACGGCAAAACGCCCTGCCGGACGCGGAACTAACGCCAGAAAGAACGGTCGAAGGAGGCCTCGACGCGCATTTCGACGCTGTCGGGCAGCGCTGAATAGAAATCCATGCCGAGCACCCGTTCGAGACTGTCGACGCTGATCGCATAGCGAAAACAATCCCCGGCCGGACGCTCCGTATTCGGGATCAGGAAAGCGATCGCCCGGAAAGTACCGCCGTCCCGCGCCAGAATCGTTTTAAAAAACCGCTGCGGAATCCCGACGCCGCCCCGGATGCGTCGCAGCGACGGGGTCAGTTCGCCGCCGGTCACGATGTAGAGCGAATCGTAACGCGCCGCCCAGCGCCGCACCCGTTCTTCCAGCCTGCGCCACGTCCCGCGGTTCAGTCCCGGCCGCTGCGGCGAAACGTTCGACAAACGGAACGTAGCCCCGTTCTCCTGCGGGGTATCGTTCCGGTCGGCCGACGGCAGCAGGTGTCCCCGATCGAAACCGCTACCCGTATAATCCCGGTCTGCGGCCGAAGGCCACCCGCGGGCGATCACTTCCGGATCGCTCTTGAAAACCCCGCTGCGCTTCACCCCCTTGCCGGATACATCCCTGCGCGTCAGCAGGTAAGCTACCCAGGCAGCCTGACGATAAGCCGTATCGTACAGCATCGTATAGCGTCCCTCCGGACAACGGACGACAAACTCGTCGTTCGCGAAAAAAGGACAGGCGAGAATCTCGGGATCGGTTTCCGGCGATCCGCCGGAGCGCGCGCCGCGTTCCGCTTGCCGTCCACCCGTCCAGGGACGCACCGCAACGACCTGCGAAACGATCGCCAACACGACGATCGCCAACACCAGCAACAACACGATTTTCCAATGGGTCTGCCTCGATATTTTTATGGGGGTTCGTTTTTTCATGGCCGCGTAAACCGCACCAAAGGTAAAAAAATATTATCTTTGACGCATCAGACATCCGATAAATCAGAATCTATGCCATCGTCCAACTTCGTCGACTACGTGAAAATATTCGGCCGCTCCGGTAAAGGCGGCCCCGGCTCCCGCCATTTCCGCCGCGAGAAATTCATCGAATTCGGCGGCCCGGACGGCGGAGACGGAGGCAACGGAGGCAGCATCGTCCTGCGCGGCAACAGCCAGTACTGGACGCTGATCCACCTCAAGTACAAGCGTCACATCTTCGGCGAGGACGGCGAAGCGGGCAGCGGGGCGCGCTGCTCGGGGAAGAACGGGACGGACGTCGTCATCAACGTGCCGCTAGGCACCGTCGCACGCGATGCGGAAACCGGGGAAATCGTCTGCGAAGTCACCGAAGACGGACAGGAGGCTGTCCTGCTGAAAGGAGGCCGCGGAGGACTCGGCAACTGGCACTTCAAAACGGCGACCAACCAGGCTCCGCGGTATGCGCAACCGGGCGAGGATTGCGTCGAAGGATGGTTCATCCTCGAACTGAAAGTGCTTGCCGACGTCGGGCTGGTCGGATTCCCGAACGCCGGGAAATCGACACTGCTGGCAGCCGTTTCGGCGGCGAAGCCAAAATCGCGAATTACGCTTTCACGACCCTCGAACCGAATCTGGGCATCGTCGAATGCCGCGACCACAAGTCGTTCGTGATGGCCGACATCCCCGGCATCATCGAAGGGGCGCATACCGGCAAAGGGCTCGGAACGCGCTTCCTGCGTCACATCGAACGCAACTCGATCCTGCTGTTCATGATCCCGGCCGACACGAAAGACGTGCGCGAAGAATACCGCATCCTGCTGAACGAACTGGAACAATACAACCCCGAACTGCTCGACAAGCAGCGCCTGCTGGCGATCACCAAAAGCGACCTGCTGGACGAAGAACTGCAAGAAGCCATCGCCGCCGATCTGCCGGACATTCCGTCGATCTTTATCTCGTCGGTCAGCGGGTACCACATCCGACAACTCAAAGACATGCTCTGGGAAGCCCTGCAACGCGACAATCAGTAACCGAAAACATACGCGGGCCGGAAACGGGGCAATTCCATCACCGCATTTTTCGGCGATACGACTTTCAACTGATAATTCCGGTTGAACCAACTCAGAATCCCTTCGATATAACCGCTGCCCGAAGGAAGCGGCCAATTTGCGAAGTCGGCCTTCGCAGAAGTTCTCACGATCAGCGTATCCCCCGCGGGATCGACCAGATGCCGATCGGTATCCGACATGGTGTCGCACCAGTTCTCCGAGCACTCCGCATCGACGAACTGCACCCGTTCGAAAGCCACGTAACGGCTTATCCAGGCGGCCGCAGATCGGAAAAAACGAGGGTATCGGGACGAATATCGGTCACGCCGCCCTGCTTTTTCAGAAATTGAGGCCAGACCGACTGCGGAATGAACCCGTTTTCGTAAGCGAAATCGTCCGACGCCGCGCCCAGCGACACCACGCCTCCGTAGTCGCCCAGCACCAGCCCCTGGCAACGGATCCGTACGCTCTGCCCGACCGGAAATACGGTAAAGAGATCGCGTCCGCCGACTTTGACCTCGATTCCTCCGGTGGCATCCTGCACGACCAGCGTATTGCGGAACGCCCCGTAAGCATCGTTCGCCGTTACGACGACGCGCAGTTCGACGTCATCGGTCACACGAAGCGGATAACCGCGATACAGCGATTTCAGGTAAGCGACCGACACCGGATCGCCCCCGGGACTCTCTCCGTCGTCCCGATCGAAACCGTTTTTGGACACGCAGCCGGCCAACAGCAACAGCAGACAGCAGCTAATCAACCTGTACATCATTCAAATCACGCATTTTAAGTTCATACACCCGGCGTCCGCCCACTTTTCCGGGCAGCAGAATACCGGTCACCGAAACCGGCCCGTGCGGAACCCGTTCGCCGGCAAACGAAGCGTAACCGCTCGTATAGACATAAACAGAATCCGCTCCGCACCGGAATTTCAACAAGGCGCTGCGCGGCGTACCGTCGGCCGATACCGCCGCAGGGACGGCCCAGGTCGTATCCGACGGCGTATCGAGGCACAGCCGGGCGATCCGCACCAAACAGCCGATCCGGTCGTCGTTCAACCCGGCGATCGTCGTCGGCAGCGCTGTCGGCAGGATCGTTTCGCCGGTTCGCAACAGATGACGCCGCACGATCGCCGGACTCTCCATCGGGGCGACGGGTTCCGTCGCCGAACCGCCCCGCAAACCGATCCGCAACAACCCGTCGTCCAGCGCCGCGGTCAGGCCGTCGGCGGACAACGTCAACCGGCAACCGACCGGATAATCGTTGTGCAGATCGTACAGTCCGGCGCAGACCTCGACCGCGCCGGAATTGTCCTCGAGCATCAGCGTCCGGTAGAAATTATCGGCCCGGTCGGATGTGGTCACATACCCCGACAACACGACCCCGGAGCCGGAAAACGCAACCGGGCCCACCGCACACCGTTCGCGGAGCGTGGCGACCGACATATTGGGCAACGGCGCGGTTTCATCCGCAGGATGCGGTTCGCCGAAATCGTCATAACCGCACCCGGCGGCCAACAGCGCCGCAGCGCATCCGATCCATATTTTTATAAATCCATTCATTTTCGACCTCGTCAAATCTAAAAACGAAAATTCACAGTCAGGTAATAGGTGCGCGGATAGGCGTACAGGTACTTCGATCCGAAAGCCGTGATGCTCTGGTTTAACCCCGTCCCGCTTTTGCGCAGCCGCATCTGTTCGTAACCGCTGTAAACGATCTCCTTGCGGTTGGCCAGATTGTTCACCGCCGCGCTTACCGACAGGTAACGACTGCCGAGTCGAAACGATTTCGACACGAACAGATCGATCGTAAAAGCCTCCGGAAAACGCTCCTGCTCCGTCAGCGCTCGCAAGTCTTCCGGCGAAGCGGCATAATCGTACACCCGGCCCATCCGGTTCAGCGGACTGACCGTCGTGTAATGGTCGGCCGCATAATTGACCGACAGCGAAGCCATCCACAGTTTCGCCCCCCGGTAGCTCAATTCAGCCGAAGCGATCCGCTGCGGCGACCCGCCCAGGCGATACCCTTTCAGCAACGAACGGGCGCGGTCGGCGATCACACTGCCATCCTTGTCGGACAGGATGCGTACCGACGGATCGTTCCGGTAACTGTTACGGGCCTGCGATGCGGCGACACGCAGAGCGAACCGCCGCGTAAGCAGCACCTCGGCCCCGAACTCGACTCCTGCATACAGTTTCCCGATCCCCGAAAGTTCCATGTCGGAATAGACCGACGCGATATCGTCGTAGTAGCGGCGCACTTCGGATTCGCCGCGCGAAACCGTCGCATACGCGCACAGTTCGAGTCGAACGGTCCGGCCCGCGTACCGGTAGCTCAGCTCGCCGCCGAACCGGTTCGCCGTACGCGGATCGCCAACCGTACGGTTCCGATAATCGATCGACACGAACACATCGCGCGCGGCCGGAGCGACGTCCTCGTACAGCAGGTCGAGGCGCAACGTATGCGCCGGCGTGAACAGGCAATCGATCCCGCCCTTGAGCGTATATTCGGTAAAATGCAGCCGGGAGGAGCGCCCGTAGGAGTCGCTTCCCGGAAACAATTCCTTCTCATAACGCCCGTTGCGGGAATATCCGACCTGGGCTACCCGCAACGCGACGTATCCGCCGAAACGCTCGTCGGAGCGGTTCCTCAGATCGGCCGTAAGCCACCCTTCGCCGCAGACGTAATCCAGGTCGTAGTCGTACCCGTACCGCTCCCCGACGGCCACCCGGCGGTCAGGCGCGCGCAGGTTATTCTGCAATTTGTCGCCGAAATAGCGATCGTCGATCAGGTACGGGTCGATGTCGAACAGAAAAGCGGCACCGAGCAAGTCGTCCAGCCGGTTGTAAGCGGTCGTCCGGTCGATCCGCACGCGCACCCCTCCCCGCAATCGCAGCGTCCGGGAAGGATGGTAATCGAAACAAGAAACGAACTGCCAGTTCCGGAACCGATCTACGGCGCTGCCCAGCACATAGGCGGCCGGCAGCGTATCGCGATTTCCGTTGGCGAGGTACAACTCCTCCCAATCGATCTGCGTAACCCGGACGTCGCGCTGCCTCCATGCCGCGGAGACGGCCCCGGACACCTCCGGATTCTCGTAGGAACCGGGCAGGTAGCGGTAATAGTCGGGCAACGGATTGCGCGCGTCGTACCAGTCGAGCGCCGAACGCGAAGAGGTGCCCCACAGAGCCGAAACGGTCGTAGTAAGGTTCCAGCGGGCGTCCGCTCCGCAACGCCAGGTAATCAGCGCCATCGGCGTCCGTTCGCAGCGGACGCGGGACGGGCGGACGCGTCCCTGCTGGTATCCCCAGGCCGGATTGTAAAGACGATCTCCGGACGCTTCGAATGCTTCGCCGGTCGAAGCGCTGCGCAATCCCCGCTCGGACGGGGCCATCAGGAACACGGCGGAAAGGGAATTTTTCGCGCCGAGCCGGCGCCCGAGCGAAAGACACAGCGACCACTCGTCGGCGTAGACGCCCCGGATATGCCGGTCACGCCCCCAGCGCCGGGTTCCGGCCGCTGCGAAAGCCCAGCCGCCGCCCAAGGTTCCGGTCGCGATTCCCGCACGCAAACCCTGCCGGAAACGGCGGTCGGTAAACATCCAGCCTGCACGGCCGCCGGGCGGCTCGTGCAAAACGTCGAGATCGTATTCGCAAATGTTACCGGCATTGCCGACCGTCGAAACGGACGGCGCGATCCCCGGCTGTTCATCCAGCCGGACGGGAGTCTGGCGAACGGCCGTTAGCACATTCCAGAACGGCTCGCCGGTAACCGGATTGTCCAGATCGATCCCGTTCAGCAACCGGCGGCTGCAATTCCACGCATAACCGCGCCTCGCATAACGGACGAACGAAAAACGATACCGCGACAGCGAAGCGAACGGCCCGTCGTAAGCCGAAAGCGGCACGGACAACCACAAGGAAACGGTATCGCCGTCCGGTTCGTAACGGTCGACGACATCGAAACGCTGCTGTTCGTCGAAAACCACGACGCTGCCCTGCCCGTGCAGCGACACGGAAAAAACAAGCATCCCGAGAATCGGCAACCACCGTTTGTTCATGGCAGACAGTTTTAACCCGCACGGGCGCACGGCCCCTCCGCTTCCGGCAAAACACCTCCGCCACCGCTCTCCCTCCGATCGAGCAAGCACGCAAAAAAAACCGTCCGGGCTATGAAGTTACGCAAACCGAACGATTTATACAACTTTTTAGAACATTATTTTGCTTTACAGCAATATTTCACACGATTCCGCAAGGATACGAAACAAACGTGGGAATGCCTTTTACAGACATTCCCACGCCGTTCGATCGGTTTATTACGCTGTGAGCGCTACTGCAATAATTTTTTGACCGCCTCGGAAATCGCGCGGCCGTCGGCCTGCCCGGCAAGCTGTTTGGTGGCCACTCCCATCACCTTTCCCATATCCGCCGGCGAAGCGGCTCCCACCTGCGCGATAATCGCTTTCAGGACGGTCTCCAGTTCTTCTCCGCTCAATTGTTTCGGCATAAACACTTCCAGCACGGCCGCCTCGGCCAATTCGTTTTCGGCCAGTTCCGGTCGGTTGTTCTGCGTATAAACGGCGGCCGACTCCTTGCGCTGTTTTACCAGCTTCTGAATAATTTTCAGCACGGCGCCGTCGCTGATTTCGTCCGATCCATCGGCCGTTTTGGCCAGCAGGATCTCCGCCTTCACGGCCCGCAGGCCTGCCAGACGCACTTTCTCCTTGGCGAGCATCGCCGCTTTGATTCCGTCGTTAATCTCTTTTTCCAGACTCATATCGGTATTTTTTAATTTCTATGTTCAACGATTTGTCCGGCTCCGGCCGCACGCCGCTAAATATCGATGTTGGCATACTTGGCATGCCTTTCGATAAATTCCCGGCGCGGCGGCACGTCGTCGCCCATCAGCATCGAGAAGATACGATCCGCTTCGGCGGCGCTCTCGATATTCACCTGACGCAGGATACGCGTTTCGGGCGACATGGTCGTTTCCCACAACTGTTCGGGATTCATTTCCCCCAGACCTTTGTAACGCTGTACATGGGCCCCTTTCGACCCGAATTCCGCCAAAGCCGCCTCGCGCTCCTCTTCCGTCCAACAATAGCGACTATTCTTACCCTTTTTGACCTGATAGAGCGGCGGCGTCGCGATATAGACGTGTCCGTTTTTGATCAGGTTGTTCATGTAGCGGAAGAAGAACGTTAGCATCAACGTCGCGATGTGGCTGCCGTCGACATCGGCATCGGTCATAATAATCACGCGGCCGTAACGCAACTTATCGAGGTTCAGCGCCTTGCTGTCGTCTTCGGTTCCGATCGTCACGCCGAGCGCAGTGAAGATATTGCGGATCTCCTCGTTCTCGAAGATCCGGTGCTCCATCGCCTTCTCGACATTCAGTATCTTACCCCTCAACGGCATGATAGCCTGAAAATTCCGGTCGCGGCCCTGTTTGGCCGAACCGCCTGCGGAATCGCCCTCGACGAAGAAAATCTCGGCCTGATCGCGATCGCGCGACGCGCAGTCGGCCAGCTTGCCGGGCAGCCCCGATCCGGACAACACCGTTTTGCGCTGTACGAGTTCGCGCGCCTTGCGGGCCGCATGCCGGGCCGTGGCGGCCAGGATCACCTTCGACACGATGGCGCGGGCGTCTTTCGGGTTCTCTTCCAGATAGTGCGTCAACGCGCCGGAAATCGCCTGATCGACGACGCCGGCGACTTCGCCGTTGCCGAGTTTGGTCTTGGTCTGTCCTTCGAACTGCGGCTCCTGCACCTTGACCGAGACGATCGCGGTAAGCCCTTCGCGGAAGTCGTCGCCGTTGATCTCGAATTTCAGCTTGGCCAGCATACCCGAATCTTCGGCGTATTTCTTCAGCGTCCGGGTCAGCGCCCGGCGGAAACCGGTCAGGTGCGTACCGCCCTCGATCGTATTGATATTGTTGACGTACGAATGCACGTTCTCGGAGAAACTCGTATTGTACTGCATCGCCACCTCGACCGGAACGCCGTCTTTTTCGGTATCGATATAGATCGTGTTTTCGATCAGCGATTCGCGGCTGGCGTCGAGGAACTTGACGAATTCTTTCAACCCTTCGGTCGAGTAATATTCGTCGTGAACGGACTCCCCGTTTTCGTTCTTCGTGCGCAGGTCGGTGATATTGAGCTTAATTCCCTTGTTCAGGTAAGCCAATTCGCGCAGGCGCGAGGCCAGCGTCTCATAATCGTATTCGGTGACCGTAAAGATCGAACTGTCGGGTTTGAAGGTAATGATCGTTCCGTGATCGTCCTCGGTCGTCTCGCCGATGATTTCCATGGTTCCCTGCGGAACGCCCTTGCTGAAGTTTTCCCGGAAGATTTTTCCTCCGCGGTGCACTTCGGCGACCAGCAGCGTGGAGAGCGCATTCACGCAGGACACGCCGACGCCGTGCAGACCGCCCGACACCTTATAACTGTCCTTGTTGAACTTACCGCCGGCATGCAGCACCGTAAGCACCACTTCGAGGGCGGGACGCCCTTCCTTCTCGTGCATATCGGTCGGAATACCGCGCCCGTCGTCCTTAACGGTGATCGAGTTGTCCTCGTTGACGAAAACGTCGATGCGGGAACAGTACCCGGCCAACGCCTCGTCGATCGAGTTGTCGACCACTTCGTACACCAAATGGTGCAACCCCCGGACTCCGACGTCCCCGATATACATCGCGGGGCGCTTGCGCACCGCCTCGAGGCCCTCGAGCACCTGAATGCTGGAAGCGGAGTACGCCTCCCCGGTTTGTTGGATCTGATCTTTTTCCTCTACGCTCATATATTTTTCCTTTCTATTAATTTACTCTGCCAAAAAGTTGCCGGCCAGAACCGTTCCGGCCGAACGGATCCCGCCCCGGCGCACGGCATTCCGGCCCACCGAAACGCCCGGAACGATTCGAACAAAGATAGTCATTTTTCCGCTAAATTCCAAGGATCGAATGGAGATCAATCTCGGCCACTTTTCCCTGATGAAAACGCAGCGTACGGGACGGATACTGCTGGATATTGCTGATGTTATGCGTCGACATCAGCACGGCGCACCCGCGTGCGACGATCGACGCGAACAACTGCATGATCCCGTCTGCGGCGGCGGGATCGAGGTTGCCGGTAGGCTCGTCGGCGAGAATCACCTGCGGGTTGTTCAGCAGGGCCCGGGCGATCGCCAACCGCTGCTGTTCGCCGCCCGACAACTGGAACGGCATCTTATACTCCTTGTTTTGCAGGCTTACCATGTCGAGCACTTCGGCGATCTTGCTGCGGATCTGCAATTCGTTTTTCCACCCGGTCGCCTTCAGCACAAAATGCAGGTTCTGAAAAACGTTCCGGTCGGTCAGCAATTGGTAATCCTGAAACACGATTCCGATCCGGCGCCGAAGGTACGGCACGTCTTTGCGGCGCATCCGCCGCAGGTCGAACCCGACGACCATCCCGCCTCCTTCGCGCAGCGGCAGTTCGGCGTAAAGCGTCTTGAGCAACGAACTCTTGCCCGACCCGACCCGGCCGATCAGATAGACCAGTTCGCCGGGAAACACCGTCAGATTGACATCCGACAGCACCATATCGCTGGTTCTGCCGTTACCCCGGAAACTGACCTCCCGCAGGGCATCGTCGAAATGGAAAATCGCCACATCCCGTAGTTCTATCACCGCATTCGGATTCATCGCTTTCAAATTTGATCCGGCCCGCCGACACACATTTTCCGTGCGGGCACATTTAACAAAACAAAGATACCGATTGTTTGGACAGCATCTCCCGTTTGTTGATGAAGTGTTGATATTTTTCACGTCCCCGAAACGTCCCCGGATATCTCCGGACGAATTTATATTGCCCGTAAAAATAATTCTTCCGAAAAAACGTATATCTTTGTACCGGGATCGTACTACCGTGCGATCCCGATCAGGGGCTGACCGGTTTTGACAGCAGGCAGAGTCTGATTGTAAGCACGCCGAGCGTTGTGTGGACTCTCGTAAAACTGAATGCTCAAACTACAAATGGCGATAATAGCTATCAACTCGCTGCTTAATTTTACAGAGTAAAATGGCTTAATCCGGCAGTCCAAGGAGGCTGTCGGACGAGTACCCCGCCGAAGCTTCGTTCCGTAGCGGAAGGCACCGGGGTATCATTCAAACGGAAATAGCGGATCGGATGCCTATAACGATTCGCGAAAATCAATAGGCTGGGGCCGTAACTGGGTCGCCTTCGACCAGGTTGCGGCAGAAGGATCAACCGAAGGATAAGCGTGTAGAAAGCTTTTGGGTTCCTTGTTTGGACGAGGGTTCGACTCCCTCCAGCTCCACAAACAGGCCAATTGTCGTCTGTTAAACGAAAATATCCCGCTTTACGCTGAAAAAGTAAAGCGGGATGTTTTTTTGAGATTACGCGATTACATCTATTGTGCCTGCCTGCCGTTCACCCTGATTTCAGTATCGGGAAATAGATTCCGGATCCGTCGATTCCTTCTTCGTCGATCCTCCCAGACAGCTCTAATTCCCCGATCTTTACTTTTGCCAGCTCATCCGGGATATCGATCTCGTCCGTAAATTCCATTTTCAATTTATTAACCCGTGTGAGTTCCAGCAAAACAGACGGAAACTCTTTGACCCGAATAGAAATGCCATCTTCCCTGCCTTTCTGCCGGGCATCGGTTTTCAATTTATTTTTCAACCCGTCATTCCGAATGTTTTTTTTCCGGATCATCCAACCGATCCGCGGCTTAAGAGCAAAATTATCTTTGTTCTGCTCCAAGCCTACAAAACCGGCCCAAAGCTCCAGGGGCGTCTCAACAATCTTATCGCCGTGTTCTTCCAGAAATTTCAAATCGACTTTTACAATCTCGTCAGGCAGACAATCCGTCCCTACCAACCGTTCCAGGTCGTTCCTTTTTCCCTCTTTATCGTACGGGAAGAACTTGACGATCCATCCGTCTATTATCTTGGGCGCTCCGTATTTCTTCTGCGAATGATATTTAAACATATTGCGCCAGAACTCTTGGTCTATTTCGCCTTTCGACGCTTTGACGAACTCTTCCAAAAGGGGCTCCAGTTCGGAAATCCACCATTCCAGCCCGTATTCTTTCAACCCTCTGGCCTTACACAATACTTTCTCCCAATCTTCCGGCGTTCCCTCGAGCGTTATTTCGGGAATTCCGCAAACGATACGCAGCACGATAAACTCGAAATACGGTTTCGCGGCCTCCATCAAGGTCACTTCGGAAGCCACCTTTTCCAAAGGTGTCGTCGTCGAAAAATCACAGGTCAGCAACCCGACCAATTTATCCCCGCCATACTTTCCGATCTGTTCGGTAAATTCGGAAAAAGTTTCCTCCCATGCGAAATCGGGATCATCCGGTCTCTTGTCTGTCTTCACAATCAACGATTGTTTCCCGGTAAAATCGGCAAAATAATGCCTCACGGACTCCGGGTCGGCTTTCACATGCCGTGCAAACCCCTGGCTAACCAACAGCCAGATCATGTCCGGGGACAAAACGAACGGTCTATGATCCGCATAAGCCTGATACATCCCGTAAAAAAAAGAATTGTACTGGAAGGAAACCAGACTATCCGGAATCTCGCCCTTGGCTATGATACTAAACGGATAATTTAAATTTTCCTTTAGCTGATACGGCTCCAATCCGGCTTCGGACAAGATAAGCCTTTTGTAAATATCCTCGCAGGATCGCACGGGAAGCAATTTTTCGGGTTTCGAAAGTTCCTCGACTTCGAAAGTAACTTTATGTTGGGCAAACGCGGAAAGGTTCCCGAACAGACACAGGCAGAACAGTAATTTTTTCATAATACCGGATTTTGTCGTTTCCGATGTCAATTCTTCGGACAAGTCTGTACTTCAACGGACGACCGTAGACAAATATAACATTATTTATTAAAAATACGGCAAACGCGATATCGAAATATTATCGTCCAACGGACAATTCGCCGAAATCGTAAAATGAACGCCGAAACTTCTCGGACTTTCCGCAGGGATCAAAAATGGCGCGGTTCTTGGAAATTTCAGGATCGGAACCGTCCGAAGGACAGCCGCTCGCGGTTTGCTCCGCGCCCGTGCCGTCGCATGACCGTCCCGAAAAAAATCACAGAACCTTTAAAATTTACAACCATGAACGACCGCGTCAAGGAAAAGGCCGAAAAGGTAAAACGGAAAATCGATGCCGGCATCGACCGGACGGCCGAAAAGATTTCGGATGTATCCGACAGCGTCCAGCAGCATGCGACGCACGTAAAACATGCCGTAAAAGAAAAAGTAGCCCGAGCGGCGGATTCCGTCAAAGAGAAGGCCCAGCACATCAGCGATTCGATGCGGGAGACGAAATAAAATCGTTCCTGCGTCCGCGCTGAAAATACGGATCGTCATCCGAAACGAATATCCGCACCGACGCGGCCGGCCTGCAAATGCCGCAGCCGGTTCGCAACGCCCCGATTCATGCCGGACAATCGCCGACATGCAGCCTATCACGAACACCGGCCGGCGCTATTTGTAGCGCCGGCCGGCATTTTGAAAACGAAACGCCTCAGGCATCCGTTCCGAGTAGCCTTCGCACCGTTTTTCTCAAATCGTCCGGCGAATAAGGCTTCGAAACGACCGTATTGCATCCGGCGGCCAAAGCTTGTTCCTTCTCGCTGTAAAAGACGTGCGCCGTCACGGCGACGATCGGAACGTCGGGCGAGATCGCGCGGATTTTTTCGGTCGCCTCAATCCCGTTCATCACCGGCATCCGGATATCCATCAGGATCAGGTCGGGACGTTCGCGCACGAAGCTGAGCACCGCCTCCTGCCCGTTCGGCACCCACCGAAGCACGTATTCTTTGGACAGCGCGGCTTCGAGCAATTTGAAATTGGTTTCCACATCCTCGGCGACCAGAATCACTTTCCGCCGTCTGTCCGCCGAGCCTTCCGCATCCGTGCATACGGCCGCGGCCGAACAGCAAGGCAAACAAAGCGTAAACGTACTCCCCTCGCCGACCTGCGAACGCACCTCGATCCGTCCGCCGAGTCGCTCGGCGATGCTCCGGCAGATGGAAAGCCCCAGCCCCGTCCCCTGCACAAAATCGTTCAGCTTTTCGAAACGGTCGAAAATAAGCGGGACTTTCTCCTGCGGGATACCCCGTCCGGTATCGGTCACAAATAGTTCCAACCAATCGTTCCGCAACTTCGCTCCGAGGGTGATCCACCCCCGATCCGTATTTTTGATCGCGTTCGAAAGGAAATTGAAAAGCACCTGCGTCAACCGATTGCGGTCGGAAGAGATCCATACCGGCAGCCGCGGGCACTCTATTCTGAAACCGACTCCTTCCTTCATTTTCAGCCGGTGCACTTTCTCCACCTCCTCGAGCAATCCGGTAATTTCCACCTGCTGAAAATGGGTTTCCGCCCGTCCGGATTCGATCCGCGAGAGATCGAGAATATCGTTGATCAACTGCAGCAACAGGTTGCTGTTTTTGCGAATGATATCCAAGTATTCCTCCCTATGCGCATCGCAGTCGTCGGCGGCGAGCAACTCCGAAAACCCGACGATCGCATTCAGCGGAGTCCGTATTTCGTGGCTCATGGTGGCCAGAAAAACCGATTTCAACCGGTCGGCCTCCACCGCTTTTTTCTTCGCGACGATCAGTTCCTCGGTGTGCCGGACGCGGTCGCCCACGTCGTGGATCAGCGCGAGCACCCTGTTCCCTTCAAACGGGGCGATCCGCGCCTGAAAATAGTGCCGTCCGTCCTTGTCCAGCGGATATTCGATCTCTTTAATCTGACCGTCCTGCAGGCACTCCCGTATATTGCGAACGAACAGATCGCTCACCTCCGGCGAATAGATCGTCCGCCCGTCCGCTCCGATCAGCTCGTTCACCGGATGGAGCAGGATCGTGCCCCGAGACATCAACACGTCGGTAATAACAAAACGGTCGTCCAGGATAAAAATAAATTCCGGCAATGCCTCGACGATTTTCCGGTTCCGCTCTTCGAGGCTCCGGATGCGGGCCTCTTTTTCGCAGCGGGAAGTGATGTTCGACGTATAGGCGATCAATTTGCGGGGACAACCCTGTTCGTCCGGCTCGCAGGAGAAAAAACAGTCTTCCAGCCAAACCGCCTGCCCCTCTCGGCCGACGCAGCGCACCCGTATCTTGGATACTTTGGTATCGGATGCCAACATGCATTCGAAAGCGTTTCTGTAAGAATCGACGTCGTCGGGATGCGCGAAACGGTAAAAATCGTCGATATCCGCGAATTCGATGCCGGCATCCCGGAGCCCCAGCACCCGGAAATAATCGTCGTCGAAACAGCAGGCTCCCGTCGGGATATCGTATTCCCACAGAGCGATCCGGTGAGCCGCCAGAACGGAAATGACGTTTCGGTATTTGTTTTCGATCGAATGATCGTGCTTTTCAGGAGGAAAAAAGCGGTCGTTTTCGTTCATGTCACACTTTTTGGATAGCAGTCCGATAGTAAAAGTATAAATAATCGCGTTCGAAGATACCTCTGCGGATATTTTTTCACCGGATTTTTCCGACCGTCGTCCAAACGTTATCGGAAACACCCCAGTAAGAATGCACTGCAAACAGAAAGCGGCCGCGACGCCCGCCAGGGCGACGACCGCTTTCCGTAAAATTCAATCTATAAATCCAACTTGACGACCGTAATGCCGGCCCCGCCGAGTTCTTCGTGCTCGTCCCGGGCGCTTTTGACCAGATCGACCGCGCGCAGGTAATTGCGAATCTCCTCTTTGAGGGCCCCGGTACCTTTGCCGTGCAAAATCCGGATTTCGGAAAAGCCCAGCATGATCGCCTCGTCGACAAAATCCTGCGTAGCCTGCAGCGCTTCGGACACCCGCATACCGCGCACGTCGATCTGCTGGGTAAATTGCAGCCGGCGTTCGGCCGTACTGTAATTCGTGACCGGAGCGGGCGCGGAACGTTCGTTGCGCACCGCCTTTTTATATTCGGCATTCGAGATGGGTTCCAGCCGCTCGGCGTCGAGAGTCGTCAGAATTTGCCCGAAACCGACGGTGGCCCGCTTACCGCTCACGCTAACAACCTCGCCTACGGCATCCTGCCCTTTGATCCGCACTTTAACGCCCGGCTCTACGATCCGGGGCTTTTCGGGGGGCGGCGCAGGCGTCACACTCCCGGTCTCCGGCTTGCGGTTGCGGCGTTCGGCACGGCGCTGTTCGCGCCGGCGGATCTGCTCGATTTTCCGGTCGATCGCTTCGTCTCCGGCGGAATCCTGCTCCAGCGTCTCTTTAAACTCCTCCATTTTGCGCCGTACCGCCAATGTCTTTTCCTTGTCTGCCTGCGACTCGCGGATCACCCGGATCGTATTTTCGATCTGTTTGTTCGCTTCGGCGGTAATCTGCCGCGCCTCGGCCTTCGCCTCGCGCAACAGCCGGCTGCGCTCCGCCTTCAGCGTTTCCAGCTCGGACTGATATTTTTCGGAAAGTTCGTCCACGCGCTTTTCGGCCTGACGGATTTTATCGCGCTTTTGCTCCCAGTAACGGCGGTCGCGGGCGATCTCGCGCAACTGGCGCTCGATGTTGATATGGTCGCTGCCGGCTTTTTCCGACGCGCTGCGGATGATCTCTTCCGGAAGCCCGATCTTGCGGGCGATCTCGACGGCGAACGAACTGCCCGGCTTCCCCATTTCGAGCCGGAACAACGGGCGGATGTTCTGCACGTCGAACGTCATCGCGCCGTTCTGAATGCCGCGCGCATTGCTGGCGTAGTATTTCAGATTCGAATAATGCGTGGTAATCACGCCGAAACAGCGCCGCTGTTCGAACTTCTCAAGCAGCGCCTCGGCAATCGCTCCGCCGATGATCGGCTCGGTACCCGTGCCGAACTCGTCGATCAAAATCAGCGAACGCTCCCCCGCGCTGCGGAGGATATTCTTCATATTCAGCAAGTGCGAACTGTAAGTACTCAGGTCGTTTTCGATCGACTGCTCGTCGCCGATGTCGATGAAGATATCTTTGAAAATCCCCATCTCCGAATTTTCGGAAACCGACACGAGAAACCCCTTCTGAAGCATGTATTGCAGCAGCCCGACCGTTTTCAGACAGACCGATTTGCCGCCGGCGTTCGGCCCCGAAATCACCAGGATATGCTTGTCGTCGGTCAGGGTCAGGTCGAGCGGAACGATCTCCTTCCCTTCGCGCCGCAACGTCTGCGCGAGCAGCGTATGCCGGGCCCGGATCAGGCGGATCGAACTGCGGTTCTCGACGATCGGCAACGTACAGTCGTTGGCCAGCGCGAAACGCGCCTTGGCCCGGATGAAATCCATCGTCGTCAGGAAATCGCCCGACTCGCGGATACGGGGCAGGTCGGGACGGATCGCATCGGTAAAACGGGTCAGGATACGCACGACCTCGCGGCGCTCCTCGTATTCGAGCGCCTTCAGTTCGTTGTTGAGCTCCACGACCTCGATCGGTTCGATATAGACCGTCTTGCCGGTCGCCGACTCGTCGTGGATCAGGCCTTTGATTTTCTTTTTATTGGCGGCGGCCACCGGGATCACGGCGCGCCCTTCGCGGATCGAGACCGACACGTCGCCGTCCACGATGCCCGAAGCCTGCGCCTGTCCCATGATCTGTTGCAGGCGGCGCGACACCTGGCTCTCCCGGTCGCGGATCGTCCGGCGCAGCGAGAACAGTTCCGCGGAAGCGTTGTCCCGCACCTTTCCGAACTTGTCGACGATCGAGTCGATGTGGTTGATGATCTCCGGAAAACCGTCGACCCCGCTGCACAGGGCCCTCAACTGCGGATACTGCTCGTCGGTACGGGCATTGAAAAAGGCGACCAGCCCGTGGACCATCGCCAACCCTTTGCGCAACGCCGCCAACTCGCCGACATCCAGGAAAGAGCCCTCGACGGCCCCTTTTTTCAGGAACGCGTCCATATCGACAAAGCTGCCTTCGGGCAGTCCGTTGTCCATCATCAACACCGTTCGCATCTCGAAAACCTGACCGAGACGCGCGACGACCGACTCGTAGTCGTCACTGAACGCCGCCTCGAAAAGTTTATCGACTGCGCCCTGCGTCACGCAGAGCGCCTTGACCTGGCTACGGATACGATCGAAACCGATCTTATTCTCAAAATTATCGGGATAAACCAAAACTTTCGGAAAAAAATTAATACGGTAAACGGACGCGCTATTCGTCCCGGTTGCGCCGGCCGAACACCGACACGTTGATATAACGGCTCGGGTGCGCTTTCAGATCTTCCAGCAGGGCCGACAGATTCGCCGTGGCGTCCACCAGTTCGTCATACAACGCCTGGTCGTTCAGGAACCGACCGACCGTGCCGTCTCCGTGGTTGACTTTTTCGAGCGTCGTGTTCAGCGATTCGAGCGTCGTGGTCACCTGCGCGATCATCGTCGGAATCTTCGACTTGCTTAGCGAATCGCTGAAATTCTCGACGTTGGTGACGATCCGGTCGATCTGTCCTGACTTGCCGTTCAGCGTTTTGGACAACTCGTTCAGGTTCTGCACGATCTCGCGAACGTTGTTTTTCTCCCCGGCGATCACTTCGTTGAGATTACCCGATATCGAAGCGATGTTCGTGAATGTCGCATTCAGGTTGTCCTTGTTGTCGGCCATCAGCGTATTGATATGTCCGAGCGTAATCATCAGTTGGTTGATCACGTCGTTGGCGCGCTGTTTCAGGAACTCGAACTCGCTGCCGGCCACCTCCAGGAAATCCTTGTTGATCTCCGAAAAGAGCGTATCGCCCTGTTGCAGGTATTTGGCCGACTTGCCCAGTTCCAGTTCGACGGCCTTGCCGCCCATAAGCCCGTCGCTGAAAATCCGCGCCTTGGTATCGTCCGGAATCTTGAATTTCGACTTGATCGAAAATTCCACGACCACCTTATCCGACCGTTCCGGATCGAAGCTGATATCGCTGATCGACCCCACCTTATAACCTTTGATCAGCACGGCGGCCGACGACTGCAGGCCGTTCACCTGATCGTATACGGCATAGTAATGCACCGACGACGTGAACAAATCCCGTCCCTTAAGGAAATTGATCCCCCAATACAACGCCGCGATCATCAGTATCCCGAAAAAGCCTATCTTAAATTCTCTGCTCAGTTTCAATTTCATGCCTAAAATTTTATCTGTCCGTTATTCACAATCGTTCGTTCAATCACTGCTGCCTGCGGCGCGCTTCGCCGACCGGGATCGTTTTATCGCCGTCGAATGCGACCAGGAACGCGTCCCGGATACTCTTGCGCACCTGGGTTTGCAAAGATAACGCTTCGTGGTAAGACGACGTGCCGCCGACGAAATATTTGTACGTGCCGCCGATCACGATCTCCTGCACCTCGCCGCGATAAGGCCCGAAACGGGACGAATTCTTCGGCAGTTTCTGCGGGGCCGAAGCGACTTGAACCCGGTAGACGATCTCCCCGCCGCTGTCGTCCGCGACGCTCTCCGTTGCGGCCGTTTCCGGCTCGTCCCGGGCGAAATCCGCCGCAGAATCGTTCCTCGGCTGCGAATCGTCCCCGTCGTCGTCACTCAAAACAATCCGTGTGCCACGTCCCTCGCTGCGCACCTTGTACTCGCTGAATGCGTTGAACAAACAGCGCGCATACGTCTCGCGCCCTTTGTCCGAACCGACGAACTTCTCCTCCGCGGGATTCGAAATAAACCCGAACTCCGCCAGGATGCTCGGCATCGCCGCCGACCACAGCACCAAAAAACCGGCCTGGTGCACGCCGCGGTTCTGCATTTTGGTCTGACTGGCAAACTGTTTCTGCACCATATCCGCGAACGTGCAGCTTTGCGACAAGTAAGCGGACTGGATCAGCGAAAAGATAATGAACGATTCCGGCGAGCCGGGCACGTATCCCTGGTATTTGGTCGAATAATCGTCTTCGTACGAAATCACGTCGTTCTCCTTCATCGCGACATCGAGGTTCTTGCCGGCCTTGTCGACCCCCATCACGTAAGTCGACGTGCCCGACGGCGCGGAAGATTTGTTGCTGTTGATATGGATCGAAATGAACAGATCCGCTCCGGCCTTGTTAGCGATGTTTCCCCGTTCGTTCAACGGAATCAGCACGTCGGTCTTGCGCGTATACACCACTTTGACATCGGGATATTTCTGGCCGATCATCTTTCCCAAACGGAGCGCAACGTCCAGATTGATATCTTTTTCCTTGTAAATCCGGCCGACGGCTCCCGCGTCCCGTCCGCCGTGTCCCGCATCAATTACGACGGTATTTATACCGATTTCCTTCTTTTGCGCGTTAGCAGTAATAACGACGCCGAAAAGCGAAAGAAAAACGACCGAAACCGTTAAAAACGTGAGGCTTGAAACTTTCATTACGGCAAACGTTAGAGAACTCTTTTTTTTTAACTATTTTTGCGGACGAAATTTGATAACTTTGCAAAGTTAAATTATTTGTTGGGATTTGCGGCTAAAAAAAGCGAAATATATCTTACTCCTGCTATGTCTGATCCCGTTTGGACAGCTTGTTTTCAGCCGCGAGAGGGCTTATCCGGCCTCTTCGGACGAATCCTTTTTGCAGGATACCGCAGGACGCGATTCGCTGACGGAAAACGTTGCGATCGCGCACGCGGCCGCAGACTCCGTCCCCGGACTGGATTCTTCCGCGACGCCGCAATATGCGGCGGCCGACAGTGCGGCCGTCGCCGCGCGGGATACTTCCAAGAAAGACACCGCGCAGCGCAAATCGTTCCTCGACGACGTAATTTCGGGGAAAAACCAGGATTCGCTGGTTTACGATCTTCGTAACAAAACGGTCTACATCTACGAGAAAGGCGACGTCGACTACCAGGATAAAAACCTGAAGGCGGACTTCATGAAAATCAACATGGACGACAAGATCATCTTCGCCTACGGACGCGAAGATACGACCACCAAGACGAACACCCGGCCCGAATTCACCGACGGAGGATCGACCTACCAGATGGACACGATCACCTACAACATCGCCACCGAAAAGGCCCGTATCAAAGGCGTGACGACGCAGGACGGCGAAGGCTACCTGAAAGGCTCGCGCGTCAAGAAAATGCCCGACAACACGATCAACATCGCCAACGGCAAATACACCACCTGCGACTTGGATCACCCGCACTTCTACCTGGCAATGACCAAGGCCAAGACCATTCCGGGCAAGAAGGTGATCGTCGGCCCGTCGTACCTGGTGATGGAAGACGTGCCGATCTATTTCCTCGGACTGCCGTTCGGCTTCTTTCCGACGATGAGCGGACGCCACTCCGGTTTCATCATGCCGACCTGGGGCGAGGAGGCCATAAAGGCTTTTTCCTGCGGGACGCCGGATACTATTTCGCATTCAACGACTACATGGACATGACCGTCCAGGGCGGTTTCTACACGCTGGGATCGTGGCAGGCGAGCCTCGCGTCGCGGTATGTCAAGCGGTACAAATACCGGGGCGGCCTGAATTTCTACTTTTCAAAAGACATCATCGGCGAACGCGACGAGCCCGACTACGTCAACATGAACAACTTCAACCTGCAATGGACGCACCAGCAGGACGCGAAGTTCCGCCCGAACTCGACCTTCTCGGCCAGCGTGAACTTTTCAACCAGCGGTTACAGCAAATACGGGGCGCAGACGATCAACGACTACCTGAACACGCAAACCAACTCCAGCATCTCCTACTCCAAATCGTGGGCCGGTACGCCGTTCTCTTTATCGACCAACATGCAGCACTCGCAGAACTCGCAGGACACGACCGTTTCGCTGAGTTTCCCGAACGTGGTTTTCAGCGTATCGCGCGTCTATCCGTTCCGGCGCAAGGAGGCCGTCGGCAAGCAGCGCTGGTACGAGAAAATTTCGTTCACCTACACGGGAACGCTCGGCAACAACGTAAAAGTCAAAGAAAGGGATCTGTTCACCGACCGGATGTTCAAGCAGATGAAGAACGGCGTCAACCACAACATTCCGATCTCCACGTCGCTGAACCTGCTCAACTACATCAACGTCAGTCCTTCGGCAAACTATCAGGAACGCTGGTACTTCCGTAAGATCGACAAGGAGTGGGACCCGGTTTCCCGGTCGGTCGTCAACGGCGATACGACCACCGGCTTCTACCGGCTGTACGATTACAGTTTCTCGGTCAGCGCCACGACCAAGCTGTACGGAACCTACCAGTTCAAAAAAACGGCTGCCGTGCAGGCGTTCCGCCACACGCTGACCCCGACGATCAGCTTCAACTACCGCCCCGATTTCGGAGCCGCCAAATACGGGTATTACAAATACGTGCAGAGCGATACGCTGGGTAACATGAGGCGCTATTCGCCGTTCGAGGAGGGTCTGTACGGGGTGCCGAGCGCGGGGCGTAGCGCGGGCATATCCTTCGGACTCACCCAAACGCTGGAAATGAAAGTGCGCAGCAACAAAGACACCTCGGGATTCCGGAAGATCAAGCTGATCGACAACTTCAGCATCACGTCGTCCTACAATTTCCTGGCCGACTCGCTGAACCTGGCTCCTTTCTCGATCAACCTGCGCACCAACCTGTTCAAAAACGTCGGACTGAACGTCAACGCGACGCTCGATCCTTATCAGATAGACGCCAACGGACGAAAGGTCAACAAGTTCATGCTGCGGAAAGGGAAACTGGGACGGCTCACGAGCGTCAGCACCTCGTTCGGCTATTCGTTCAATTCGAAAAACCGGGGATCCTCGTCGCCGGCAGCCATCAACGACATCAACAGCGGGACGACCGAAGTGCCTCCGGAATATACCGACATGTTCACGCAGCCCGGCTACAACCAAATCGACCCGTTCACCCGGCGGCAAATGATGTCGGCCACTTACTACGACTTCAGCATCCCGTGGAATTTCGGATTCAATTACAGCTTCAGCTATACGAAGCCCGGGCTTCAGGCCAATATCGTCCAAACCCTCGGCTTCAACGGCAGCGTCAACCTGACGCCCAAATGGGGGGTTACGTTCAACGGCGGTTACGACTTCGGATCGAAAAAAATCACGCCGGGAACCTTCACGCTGACCCGCGACCTGCACTGCTGGCAGATGTCGTTCAACTGGGTTCCGATCGGGTTCCGCAAGAGCTGGAGCTTCACGATCAACGTGAAGGCTTCGATGCTGAAAGACCTCAAGTACGACCGCAACAGCAGCTTCTACGACAACTTCTACGACAATTAAACGGTCGCGGGCCGCGTTAGTTAGTACGATATTTGCAATCTCTATACTGCTTTGAAATGAAAAAAATAATTTTGTATTGTATGGCTATTCCCGTCCTGACGCTGGGAGCCTGCGGCGAAAAAAAGAATCCGCTGCTGGTGACGTCCACCGCGCCCTACGAAGCGCCGCTGTTCCCGCAAATCACAAACGAAGATTACAAACCGGCTTTCGACAAAGCGCTCGAAGAGGCCCGCGCGGACATCGACCGCATCGTGAACAATCCCGACGAACCGACCTTTGCGAATACCGTCGAAGCGCTTGCGTTCAGCGGAGAACGCCTCGACAACGTCAGCAGCGTCTTTTTCAACCTGAACGAAGCGAACACGAACGACACGATGCAGAACCTGGCGCTGGAAATCTCGCCTGTTCTGACCGAATTCAGCAACGACATCACGCTGAATCCGGCGCTTTTCGAACGGGTCAAAGCGGTCTACGCCCGACGCGACTCGCTCGCCCTGACGCCCGAACAGTCTCGCCTGCTCGAAAAGACCTACAAGGATTTCGCGCGCAACGGCGCGGCGCTGTCCGAAACGGATAAAAAGACCTACCGCGAGTTAACCGCCAAACTGTCGCAACTGACCCAGAAATTCAACCAGAACACGCTCGGCGCGACCAACGCCTTTATCCTGCACATCACCGACTCGGCGCAGGTCGCCGAACTGCCCGACTTTGTCCGCGAAGGAGCGGCGGCCGAGGCCAAAGAGCGTAACCTCGAAGGGTGGGTCGTCACGCTGCAATACCCGAGCATGTCGCCGTTTATGATGTACTCGTCGAACCGCGAGCTGAAGGAGAAGCTGTGGAAAGCGTATAACACCCGCGCGTTCGGCGGCGAGTTCGACAACTCGAAGATCGTCGAAGAGATCGCCGACACCCGGCTACAAGTGGCCCGCCTGCTCGGCTACGATACTTACGCCGACTATGTGCTCGAAGAACGGATGGCCGAAAGCGCCCCGACGGTCAACGCTTTCCTGACCGAACTGCTCGACCGGGCGATCGGCGCCGCGCATGCCGACGTAAAGAGCGTCGCCGAATATGCGGCCGCGAACGGTTTTACCGGCGAGTTGATGCCGTGGGATTTTTCCTACTATTCCGAAAAACTGAAAAACGAAAAATACAGCATCAACGAAGAGCTGACCAAGCCCTATTTCAAACTCGAAAACGTGCAGGCCGGCATTTTCGACCTGGCCGGCAGACTCTACGGAATCTCGTTCAAAGAGAACCCCGACATCCCGGTCTACCACCCGGACGTAAAGGCCTACGAAGTGCACGACGCCGACGGGAAATTCCTGGCCGTACTGTACATGGACTTCTTCCCGCGGGCCTCGAAACGCGGCGGGGCCTGGATGACCGAATTCCGCAGCCAGTCGGCGCGCGACGGGCAGGACACCCGCCCGCTGGTCTCGCTGGTTTTCAACTTCACGAAACCGACCGAGAATACCCCGTCGCTGCTGACATTCGACGAGGTCAGCACGATGCTGCACGAATTCGGACACTCGCTGCACGGCATTTTCTCGCAGGGAAACTACCCCGGCATGACCGGCACGTCGGTCTACCGCGATTTCGTCGAACTGCCGTCGCAGATTATGGAGAACTGGGCTACCGAGAAAGAGTTCCTCGACCTCTGGGCCGTACACTACCAGACCGGCGAAAAGATGCCGGCCGAGCTGATCCGGCGGATCATCGACGCCAAGAACTACCTGGCCGCCTACCAGCATATCCGCCAGGTATCGTTCGGTTTGTGCGACATGGCCTGGCACAGCATTACCGCCCCCGTGAACGAACCGGCCGACGCTTTCGAAGCGAAGGCGGTCGCCAGGGCCCAGGTGATGCCGCGGGTGGACGGACAGTGCATGTCGACCTCGTTCACGCACATCTTCGCCGGAGGCTATGCCGCCGGGTATTACAGCTACAAATGGGCCGAAGTGCTCGAAGCGGACGCGTTCTCGCTGTTCAAGGAAAAAGGCATTTTCGACCGGGAGACGGCCGCGTCGTTCCGCGAAAACATCCTGTCGAAAGGCAACTCGGAGCACCCGATGGAGCTGTACGTCCGTTTCCGCGGACATAAACCCGACACGCAGGCGCTATTCGACAAAATGGGAATCAAATAGTCCGAAACACAAACCGGGAATCGCTATGAAAAACCGACGTTACTGCCTGCTGGGATTGCTTGGAATCGGCCTGTGGGCCTCCGGATGCAACCGTGCGAAACCGCTTCCGTCCGACTATTTCGGAGGCGAATTCGTCTGCTACGACGACACGGCCCGGTTTTTCGACTGCGCGACCGGCCGTACCTACCTGCTCGACCGCAGCGGGGCGTATCCGGAAGTCGTCGCAAACTACGAACAAATGCGGCCGGCCCCCCACGAGCGGGTTCACATGTTCTGCCACGCCGAGATCCGGCAAGAAGCCGACTCGTCGAACGGCCCGGTCCGGATGGTCGTCCGTGAACCTTTCGGTTTCGACCGGGCGACCCACTGCGATCCGAACGGCCTGATCGCGGGCATGTACCGTAGCAACGCGGGCGGCGGGGAAGGCAACCGGATGCTGCACCTGAGGGGCGACTACACCTATACGGTCGTCCGTTTCACCGAAACGACCGAACAGCGCGAGGACGGACGCTGGGGACTGAGCTCCGAATCGGAACTGGTACTGAACCCTCAGGAAGCCGGCCGGCCCCAGCGCCGGTTCGAGATCCTGTTCGAACCGGAAACCCTCGTAGCCAACGACGGACTCGGACAGCTTACCTATCAAAAAGTTTATCTGGACTGACCGTCCTTGCGGACAGACAAAAACGAAAGCGGAGGAAAAAAAAACGACATTTCCTCCGCTTCCGTTTCGATGCCGGAACGCTAAACGTCCAGCGAATATCCGTCGCGGTACTGGTAATGCATCCGTTTAGTGGCTTCCGGATCGTTCATGAATTTCTCGACGATCGGGTTCCACACCACCGGACGCTTCAGTTCGTTGGCGATGTTGCCCAAATTGCAGACCGTGCAGGAACTATGTCCCACTTCCACCGGAACGTTCGGATCGATCCGCGAACGCATCGAGTTGATAAAGGTCTGGTAGTGCCCGACTTTCGTCTCGTAAGGCACGCTGCTGTCCTGCTGTTTCTCGGCCTTCGGCATGAATTTCGGGTCGGAAGCGAGGAATTCGCCGCGGCACACCTGGATCCAGCCGTTGTCGCCGTAAATTTTGAGTCCCTGCTTGCCTCCGTCGAACTCCTGTTCGGTAACGGTCGTTCCGTTGTCGTATTTATAAGTCAGGTGATCGTAATAGCTGTATCCGGCGGGAATAATCTCGACCGGGCCGTTGCCGTCCTTGCCCATCGCCCACTGCGCGATGTCGAACATGTGCGCGCCCCAATCGGTCATCAGGCCGCCGCCCATGCCCTGATACCAGCGCCATGCGCCCCAGAGCTGTTCGTTCTGCTCGGGATCGATCGTGATGACCGGGTTCAAATCCGAATTGTAATAAATGGTTTCGGGCAGCGGACCGAGCCACTTGTCCCAATTCAGGCCGGCCGGCACTTCCTGTTTCGGCAGCGTGTAGGGAGTCGGCGAACCGCCCACATGCACCTTGATCAGCCCGATCTTGCCGAGTTCCCCCTCGCGGCACAGGTTGGCAGCGTGGATAAATTCGGCGTCGGAACGCTGCTGGCTGCCGATTTGCAGGATGCGGCTGTACTTACGCACCGCTTTGCGAAGCTGCTGTCCTTCATAAATGGTCAGCGTCATCGGTTTTTCGAGGTAAACGTCTTTGCCGGCCTTGCAGGCGGCGATAGCGATGATCGCATGCTGGTGATCCGGCGTGGCGATCACGACCGCGTCGATATCGGGACGCGCCAGCAGCTCTTGATAATCTTCGTACAGGTCGACCTTGCATTTTTCGCCGTGATCGGCGTAGTATTTCTTCACGCGCTTATCGAAGCGGGCGCGTTTCACGTCGTAGACGTCGCAGCCGGCCACTACTTTCACCCCGTCGATGGTAATGAAACCGTTGAGCAGGTGCATCGCCTGCTGACCGAGGCCGATAAAACCGATGTTGATCGTGTCGTTGGCAGCGGTTTTTTCATTTTTTTTGCTTTTCGCAGCAGCCGCCAGCCCGGAGGGCATCAGTAACGCCCCGGCTGCGCCGAGTGCGGAAACTTTCAGAAAATCGCGGCGTGAGAATTTCGATTCAGAACTCATTTTCAGTTGGTTTAATAATTTCGGTTTTTTGTTTTTGGGAAATCATGTAGGCAAGTTACTCATTTCGCCCGGGAAAAACAAAATATTTTAAAAAAACGATTCCGTTTTGCATATCCCGCGTCCGTTCGTTATCTTTACATTTCGACAACTTAATCGAAAAACCTATGAAAACGTTTTTTTTACCTACTGTTGGCACTGTGCTGCGCGGCCTGCGCGCCGAAAAAGCAACCCGTTTCGCTGATTTTCGACACGGATATGGCTCCCGACTACGACGACGTGGGCGCCATGGCCGTACTGCATGCGCTGGCCGACTCCGGCGAAGTCGATATCCTGGCCACCGTCTCGTCGAATAAACAGGAGACCACCGCGCCGTGCATCGACGTACTGAACACCTATTTCGGGCGGCCCGGGATTCCCGTCGGCGCGCCGAAAGGCGAAGGGGTCAGTATGGATACCTGGCATAAAGGGCTGAAGTGGACCGAAGAACTTCCGTCCCGTTTCCCGCATAAGGTCGAAAGCGCATCGCAGGCCGAAGACGCCGTATCGGTTTACCGGCGGGTGCTGAACGCGCAACCGGACACCAGCGTCGTCGTCGTGACGGTCGGCTTTTTCACGAACCTGAAAGACCTGCTCGAATCGGGGCCGGACGCCGACAGCCCGCTGTCCGGCAAAGAACTGGTCGCGGCCAAAGTGAAACGGCTGGTTTCGATGGCCGGGTATTTTCCGGAAGGCAAGGAGTTCAACGTGATGATGGACGCGCCGGCCAGTCAGTACGTATTCGAGAACTGGCCGACCCCGATCGTTTTGAGCGGATTCGACATCGGCGAAAAGATCATCACCGGCAAGCAGACCGCCGCCATGCCGGTCGAAGGGAGTCCGGTGCGCGAAGCCTATAAAATGTGTCTCGAACAGGATAATCCGGAAGGACGGAACAGTTGGGATCAGTCGGCCGTACTGGTCGCCGTACGCGGAGCCGAACCCTATTTCGGTCTCGAAACCGGCACGCTGACGGTCACGCCGGCCGACAGCAACGATCACTGGACACCCGATCCGGCCGGCCGACACGCGCGGCTGCTGCCGAAAATGCCGACCGAACAGGTTACGGCTACGATCGAAGCATTGATGATGCATCAGCCCACGGTACGGAAATAACTTTCGCAAGCCGCTCCGGACGTAACTTTTGCCGAAGGAAAACGTTTTACGGAAAACAACCAACCGAATGGAAGCCATGAAAAGAATCATACTGATCCTGGGGAGCCTGTTCCTCGGATACGCGGTCTTCGCACACCCGGCGGACCGCTATTTCGACGACGACGATTACGATGACGGCGATCTGTACGAATGGGGCGTGCAAATCAACAATTACGCGGCCCCTTATTCCGACCAGTTCGTGATCTGGGCCGCACGGGAATACAATTTCCCGTGCAACGACCTACGGTACTACCTCCGCAAAGGATACTCGCCGAGCGACCTGCTGGCCGGAATCGAACTGTCGCGCCGATCGGGATATCCGTTGCGCGCCGTGATGGACTATTACCGGCGCGGCAAAGACCGCAACTGGATCAACGTTTCGCTCCATTTCGGAATCGGACGTTCGTCGGCGGACTTCCGCATCATCCTCGGCAGGTTCCGCGAATACAGTCGGTACTGGAACGCATACTACGCGCACCGTCATCCGGGACGGGTTCCGCCTCCCGTTTACCGCCACGGCTGGTCTTACTTCCGGCCCGATGCGCCGCACCGTCGGCCCGCGCCCAAACCTCCGCGCCCGGTCGTACGCCCCCCGCACCCTCCGCGTCCGCAAATGCCGGGCAACCGTCCCGCCGTTCCGCCGGGACATCCGGTTCGGCCGCAGCGGCCTCGAGCACCGACCGGCCGCAGCGCCCCGAATACCGTCCGCGGAACCAAAAATCCATCTCCGGACGTAGCGCGCGCGACGCTTCGCGGAGAAACGACGACCGCCGCAACGACCGAGAGAAGGATCGGACGCAAAAGGTCGATAAAAAGGAAAATAACAAAAGTTATCGCCGCTGACCCTACGCTCCGGCCGCAACATTCCGCGCCGGACGGAAAATCCGCTGGATGTCGTTGCCGGAAGGATTCTGAAACAGCACCAGGTCGAATTCGGGCACGACCGCGATGATATGGTCGAACAGATCGGCCTGGACGCTTTCGTAGGCGACCCACTCCTTGATGACCGAAAAACAGTACACCTCGACCGGAATCCCGTTCGGAGTGGGCTGTAGATGGCGCACCATGCAGGTAAGCTCGTGGTTGACGACGGCCAATTTTTTCAAGTAGAGGTTCAGGTAAGCTCGGAAAACAGTCAGGTTGGTCAGCCGGAAAAAATCGGCGCCGTTCGGGTTTTCCGCACCGTTACGGTACCGGTCGAATTCGGTCTCGCGCTGAACGACATAGTCGTGCAACAGCTCTATATCCTTATATTTTTCGGTCATTTCGGGCGTACAGAACCGGACGCTGCCCAAATCGATGTTGATCGAACGCATGATCCGCCTGCCGCCGGACTCCTGCATCCAGCGCCAGTTCTGGAACGAATCGCCGGTCAGGATGAAAGGCGGAACGGTCGTAACCGTATTGTCGAAATTCTGTATCTTGACCGTATTCAGCGTCACTTCGAGCACCGTGCCGTCCACGTTGTACTTCGGCATACTGATCCAGTCGCCCGGTCTCAACATTTTGTTGGCGGACAACATGACTCCGGCCACGAACCCCATGATCGTGTCCTTGAATATCAGCATCAGGATCGCCGCCGAAGCGCCCAACCCGGCCAGCAGCTTCAGCGGCGAACGGCCGATCAGCAGGCTGGTCACCACGATCGCCGCCAAAAAGAACAGACCGACCTGCAGGATTTGAAGCAGGCCTTTCAACGGGCGGTCGTGCAGGGTTTCTTTCTGTTCCAAAATGCCGAAAAACACCTTCAGCAGCATGTTGACGAACATGACGACCACGAAAATAACGTACAGCAAACAGATTTTCCGGAGCAGCACGGGCGTTTCGGAATGTTCCGGAAAAGCCAGCGGAATCAGGATATAGATCAATGCGACCGGAACGATGTTCGAGAACTTGCGCAGCACGTCCCGATTGAACAACAGTTCGCCCCAACGCTTCTTCGTCCGGACGATGATCCGCCTGCCGACGGCGAGAATGACGAAACGACAAATGACGTCGGCCGCCAACGCGCAAAGCAGGATCATCGCGATGATGACGAACTGATCGAGCAGATGGGCCGTCTCGGGCTCGATACCGACCTGCACGAGCAGGTTGTGCGCCCATTTAACCAGAACACTATCTTCCATAAAAACTGAAAATCAACATTTATCCGAAGTTTACGAGCAAATATTTGGCCAATGCCCGAACCGCCCGCGACAAATGCCGGAAACCGGCAAACAAACGCCCGCGCAACGTCTGCCCGCCAGGCAAAAGAATACGAAAAAACGTCCGGGGCACATTCGATTTTGAAACGAATTTTCTATATTTGCAGGAACCTGACTTCCTTAACTTAACTTTTTACTTCGCATGCACAAAAAGACGAAATGGGCAATTACCGCCCTGATTCTTGTCGTCGCGATCGGTCTGGGCACTTACCGGCTGATACGCGAAAAAAAACCGGATGCCGGTATCGACGCACCGCCGGCCTCTTCCAGAGCCAACATACTGAACGTAAACGCGCAGATCGTCCGCGAACAGGAACTGAGCGACGGCATTTTCACAATCGCCACCCTGCTTCCGGATGAGGAAGTCGACCTGACGTTCGAAACATCCGGCAAAATCGAGCAGATCAATTTTACCGAAGGAACCGTCGTGCGCAAAGGCGATCTGCTGGCCAAAGTGAACGACAAGCCGCTTCAGGCCCAGCTATCGAAATTCGAAGCCCAATTGAAGCTGGCCGAAGACCGCGTGTACCGTCAGAGCGCACTGCTCGAAAAGGATGCCGTCAGCCAGGAAGCCTACGAACAGGCGCGCACCGAACTGGCGACCCTGAACGCCGACATCGCCCTGGTCAAAGCCAATATCGGCCTGACCGAACTGCGTGCGCCGTTCGACGGGATCATCGGGCTGCGCCACGTCAGCGAGGGGGCTTACGCTTCGCCGTCGGTAGTCGTGGCCAAACTGACCAAGACTTCTCCGCTGAAAATCGAATTTTCGGTACCCGAACAATACGCGTCCGAGATCCGTAAGGGAACGCGCGTCACTTTCCGGCTGACCGGGGAACTCAAACCGTTCGAAGCCTCGGTTTACGCCATCGGTTCGAGCCTCGACGCCAACCACCTGCTTCCGGTGAGAGCGCTCTATCCGAACGCCGACCGGAAACTGATGCCCGGCCGCTTCGCCAACGTGTATGCGCAAACGCGCAAGGTACTGAACGCCATTGTCATTCCGACCGAAGCCGTCGTCCCGGAACTGGGCGTAGACAAGGTCTTCCTGTACAGGAACGGAACAGCCCAGCCGGTGCAGATCGAAACCGGACTGCGCACCGACGCTCAGGTCGAAGTGGTCAGCGGATTGCAGACGGGCGACACGCTGATTACCTCTGGAACGTTGCAGTTGCGTACCGGACTGCAAGTGAAACTCGACCGTATCGACTAATTCCGCCGCCGTATGAATATTTCAGAAATCAGTATCCGGCGGCCGGTGCTCGCCACGGTGATGACCGTGATCATCCTGCTGTTCGGCCTCATCGGGTACAATTACCTCGGCGTGCGGGAGTATCCGAGCGTCGACAACCCGATCATTTCAGTCTCGTGCTCCTACCCGGGCGCGAACGCCGACGTAATCGAGAACCAGATTACCGAGCCGCTCGAACAAAACATCAACGGCATCCCCGGCATCCGCTCGCTGTCGAGCGTCAGCAGCCAGGGATCGAGTCGCATCACGGTCGAATTCGAACTGTCGGTCGACCTCGAAACCGCCGCCAACGACGTGCGCGACAAAGTCTCGCGCGCACAACGCTACCTGCCGCGCGACTGCGATCCGCCGACCGTATCGAAAGCCGATGCGGACGCTTCGCCGATCCTGATGGTCGCCATCCGCAGCGACAAACGCTCGCTGCTGGAACTGAGCGAAATCGCCGACCTGACGGTTAAAGAACAACTTCAAACGATCAGCGACGTCAGCAGCGTTTCGATCTGGGGTGAAAAGCGCTACTCGATGCGGCTGTGGCTCGACCCGGTCAAAATGGCCGGTTTCGGCCTTACGCCGGTCGACGTGAAAAACGCCGTAGACCGCGAGAACGTCGAACTCCCGTCGGGCAGCATCGAGGGAAACACCACGGAACTGACCATTCGCACGCTCGGACTGATGCACTCCGCAGAAGAATTCAACAGTCTAATAATCAAAGAAGAGAACAACCGAATCATCCGATTCCGCGACATCGGACGGGCGGAGCTCGGCCCGCAGGACACCCGCAGCTACATGAAGATGAACGGGGTGCCGATGGTCGGCGTCGTCGTGATCCCGCAGCCCGGAGCCAACCACATCGAGATCGCCGACGCGGTCTACGAACGGATGGAACGGATGAAAAAGGATCTGCCCGAAGACGTGGAAACCAGCTACGGATTCGACAACACGAAATTCATCCGCGCCTCGATCAACGAAGTCGAAAGCACCGTATACGAAGCCTTCTTCCTGGTGATCGTCATCATTTTCCTGTTCCTGCGCGACTGGCGCGTGACGCTGGTGCCGTGCGTAGTAATCCCCGTCTCGCTGATCGGATCGTTCTTCGTGATGTACCTGGCCGGATTCTCGATCAACGTGCTGTCGATGCTGGCCGTGGTGCTGGCCGTCGGACTGGTCGTCGACGACGCGATCGTGATGACCGAAAATATCTACATCCGCATCGAACGCGGCATGAGTCCGAAGGAGGCCGGTATCGAAGGAGCTAAGGAGATCTTTTTCGCCGTCATCTCGACGACCATCACGTTGGTGGCCGTCTTTTTCCCGATCGTATTCATGGAGGGCATGACCGGCCGGCTGTTCCGGGAATTCAGCCTCGTAGTGGCCGGCGCGGTGATCATTTCGGCATTCTCGGCGCTGACTTTCACACCGATGCTGGCGACCAAGCTGTTGAAGCACCGCGACCGGCCGGGGTGGTTCTACCGCAAGACCGAACCGTTCTTCGTCGGCATGAACCGTTTTTACAGCCGCACGCTGGCGGCGTTCCTGCGCCGCAGGGTGCTCGCCTTCCCGATCGTGCTGGCGATGGTCGGCATTATCTACGTCCTGTGGAGCCGGATTCCGTCCGAGATGGCGCCGCTGGAAGACCGTTCGATGATTACGATCAATACGCGCGGACCGGAAGGCGTCACTTACGAATACATACGCGACTATACCGAGGACATCAACCGGCTGGTCGATACGCTGGTTCCCGAATCCCGGGCCGTCACGGCCCGCGTATCGAGCGGCAGCGGAAACGTGCAGATCGCGCTGAAAGACATCACCGAACGCCAACGGTCGCAGATGGATATCGCCGAACAGCTATCCAAAGCGGTCAAAAGCAAGACGATGGCCCGCGCGTTCGTGCAGCAGCAATCGACTTTCGGCGGCCGACGCGGATCGATGCCGATTCAGTACGTGTTACAGGCTACCAACCTCGAAAAATTGCAGGAGGTACTGCCGGAGTTCATGGCCAGGGTCTACGACAACCCGACCTTCCAGATGGCCGACGTCAACCTAAAATTCAGCAAACCCGAAGCCCGCATTTCGATCAACCGCGACAAATCCAACCTGATGGGCGTCAGCACCCGCGACATCGCGCAGACGCTGCAATACGGGCTCAGCGGCCAGCGCATGGGGTATTTCTACATGAACGGGAAACAATACGAAATACTCGGCGAGATCAACCGGCAGCAGCGCAACAAGCCGGTCGACCTGAAATCGATCTATATCCGCAGCGACAAAGGCGAGATGATCCAGTTGGACAACCTGGTGAGCCTGGCCGAAGGCATCGCGCCGCCGCAGCTCTACCGCTACAACCGTTTCGTTTCGGCCACGATCTCCGCAGGCCTGGCCGAAGGCAAAACGATCGGTCAGGGACTCGACGAGATGGACAAAATCGCGAAAGAGGTACTAGACGACACGTTCCGCACCGCGCTGGCCGGCGACTCGAAAGAGTTCCGCGAAAGTTCGTCGAGCCTGATGTTCGCCTTCGTGCTGGCCATCGTACTGATCTACCTGATCCTCGCCGCCCAGTTCGAAAGTTTCAAAGACCCGTTCGTCATCATGCTGACCGTACCGCTGGCTGTCGCCGGAGCGCTGATATTTATGTTCGCGACCGGGCAGACGATGAATATTTTCAGCCAGATCGGGATCATCATGCTGATCGGCCTGGTCGCCAAGAACGGTATCCTGATCGTCGAATTCGCCAACCAGAAACAGGGAACGGGCGTCGCCAAGATGCAGGCCATCGAAGAAGCGGCGCTGCAACGCCTACGCCCGATCCTGATGACCAGCGCCTCTACCATTCTCGGGCTGCTGCCGCTCGCCTTCGCCACCGGAGAGGGAGCCAACGGACGGATTGCAATGGGGATCGCCGTGGTGGGCGGCATGCTGGTTTCGACGATCATGACGCTGTACATCGTCCCGGCCATATACACCTATGTCTCCACGAACCGATTAAAGAAGCAAGCATGAGAAAATACGTTTTGTCGATCGTAGCGGGATGTCTGTGCGGAATGTTGTCGGCACAGCAGACCTACACGCTGCAAACCTGCCTGCAGGAGGGACTCGAGAAGAACTACGCGATCCGCATTTCGAAAAACGAACAACAGATCGCCGCGAACAACGTGACGGCGGCCAATGCCGGCCGCCTGCCGTCGCTCGACCTGGCGGCCGGTTATTCGGGCGCCCTGAGCGAAAACCGCACTGAAAGCGCCGAAGGAGAACGCGGCAGCGTTTCCGGAGTTTACGACCAAACGGTAAACGCGGGACTCGACCTCGGCTGGACGCTTTTCGACGGATTCCGGGTGCAAACCAATTACAAGCGATTGGAGGAACTGCGCGGTCTCGGCGAAGTCAATGCGCGGATCGCTATCGAGGATTTCGTAGCGGGACTGACCGCCGAATATTACAATTACGTACAGCAGAAAATCCGGCTGAAAAATTTTCTTTACGCCGTCTCGCTGTCGAAAGAGCGGCTGCGGATCGTCGAAGCCCGTTACCGGATCGGTAACTTTTCGCGGCTCGACCTGCAACAAGCGCGCGTGGATTTCAATGCCGACAGTTCGCAGTATATCAACCAGCAGGAACTGGTGCAGGCGTCGCTGATCCGGCTGAACGAACTGATGGCGGGCCCGGACGTCAACGCTCCGCTGCAAATCTGCGACTCGCTGATCCGGGTCAACAGCCGGCTCGAAGAAGGTGAATTGCTCGAGCGGATGCTGCAAACGAACGCCTCGCTGCTCAAAGCCGACCGCAATACGGCGCTCGCCGGACTGGATCTGAAAACGCTCCAAGCTCGAAACTATCCTTACGTCAAACTGAACGCAGGATACGGTTACCAACTGAACCGTTACGGCAACAACGCCAACCGGCAGCGGCAAACCTGGGGTCCGGACGTCGGCGCGACGCTCGGCATCACGCTGTTCGACGGCAACCGACGGCGCGAACAACGCAACGCCCGCATCCAGATCGAAAACGCCGAGCTCACCCGGCAACAGCTCGAACTGTCGCTACGGGCCGACCTGGCCGACTTCTGGCAGGCTTACCGCAACAACCTCGAACTGCTGAAACTCGAAGAGGAGAACCTCGTCGCAGCGACCGAGAACCACGAAATCGCAATGGAGCGCTACCTGCTCGGCGACCTGTCGGGCATCGAGATGCGGGAAGCCCAAAAAAGCCTGCTGGACGCCGAGGAACGCATTCTCTCGGCGCAATACAACACGAAGCTGTGCGAAATCTCGTTACAGCAGATCAGCGGAAACATTTTGTCTTATCTGGAATAACTCCGTACAATTTTTTATCTTTGTACAATAAACGAAGAACCGAATCAACCTTATGAAAAAACTTTTACTTCTCGCCGCAGCCGCAGCGCTGCTCGCCCCCCAAGCTTACGGGAAAGAGAAAAAAACTTCCGCGCCGGCCTCCACGATCAAAGTACGCAACGTGCTCGAACCGGCCGCTTACGGAGCCACCCATTTCGGCGGCTACCTGGGCGAAAAACTCGACCTGTGCATCGACAACCGGTTGATGGCCCAAGACATCGAACGGGTCGTACAGCCGTTCCGCGACAAACCGGACGGAAATTGGGGCTTCCGCTCCGAGTTCTGGGGTAAATGGTACACAGCGGCCATGCAGGGCTACGGTTATGCGCCGACCGCCGAGAACCGCGCCGTGGTAGATAAAGCCGTCCAGGAACTGATCGCCACGCAGGACAAAAACGGATACATCGGCACCTATCTCGACGAGAACCACCTCGGCGAATGGGATATTTGGGGCCGTAAATACGTCATGCTCGGCCTGCTGGCCTATTACGACCAGACGCAGGACAAAAGCGTGCTCGACGCCGCCTGTAAAGTGGCCGACAACCTGATCTCAGAAACCGGTCCGGGAAGCGGGGTCAACATCGCCGCAACCGGATGGATCGGCTGGAAAGGGCTGGCCTCCTGCTCGGTATTGGAACCGATCGCGCTGCTGTACCAGAAAACCGGGGATAAACGCTACCTCGATTTCGCCGAATATATCATCAAGTCGTGGGACACGCCGAACAAGCTGACGCCGACCGGACTACGGCTGGTTCAGGAAGCCGTGTCGGGCACTCCGTTATGGAAAATGAGCGGCGCGCCGAAAGCCTACGAAATGATGTCGTGTTTCGAAGGGCTGTGCGAAATGTACCGCATTACGGGCGATCCGCTCTATTTCGAGGCCTGCCACAAGTTGATCAACACGATCATCCGCGACGAAATCATGATCGTCGGATCGGGTTCGATGGCCGAAATCTGGTGCCATGGCAAGATGCGCCAAACCGAACCGATGTATCAGGGGATGGAGACCTGCGTGACGGCAACCTGGATGAAGTTCCTGTATCAAATGTTGCGCCTGACCGGCGACAGCCGCTATGCGGACGAACTGGAAACCAGCCTTTACAACGCCCTGCTCGCCTCGATGTCGCCGAAAGGAGAATGGTGGTCGTATTACGCCGGCCTGATGGGCGAACGGGTACACAGCCACCAGCAGTTCCCGGACGTGGTGATGAGCTGCTGCGTAGCCAACGGTCCGCGCGGACTGATGATCACTCCCTCCTGGGCCGTGATGACCACCGCCGACGGCGCCGCAATCAACCTGTACGGCAAAATGAACAGCACCGTCAAGACGCCTTCCGGACAACCGCTGAAAATCAATATGGAAAGCGAATACCCGGTACAGGGGAACGTGGCGGCGACCGTGAATTTGCCCCAAAGCGAAGCCTTCGCGCTCGAACTGCGCATCCCGCAGTGGAGCAAGCGCACTGCCATCAAGATCAACGGAGAACCTTACGACGGTTACATCCTGCCGGGCACGTACGCTTCGATCGAACGCACTTGGAACGACAACGATAAGATCGAGGTCGAACTGGACATGCGCGCGCGCGTGGTCGATGCGCCGTCGGGCGTAGGCGACGCCGCCATTGTCCGCGGGCCGATCGTCCTGGCGTTCGACTCGCGGCTGATTCCGCGTCGCGACGGCGTGACCGAACCGCCGATGTACCGCTACGAATTCATGCGCGACACGGACAACTACATCGACGTTCAGTTGGTCGAAAACCCGGAAACGCCGGCGATCTGGATGACGTTCGACGTACCGTGCAAGGACGAAGCGGGCAACAAACACATCCTGCGGATGTGCGACTACACCTCGGCCGGAAATACCTGGCAGGAAGGCAATATCTTCCGCGTATGGGCGCAACAGCCGTTCGACTTCCGTCACCTGTACACGAACAACGTGGATTGGCGCGTCAACGTGACCGTAGGCGTCGGGCGTCCCGAGATTCCGGACATTTATAAGAAATAATATTTTCACCCTATGTTCGAAGCGCCTGCACGAGTCGTGCAGCGCTTCGAACGTGAATACGGATATGACGACGATAACCCGGGCGGAAAGATGCGACCTGCAACAGATCCTGGATCTGCAATACCTCGCTTACCGAAGCGAAGCCGAATTGCTGAACGACTTCCGGATTCCCCCTTTGCTGCAAACGCTGCAAGAGCTGCGAGCGGAATTCGAAACGGGCGTCGTACTGAAAGCGACCGACGGCTGCGGCAGAATCGTCGGCTCCGTCCGCGCGCATACGGACGGTCGCACGCTATTCATCGGCAAACTGATCGTCGGGCATCAACAACGGAGAAAAGGGATCGGCACCGAACTGCTCGGATCGATCGAAAAAGAGTATCCACCGATGCGATGCGAACTCTTCACAAGCCATAGCAGCGTTCGGAACCAGGCTCTTTATCGGCGGCTGGACTACCGTCCTTTCCGTGAAAGAGAGGCCTATCCCGGAATGTGGCTCGTCTATCTGGAAAAATTTCCCGAGTAGGAAAACGTTCCGGCGGGCGAAATCCCGTAATTACGAAAAAAAGGAAAACGACCGACAGACTGCCGGTCGTTTTTCGTTCTTATATAAGTCGCGCCTCGCTACGAAAACAGGCGACCTACTTTTTCGGCCACCTCTTTTGCATCCGGATCGATCGGGAAGACGGCCGACGGCTTCAGGTAATGTAATTTTTTGCCCTGCATAAAGCGTTTCTCCCCACCGCCGGTAACGTTCAGCATAACGATCTTTTCCGGATCGACCTCGCCGTCGCGCACCGCCTGGATCAGCGTAGCCAGCGCCACGGCCGGAGCGGAGTAAATATCCACGCCTTCGCACTCCAGGAAAAGCTCTTTAGCGGCGCGCGCTGCTTCGTTGGTCGCAACCAGGATATCGCCGCCGGTATCGGTCAACGCATCGAAGAGCCCGCCTTTGATCCCGTAGGGCGGCTTGCGGTTCGACAGCACTTTGGCGTCGATCTCTTCGGCGTCGATACGGGCGCAGTCGTCGTTGTAAGGCAGCATTTCGCGCGAGCGGGCTTTCCATGCATTGTACATCGGCACGAACGGCGCGTTCTGCGACACCATCAGCCGCATTTTGTGATTGCCGAACCGACCGTCCTCGATCAGGCGCAGGTTGGCTTCCCAGGCGGCGATCGCTCCGGTTCCGCTGCCTACGGCTTGGAAATAGTAGTCCGGAATCCGGCCGATATGCGTTACGGCCGAAAGCACCGTGGTCGCCATCCCGTCGCGGCGAGCCACGTTCTTGGCGCCGCCTTCTGCGAAAAATTTATCGGATTGCAGGGCGAGGTTACTCAGATGGATCGCATCGAAATAGTCGCTTCCCTTCTGCGAAACGATCAGTTTCACGCAATCGTTCAGCGGCGCGTCGAACCACAGCGCGTCGATGTTGTCTTCCGGCACGCTCAGCAGCAGCGGAATACGGTTATCGGAACAGACTTTGGCAAAAGCGCGCGCCGTATTGCCGGCCGAAGCCACCACCAGCACTTTGTCCTTGTGGCTGCCGTTCAGCCTTCCGCAAACCGAATACGCCTCCGTCTCTTTGAACGAGCAGGTAGACATCCGGGCCCCGATCTCCGGGAAATAACCGTTGAACGTAATATACAAATTTTTAAGCCCAAGTTTCTGCGCAAGCCCTTTGCTCTTGTAAGTTACCGGCGCGCACGAACCAGCCAGCATCCTTTTGACCGGCAACCATTCGGCGAAACGGTAAATCCCGTGCTCCTCGCCGTGCGGATGGATTTGCTGCGATTCGTAAACGGCGCGGATCAGCGACGGATGCGAACTCTGCGTATCGTCGAGCGTCCAGCCCTCGTCTTCGAAAATCCGTTTCGTCGCGACATTCTGCAACTTATACCTGGTGGCGTTAAAATTTTCCATGTTCTTAATCGGATGAACTATCGTTTCTGCGTTTCCCGAACGACCGGGACGCTTTACAAAAGTAGGACAATTTTAAGAAACAGCCAACAGAAACGACCGGATACAGACCCCGCAACAACCACAGATACCGCAAAATACGTCTTTATACTTACGTCCGATTTCCCCTTTGCCCGACGAATGCGACCGGATCGGCCATCGCACAAAATCCGGGGAGCAGCGCTCTTTTTTTTCCGGAAGGAAAAGCCTACCTTAGTGGCGGGCAATCAAAAGACGGAGACTGACATGGGAGCAAAAACGACACTGGACCGCGACATCAGCTGGATGTATTTCAATCACCGGATTCTACAGGAAGCGCAACGGGACAATGTTCCGCTGCTGGAACGGCTGAAGTTCCTCGGCATCTATTCGAACAACCTCGACGAATTTTTCCGGGTGCGGGTCTCCACGATGAAACGGATCGTGGAATACGACAACGAACCGCAGAACCGGCCCGCATCGACCATCCGCGAGCTGCGCGAAATCACCCGGCTGACCAAAGATTATTCGCAGGAATTCGACGAAACGTTCGAAAACCTAAAGGGAAAACTGGCCTCCGAAGGCATTTTCATCGTCAACGAGCAGCAGCTCACCGATGAGCAGCAGCGCTACATCCGCACGGTGTACCGGACGGATCTGAACAGCGCCACCTATCCGTTGATCATGACGCAGGGATCGAAGCTCGACGAACTGACGGACTCAAGCATCTATCTGTCCATCAAAATGATTCGCCGAAATGTCGCAACCGGAAAACCGGTGCGCGACTTCGCGCTGATCGAACTGCCGACCCGCGAGTTCGACCGTTTCATCGTGCTGCCGTCGGACGGCGACACGACCTGCATCATCTTCCTCGACGACGTGGTGCGTTTCTGCCTGCCGTTCATCTTCGCCGGGCTGGGTTACGAATCGTTCGAAGCCTACACGCTGAAATTCACGCGCGACGCCGAGATGGCGCTGGACGGCGACATCGACGAAGGACTGGTCGAAAAAGTGGCCCGGGGCGTCAGGAACCGCAAAAAGGGGGAAGCGATCCGCTTCGTTTACGACCAGCGAATGCCCGAAGAGATGCTGCGCTATCTGAAGCGCAAATTCCGCATCGACCGCTACGACGCCTGCGTCGGCGGGTCGCGCTACCACAATATGAAAGACCTGATGGCTTTCCCGGATTGCAGCCGCAGCGATTTGAAGTTCGAAAAGCGGGTGCCCGCCCCCGTTCCGTCGATGGACAGCCTCGGCAGCGCGCTCGACGAGATCCGCCGCCGGGACGTTTTTATGCACTATCCCTACCACAGCTTTTCGAACTATATCAAGGTGCTGCGGGAAGCGGCGCTGAGCCGCGACGTGCGCAGCATCAAAACGACGGTTTACCGGCTCGCCAAAGATTCCAAAGTGGTCAAAGCGCTGATCTGCGCCGCCAAGCACGGCAAGAAAGTAACGGTCATGGTAGAACTGATGGCCCGCTTCGACGAAGCGTCGAACATCGGCTGGTCGAAAAAAATGCAGGACGCCGGCATCCAGGTGCTTTTCGGCGTCGAAGGACTGAAGGTACACTGCAAACTGACCCATATCGCCTCGACAAAAGGCAATGTCGCCTGCATCAGCACCGGCAACTTTCACGAAGGAAACGCCCGCACCTACACCGACACCGTCCTTTTTACGGCCGACAAAACGATCGTCCGGGAAGTCGACCGGGTATTCGAATTCATCCACCAGCCATACAAAACGATCGCCTTCCGGAAGCTGATCGTTTCGCCGCAAGGGATGCGCAAAAAATTGTACGCGCTGATAAACAACGAAATATTCAATGCCAAAAACGGCAAAGAAGCCTATATCTTGTGTAAAATCAACCACATCACCGACGCCAAAATCGTCCAGAAACTGTATGAAGCTTCGGCGGCCGGCGTCAGGATCCGCCTGCTGGTGCGGGGCAACTGTTCCCTGGTCGCCGGACTCGGTCCGAAAAGCGATCGCATCGAAATCCGCGGCATCATCGACCGTTACCTGGAACACGCGCGTATCCTGATCTTCTGCAACGGCGGGGACGAACAATACTATATCGGATCGGCCGACTGGATGCCGCGCAACATCGACCACCGGATCGAAGCCTACGCCCCGGTCTACGATCCGGAGATCCGACGGGAACTGAAAACGATCGTCGAATTCGGACTGGCCGACAACGTGGCGGCGCGGATCGTCGACGGCACCGGCCGAAACCTCATCTACGACAACGGAGAACCGCCGTTCCGTTCGCAACAGAAACTATACGAACACTATCACGACCTCAGCGGAGACCTGTAACTTTTAAACTCTTTCCGAAACATGCAAAACAAAAAACTGAATTTCGCGGCGATCGACATCGGATCGAACGCCGTACGACTGCTGATTAAAAGCGTCAACGACGGCGACTCGCCCGACAAAATGACCAAAACCGTACTGCTACGCGTCCCTTTGCGGCTCGGCGAAGAGGTATTCGGCACGGGAAGCATTTCCGACGAAAAGGAGAAACAACTGCTGCGCACGGTGAAGGCTTTCCGACTGCTGATGAAAGTGTACGACGTAACGGCCTACCGCGCCTGCGCGACGTCGGCGATGCGCGACGCCTCGAACGGTATGCAGATCGCCCGGAAAGTGCACAACAAGACCGGCATCCGGCTGGAAATCATCAACGGGCTCGAAGAGGCGCGGATGGTTTACGACAGCCACATTGCCGACCTGCTCGGCCGCGAAGGACATTACATTTATGTCGACGTCGGCGGCGGCAGCACCGAAGTCAGCGTCATCTCGAACGGGAAACTGATCGGTTCCAACTCGTACGACATCGGGACGGTACGCTCGCTGGGCGGCATGGTCAAACTCGCCGACATCGAGTCGCTGAACCGCGACCTGGCCGTACTGGCCGCCGATTATCCGGATCTGAAAATCATCGGCACGGGCGGCAACATCAACAAGCTCTACCGGCTCAAAGGCAATAAGAACGACAACCGGCTCGACGTGGCCGACCTGAAGGCCATCTACGACGAACTGAAAGCGCTGACGGTCGAAGAGCGGATCTCCGCATTCCGCCTGAACCCCGACCGGGCCGACGTCATCATCCCGGCAGCGGAAATCTTCCTGAACATCGCCGAACGGGTCCATGCGGACAGCATCTGCGTGCCGACGATCGGCATTACCGACGGCATCGCGCACGCGCTTTACATCCGTTACCTGAACGACCGGGAAGACTGACGGCAGGCTCCCGTTTTTTCGAACGGAAAAGTCCGGAACGCCACAGTACTGCGGACGGCCGCACCGGAAAAAACAGTTCCGCAATATAATTTTTCACTTCTCCAACACACGCGCCAATACGCTGACAACAAAACTATTACAGCATACGTTCCGAACAAAAACACATTTTACGCATTTCAAAAACGACCGGACTTTGTAACTAAACGAAGCTCCGGCCGTTCTACTCTCAACAAAGACGACCAAGCCGGCGTGTCGTTAAAATCAACCGAAACGTCCCGCACAAAAGCGGGCGCGCACCAAGTGTTTTAACGCTCTTGAATTGTTTAACTAAAAAACTTAATCGTCATGAAAAAAGTACTGTTATCGATCGCGGCTTTATTTACGGTAGCTACCTATGCATCCGCCCAGGAAACCGGATTCGGATTCGGCCCCAAAGTGGGCATCAACCTGTCGAACCAAACCCTGCTCGACGGAGATTACAAAACGGGCCTGACAGCCGGCGTATTCGCAGACTACCGTTTCAGCAACCTGTTCGCCCTGTCGGCAGACGTACTCTACTCGCGTCAGGGAACCAAAGGCGAAGGCGTCAAAGTGAAGACCGATAACCTGAACATACCGATCCTGGCGAACTTCTACCTCGTAAAAGGACTGGCCGTCAAAGCCGGTATTCAGCCGGGCTTTCTGCTCAAAGCCAAAAACAACGACGTCGACGTCAAGGCTGCTTACAAGAAAGCGGACGTTGCCGTACCGGTCGGCGTTTCATACCTGTTCAACTGCGGCCTGATCCTGGACGCCCGCTACAACATCGGCCTGACCAGCCTCGCCAAAGACAAGGACATCGTCACGCGCAACAGCGTATTCGCCGTTACCGCCGGTTGGAGATTTTAATCGCGACCGAGACAGGCAAACGCCCGGATACGACCGGAGCGGATTTAAAAAAACAGGGCGTCTTTCTTTCGAAAGACGCCCTGTTTCTCATGTTGCTTTTCGCTAATCGTCGTAACCGGTCAGCTTGAATTTAGTATCGAATTTCAGCTCGAAACCGTTATCCAACTTGATCTCGTAACCTTTACGATCCCGTTCGATCTTCACGATTTTCTGCTTCGGATGCTTCTCGGCAACGTGCTTTTTGATCAAAACGGGAACGGTGTTAGCCGGAATAACGGCATATCCGCCGTCTACTTCCTCCCACTCTCCCTTTTTGTCGAATTTTACTTTGGTGCCATCCTCGAACAACACCTCGTACTCTTTGCCGGTCCACTCGTTTTCCACTTTGGCGTAAGACACCGTGTTATCCGGGAAACAGGCTTTCAGAAATTGCTGCGCCTTTACCGGCAGGTTGTTCACCTCGATCGGCGTGCCGTCGTCGGCGGAAACGGTGAGTTGCATCGCGAACAGGCAGGCCAACAAAACAAACGCTTTTTTCATAGCTCCTAATTTTTTTTTAAATAATAATCGTTTAGACTCCCTGCAAAGGTAATACCTAAAACTTATCGGGCCGCAGTTTACGGACGAACGCCGGAGGCGCGGCCCGGCTACGCTCGGAATACGGAAAAGCAAAGACGCTTTCAATCAGCGTCTTTGCTTTACTTCGGTTCCTGTCCGGAACAATTCCGAACCCCGTAATTTTTCGAACGGATTACTGAACCTCTTGGATAATATTCCAATTGTCGATTCCGATCACCGCCTTATAAGGTTCGAAAACCGCATCCTCGGTTGACGTCCCGGCTGCCTGATAGGCATACCATACGAGTTTTCTACCCATCGGATCGTCGGGATCGTTCGGGAATTTGCGCAATCCGATCCGCAGGCCGTATTCCTCGGGATGATCGATCCAGTTATGCCACTGCATCGCGTCGATGCCGTCGAGCTTTTTCAGCTTTTTCCAGGCATAAGCGAAACCGGCGGCCTGTTCTTTAAGATACATGTCCGCATAGGTTCTCGAATTGGTTCCGTTTTCGGAAAGCCATACCGAACGCTTGATCGTCTTCTTGTACTTATTTTCCGATTTTTGGGCCCAGGCGCTCAGCACTTCGAGGTTTTTGAACGTCACCAGCTTCGTATTCATGTTGAACGAAGCCTTATTATCGTTCCAGGTTTTCGCATCGTTCAGATCCTGCGGATAAGGATGGTAAGCCACCGCCCATTGGAAGTCGCCTTCCGCCGTACCGAATTTCCTCAGCAGATCGAGCATGTCGCGGGAAGCGTAACTGTCCGAAGCGGCCTCCGTCCACGAATGCGTAAAGGAAGCGAACACCTCGGTATTCGGATCGTACTGCCGAGCGATGTTGTAGCACATTCGCATCGACTTGAGATACGTATCCGTATAAATGGTGATCGGCTTGACGCCCATGTTCGTCCAGTCGAGCCCGGCATCGACCTCGTTGTGCATGATCCAGTGGTGGATACGACCGTACGGACTGCCGGTCTGGCAATAACGGCTGGCCAGGAAATCGAGCGCGGCGGCATAACAGTTCACGCTCTCCGGATTGGTCATATTCGGCATCGTGTAGATCCCCCGCGAAGTGTAATCCGGATGCAGCAGCAGTTTTCCCACCTCCGAGCTCGAAGGAGCGACCAGGAGGATAGCGGCAACGACGATATTCCGTTTCTGGGCCGCCTGCAACGTTTTGTCATAGTTTTCCACGCTGCCTTTATCGAAATAGTAGGTTTTACCGCCGTATTCGTGCGCGATGGAATTGCCCGAAGGACTGAGCGACATCATGCCGACGAAAGAAACGTTCATCGTGATGCTGGTAATCCCCAGATCATCCAGATCGCTCTCGGGACCGCCCAAATGGTATCCGCCGAGCCCCTTTTTGCTGGCGGGTTTCGCTGCGGGCAATTGTTGCGTCGAAGCGATCTCGGTAGCGTAACGCGCATGAGACACCAATTTATCTTTCGTATCGCCGTTCTCTACGATCGCCCATTTCGAAAGGGTCCGGTCGTATTTGAACCCGTCCCGTTCGACATAGCGGTCCATTTCCTTGCTGAACGTCCCGTCGGTAAGAGCCGTTTTGAACTCGAATTTGGTCGTTTTCAGCAGATCGACGTAAGGCGGAATTTCGCAAAGGCTATAGCTGCCCGAAGCGGAACAGTTCCCTTTCACGGTAATTTTGGTCAGTCCGGCTTCCACCGAGGTTACCGACGTAGAGGACGGATACAGCGTCGACAGATAGGATTTCAGGTTGTTTTCGAACGCCGCTTCGGACTTGCTGTTCTCTTCTTCCTCTTCGGCCTCCTGTTTCTCCTGCTCGGTCATTCCGCGGAAATGAATCCCTTTTATATAGAGTTTAATCCCCGATTTGTCTCCGAAATCGACCCGCAAACAGTTACCGGCTTTCCCCCATGCGAATTTTACGAGCGATTCGCTCACGTTGGCTTTCCAGGTTTTCCAGGTCTGCGAAGCGGGAATCCCGTCCACTTTCACCGAACGGTCTTCCGACACGCCGGAAGAAGGAGTCGAGGCGAAAAACAGTTGTAAGAATGAAATTTCCTTATCGCAACGGTACTGAAAGGTAAGAATGCAGGAGTCCGCCGGATTGGTACGCTCCAACGAATTGGTGAAAATGTAGGGGTCCGTCCCGGTCATCGACATTTCGTACTCGCCGGTCGAAACTTCTTTGACGGAAATCTGATTCGCCGTCTTGGTAGCGAAGGTCAGGTATTCGGTTTTCGGAGTCGGCGTAGGATCCGGGTCGGGGGGATTAGGTCCCGGACCGGGATCGTCCCCGTTATCCTTTCCACAGGACGCCAACAGCAACGCCGCGACCATCAATGCGGGAACCGCTTTCCGGCAGACGGCAACCGAACGCTGCCAGAAAACGCCCGCGGACAAAATGCCTTTCGTTTTGAAATCGACTCGTTTCATCTTAATTAAATCAGGTTACAAAACCTCCGAAGGGAAGTTTTCAAGGTTAATTTTAAGTTAAAAATAATTCCGTAATCATTTTGCAAAGTAGGAAAAAAATCGCCGATTAACAAATTTCCGAAAATGATTTTCGGCCGAGGGCGTCAAACTTTCGACGAAAACGATCCGGCGAATCCGGACATTTCCGTCCGAAATTCGGTATTTCCATATCCGCCTCATTTTTATAACACTATGTATCAACCGAATAAACCCACACATGTAACTTATCGCCGAAATATGCGTTATTTAATAAATAAGATTATTTTACCGTACCCCGATTACCTCGGACAGAAGAAATGAATCCGTAAATATCTCCGGAGAAATTCCGCGCCCCCCGGAACAAAGATTTGCGGAGATATCTGATTAAAATTACCTTTGCGGAGAAAATCCGATAAATGTATCCGACAATTATGAAAATACGCTTATTGTTAACGCTCCTGGGCGCCGCAGCGCTGACGGTTTCCTGCATCAAGGACGAACCGCTGAACGCCGAAGCGGACATCATCGAATGCACCGTTCCGGGAGACATTGTCAAAACCGATCCCAAGATCGCCGACAACACGGTGATGATCCTGATCGTCCCGGGCTCGACGGACGTTACCCGGATGGCCCCGGAGTTCAAGCTGACTCCCGGAGCCGTCATCGAACCGGCATCGGGCACCGTCCGCGATTTCACCACTCCGAAGCTTTACAAAGTCACCTCGCAGGATGGGCGCTGGAACAAATCCTACTTGGTCAGCGTGATCGAAACCGACCTGCCGACCCTGTTCAGTTTCGAAGACTGGAAAGAGATAGGAAAATACGAACAGCCTTACGAAATCATCGCCGGGGGTGTGGCCCAAGAGATATGGTCGTCCGGAAATGCGGGTTACGCGCTGACCGGAGGCGCATCCGTCCCGAGCAAATTTCCGACTTGTTCCACCCCGATCGCCCACGGAGGCCGGCTGGCGGCCAAACTCGAAACCAAATCGACCGGGACGTTCGGTTCGGCCCTGAACATGCCGATCGCCGCCGGGAACCTGTTCATCGGAACGTTCGACGGTATGCTGGCTACCAAAAATCCGATGGAGGCCACCCGGTTCGGTCTTCCGTTCGGCAAAAAACCGCTGCGTCTGAAAGGTTATTACAGCTACGTGTCGGCCGGCAACGTGACCGATAAATACAACAACCTGGTGATCCCCGAACAGCGGGATTCCTGCCAGATTTACGCGGTACTGTACGAGACGGACGACAACGTCGAATGCCTGTTCGGCGACAACGTGCTCACTTCGCCGAACATCGTCGCCAAGGCCGTCGTCCCGGACCCGGTCGAGTCGCCGCTGGGAACCTACCTTCCTTTCGACGTGGAATTCACCTATCTCAAGCCGCTCGACGAGGAAAAAATGAAGAATTACAAGTACAACCTGACCGTCGTCTTCTCGTCCAGCCGTTACGGAGCCTATTTCAAAGGAGCCGTAGGAAGCACGCTGCTCGTGGACGACGTAGAAGTGATCTGCGAAGAGAAACCGGCAAACTAACCCGACAACCCAACTATGACGATGAATAAAAAACACATCATCTGCCTGGCGGTCGCGCTGCTGTGTATCGGCGGCGTATCCGCCCAGTCTTTCAAAAAATTCGAATACCGCGTCAAGGCAGGTTTCAACATCGGCGGCACGACCCCGCTTCCGCTACCGGCCGAGATCCGGAAACTGAAAGAGTACTCGCCGACGCTGGCTTTCGCCATCGAAGGAAACGTCGTCCGGAACCTGACTGCGAAATGGGCGTTGATCAGCGGACTTCGTTACAGAAGGGGATGTCGGCCGGCGCCCAGGTA
>NZ_QUDJ01000002.1:0-256065 GCF_003477565.1 Alistipes sp. AF48-12
GGCAACAAACCGGGGAAGTCTCGCGCGAGACTTCCCCGGAATTGTCGAAGCGACGGCGGTTATTCGTCTTTATCGGTATCGGCATACGCTTTCAACAGTTTCTCCTGCACATCGGCCGGCACCTGCTCGTAAGAGGCGAACTTCATCGAATAGGTCGCGCGCCCGTTGGTCAGCGAACTGAGCGTAGTCGAATAACGATACATCTCGGCCAGCGGAACCCGGGCTACGAGACGCTCGAATCCTTTGTCGCTGCTCATCCCTTCGATCATCGCGCGGCGGTTCTGCAGATCGCTCATCACGTCGCCCATCTTGTCGGACGGCACGAGCACCTCGACGCTGTAAATCGGCTCCATAATCTTCGGGCCGGCCTTTTTGAAAGCTTCCTTGAAAGCATTGCGGCCCGCCAGTTTGAACGACAGCTCGTTCGAATCGACTGGATGCATCTTGCCGTCGTAAACCACCACCCGGATATCGCGAGCATACGAACCGGTCAGCGGCCCCTCTTCCATCTTCTCCATAATCCCTTTCAGGATGGCCGGCATGAAACGGGCGTCAATCGCCCCGCCCACGACGGCGCTGCAAAATACGAGCTTCCCGCCCCACGGGAGCGCTACTTCCTCTTTGGTTTTGATATTCAGCACCAAATCCTTACCGTCCACCTTATATCTCCCGGGATCGGGCATCCCCTCGAAATAAGGCTCGATTATCATCCACACCTCGCCGAATTGGCCCGCGCCGCCGGACTGTTTTTTATGACGGTAATCGGCGGCAGCCACTTTGGTAATCGTTTCCCGGTAAGGGATTTTCGGCGCGAAAAACTCCACGTCGATCTTATTCTGATTCGCCAGTTGCCATTTCAGGATATTCAGGTGGTGTTCGCCCTGCCCCTGCACGATCGTCTGTTTCAGTTCTTTCGAGTACTGACCAGGATCGTCGGATCCTCGAAATGAGCCCGATTCAGCAGCTCGCCGAGCTTTTCGTCCTCTCCCGTCTTGACCGACCGGACGGCCGCCCGGTAACGGGGTTCCGGGAATTTGATCGGTTCGATCTCGATTCCCGATCCGGCGGCGGCCAGCGTCTGGTTCGTACGCGTGCCCTTCAGTTTCACGGTGCAGCCGATGTCCCCGGCCTCCATTTCCGTCACTTTGACGCGCCCTTTGCCTGCCACGGCGAACAACTGCGATATCTTCTCTTTATTTCCCGTTTTCGAATTGATCAGTTCCATGCCTTCGGCCACCCGACCCGAAACCACCCGGAAGAAGGTCATCTCGCCAAGATGCGGTTCGACGGCGCTTTTGAATACGAACAGCGCGGTCGGAGCTTTGCTGTCGGCCGGGACTTCGCCGCCGTCCACGTTCCGGAAAGCGGGAGCCTTGATCGGGCCGGGAGCCACGTTGATAATAAACTCCATCAGCCGTTTCGCCCCAATATCGCGTTTGCCCGAAGCGCAGAACACCGGCACCAAGTCGCGTTTGGCCAACCCGAGTTTCAGCCCCGAACGCATTTCGTCCTGCGTCAGCACGCCTTTGTCGAAATAGAGTTCCATCAGCGACTCGTCGTTCTCGGCGGCCGCTTCGGTCAGTATTTGATTCAGTTCGCGGGCCCGCTCCATTTCGGATTCGGGGATTTCGAGTTCCTCGCGGATCCCGGTATCGCCTTTGAACTTGTACATTTTCATCAACAGCACATCGACGAACGCATCGAAACCGGGCCCCGGATTGACCGGATACTGCACCAGCACGGGTTTCACGCCGGAAGCCACCTTTAGCGATTCGAGCGTATTTTCCCACGAAGCCTTTTCGCTGTCCAATTGATTGATCACGGCGATGATCGGTTTCTCGTGCGCACGCGCATAGCGCGCCTGAATTTCCGTCCCCACTTCGAAACCGTTCTGCGCATTCAGCAACATCACGCCCACGTCGGCTACTTTGAACGCCGAAAACAGCCCGCCGCAAAAGTCGTCCGAACCCGGCGTATCGATGATGTTCAGCTTACACCCGTTGTACTCGGCGAACAGGATCGTCGGGTAAATCGACCGTTTATACAGATGTTCGACCTCCGTGTAGTCCGACAGCGTATTGTCGTTTTCGATACTGCCGCGGCGGTCGATCACCTTTCCGTCAAAAGCCATTGCCTCGGCCAGAGTCGTCTTTCCCGAGCCTGAGGCGCCGAGTAGGACTACGTTTTTGATCTCGTGCGTTGTGTACTTCATAATCGAAAAAAGTTTTAGGTTCGACTTCGATTCAGATTCACTAAACAGCTTTAAATTTAGAAAAATAATCGCGAAAATGCAACGGTTTCAAAAGATTTTCATAATTTTCAACCCGTTTACGGCAGTCCTTTTTCTCCGACGTTGGAAGGGATGCCGCAAATTTCGGAAAATCACAAAATCCGAAAAAAATGGATACCCTGTTGATCATTCTCGCGATCCTCTGTACGCTGGGCGGCGTCGCCGGCTGCATCCTGCCGATATTGCCGGGGCCGCCGCTGAACTTTCTCGCCCTGCTGCTGATGCGCTGGAGCGGACACGCCGGTTTCGACAGCCGCTTCCTGTGGATATGGGCGGCCGTTACGCTGATCGTCTCGGCATTGGATTATCTGCTGCCCGGCTACCTGGCCAGGCGTTTCGGCGGATCGAAATACGCCGCGACCGGATCGACGGTGGGTATGATCGTCGGACTGCTGTTTTTCCCGCCGGCAGGGCTGATCGTCGGGGCTTTCGCGGGCGCGCTGATCGGGGAACTGCTGTACGACCGCGACGATCTCCGGAAAGCCGTCCGGGTAGCGATCGGTTCGTTCGTCGCATTTCTGCTGAGTACCGGATTGAAACTGGCGGCATCGCTCGCAATGGGTTATTACGTGATCCGGGCCCTGTTCGTATAGAAAGCGTCAATAGCTGAAATAAGGAATGGTATCGATGGTTTTGATATTCAGTTCGCGCAGCGCCCGCACCCCCCGTTCGTAAAAAACCGTATTCTCAAGCATCCGGTTGTCGTGCGCATCCATGCCGACGATGGCCGTACACCCTTCGTCGGCCGCGATTTTCCAGAAGTCGGGATGCGGGAACATAACCTCTCCGCGCTCCTCCCGGTAACCGAGCAGGCTGACGTTGTATTCCAGCGGCAGGCCCGTCCGGTATGCTTTGCGGCAAATCCGGCGGCTGATCCGGGCACAGTGCTCGTCGAACGTTTTATAACTGTTTATGAACAGATCGGGATGCGCCAGGTAAGCAAACATTCCGGCTTCCATCCCTTTGAGTACGCTCTCTTCGTACATTTCGAGCATTTCAAGCGTCCGGGTGTGCATACCGAAATAAGGATATCGCTCGTCCGATTCGTAAAAATGATTGCCGAAAATCACGTAATCCAGCCGCTCGCGGCGAATCGTCTCCCAAAGCCAGGGCATGTATTCCGGAAAATACTCGCACTCGAGTCCGACCCTGATCTCAATCCGATCGCGGTATTTCTCGCGCAGGGCGCGCACGCTCGCCAGATAGCCGGGCAGTTCGTCGAGCATCATCCGCACTTCCGGAACAAAAGGAGAATCGTATTTCCACGGCGTATGGTCGGAAAATCCGAGTACTCGGAACCCGCCGGCAATGGCGCTCAGCACGTAATCTTCATCGCTGCCCACGGCATGATGGCAACGGGCGGTATGGGTATGATAGTTCGTTTTCAGCATGATTTCGTAATCGGTCCGCCACAGTAAAACGGCAAAATCCTGCGGCAAAATTAATTTCTTTATCTTTGCCGCACAAATAAAAACCGGCATCCGGCCGGCAAACACGCAACGACCATGATTAAAGCGGTATTTTTCGACATCGACGGCACGCTGGTAAGTTTCAAAACCCACCGGGTTCCCCCGTCGACGGTACAAGCGCTGGAAAGACTGCGCGCCCGGGGAATCAAACTGTTCATCGCCACCGGACGTCACCACGCCGATCTGAACAACCTCGGCGGGCTCGCATTCGACGGTTACATCACGCTGAACGGCCAGTACTGTTACGACGACCGCGGCGTGATTTACAAGAACTGCATCCGTGCGGAAGATATCCGAACGACTGTCGACCTGCTCGCCCGCGACCCGTTCGGCTGCCTGTTCATCGAAGAGCACCGGATGTACATCAACCGGATCGACGACAAGGTAAAAATTTCGCAAAAGCTGATCAACTTTGCCGATCCGCCGGTCGTCCCGGCCGAAACCGCACTGCACAACGATATCTACCAACTCATGGCGTTCGTAGGCCCCGAACAGGAACGCACGCTGATGGATTCGCTCCCGCACTGCGACTCGACGCGCTGGAACCCGTACTTCATCGACGTCGTCCCGGCAGGCGGCAGCAAACGACTCGGGATCGACGCGATGATCCGCGCGCACGGAATCGACCTCGCCGAAACGATGGCTTTCGGGGACGGCCAGAACGATATCGAGATGCTGCGCCACGCAGGAATCGGAGTCGCGATGGGAAATGCGGCGGACGAAGTCAAACGGGCGGCGGACTACGTCACCACCGGCGTCGACCGCGCAGGAATCGCCAAAGCGCTGCGTCATTTCGGACTGTAAACCCCGCTCGCAAGAACGAAACGGCCTGTCTTCGAAGACAGGCGTTTTCGTCTTCGCACCGGAAGCTATCGTGCGGATTTGGATTTGAAAACCCACGCATCCGGGAACAGGCCGGACACCTCGTTCTTCATCCGATTCGCCTCGGTTTCGGCCGTAGCCCCGAAAACGGAAACCAGAATCTTTCCGTTCGGCATCGGGATTTTCGCATATTCCAGTTGATCGTTTTTCTTTTTGGCCGACGCGATGAACTTCTCGGCATTCTGATCCGTGCTGTAAGTACCCACGATCACGTAATAGTGCATTGCAGCAGTCGCAGGAACTAATTTTGCCGCAGGAACGGTCGCCGGCTCGCGCACCGGTTCGGGCTGTTTCGCAGGCACAGCGGCAGACGAATCCACTCCCGCCGGAGCACCGGACTCTCCGGCCGAGGAATCGGAACCGGCCGCCGCAGGAACCTTCACGGCCGGAGAATCCGGCGCGGCCGGGACAGACGCCGGCAATACGGGCTGTTCAGACAGCCGCACGATCCGCATCTGTTCGCTGTATTCGTACCACACGATCGCGCCAACCGAAATTCCGACGCCGATCAACACCGCGAAAACGACCCACATCGCCACCCGTTTCGCATCGATCCGCCCGGGCAGGCGCACCGCACCCGTATCCACCGGATTCAACGCCTCCTCCAGACCGGGATCGGGCGTAAAAACGCCCTCGCGGATATTGCCCACCGCCCCGATCGTCACTCCCTCCTCCGAGCAGTTTTCGGCGAGCCAGCGGTTATAGATCTCCCGCGCCTGTTCGGGATCGGTCTGGTCGTACCCAGCGATCAGATCCACGATGTGCGGAATCCCCGGCAGTTCGTCCGTTACGAGTTCCACCCGGTTGACCGGCGGCGTTACGACGCCCGGCTTCTGCATTTCTGCGGGAACCGTCACCGCATACAGCGTTCCGATCCCCGGCAGGACAACGCCCTGACGCTTCGCCAGCGCGTTATACACCAAATTACTGACCTGATCCATTATTTCGTTTTCTTAGAAAGTTCTTTTGCAGGACGTTTAAGCGCCCGGTACAGGATGACGACGCCCAGAATCACGAACGGGACGCTCAACCACTGTCCCATATCCAACAACATGCCACGTTCGAACTCTTCCTGCGGATTCTTGATGAATTCGACGAAAAAACGGAAGCCGAACAGCGCGATCAGGAAGATACCGAACATCACGCCGGGCCGCTTCCGGGCGACGTCCTTGCGGTAATACATCCAGCACAGCACGACGAACAGGATCAAGTAGGCGAGCGCCTCGTAGATCTGGGTCGGGTGCATCGGCACGGTCTCTCCGGCCCTTACGAAAACGAATCCCCACGGCAGCGAAGTCGCCTCGCCGTAAATTTCGGAATTCATCAGGTTCCCGATCCGCACCAGCGCGCCGGCAATGCAGACGGCAATCGCGATGCGGTCCAGCGACCACATGTAAGGCATCTTGTTTTTCCGCGAAAAGAGCCACAGCCCGACGAGCAGCCCGACGGCGGCTCCGTGACTGGCCAGTCCCCCCTGGTGAATATACAGGATTTCGACGGGATGGGTCAGGTAATAACCCGGATCGTAAAACAAGCAGTGCCCGAGACGAGCGCCGATGATCGTCGACAGGACGCCGTACCAGAAGATCGAATCGAACATCTTGTCGCTGTACCCCTCGCGTTTGATCAGGTTACTGAATATATAGGCGCTGATTCCGAGCGCCAGCGCCCACATCAGACCGTAATAGCGGATCTCGACCGGCCCGAACGTAAACAGGGTCGGATGCACGTCCCATCGGACAAACAACGGTAAAAGCGAATTCATCATTTCGATTCCAGGAATTGATCGGGTTACTACGGGTCGTACGAACCCGGTATTTCGAACAAATATAGCTATTTTTAGCCAAAGTAGCACACCCGGCAGCCCTTTGGCGATTATCCGGAAAGCGAAAGCGCCGCGACCCGGGTCGCGGCGCTTCGTTCCGGCGGCGGGAAACTCACGCTTGATATATTGTTTCACCAATTTGGTAATGTATTTACCGACGATATCGAACTCCAGGTTAACGACCGTTCCCACCCGAAAAGTATGGAAATTGGTATGCTCGTGCGTGTACGGGATAATCGCCACCTGAAACGAACCCTCGGCCGAATTGACAACCGTCAGACTGACCCCGTTCACGGCGACCGACCCTTTTTCGACCGTGATATTGCCCGCCGACGGATCGTATTCGAACGTATAGTACCAACTGCCGTCGGCCTCGCGGATCGCCGTACAGCGCGCCGTCTGGTCGACATGCCCCTGCACGATATGACCGTCCAGCAGCGCGTCGGGCCGCATACTGCGCTCCAGATTGACCAAATCGCCTTCGGTCAGCCCTCCGAGGTTCGACTTGAGCAGCGTCTCGCGGATTGCCGTGACCGTATAGCGGGAGCCGTCCAACTCCACAACCGTCAGGCACACGCCGTTGTGCGCGACGCTCTGATCGATCTTCAACTCCCCGGTAAACGGACATTCCAGCGTGAAATGCCGGTTTCCCCGCTCCTCGCGGATCGCCACGATCCGCCCCGTCGTCTCTACAATTCCCGAAAACATAATCTTACAAACTTTTTTTGATGATAATCCCCCTTACGATAAACAACTTCGTAATTTCGCTGCTGCGGATCGAAATGGGATCGTACTGTTTGGTATTACTCGCCAGCAGCTGGATATCGGTCGGATCTTCGCCGAAACGGATAATGCGTATTCCCCGGAAATACTGGGTCACCACCAGATAAGCCTCCCCGGGAATAATGGCCGGAACCGTCCACTTTTTCAGAATGACGATCGACCCCGCCGGAATCTCGGGTTGCATGGCCGTCCCGATATTCAGGGCGGCGAGATCGCAGTCGTTGAACAACGGGACATTGATCCGGAAACGCGGTTCGGAACGCAAGTCGGACTCTACGGCCGAAAGCACGTCCATCCCGTAATAAGGCACTCCGCCTCCTTCGGGGACGGTCGCCGGCTGCGATTCGATAAACATATCCCCTTCGCCGGTCAACAGCCACCCCTTGCTTACCGTCGGATACTTGGTCGTAATCAGGTTCGCCAGGTCGCGGCTGATCCCGTTATTGCCTCGTTTTATCTGGTAGAGGTTTTCACTCCTCTTTAAACCGATATTCAAGGCGAACGAGTTTACAGACAACCCGGTCCACTTTATTACGCGTTCAAGTCTATGCCACGTATCCAACATGCGGTATTATTATTTTATTTTGCAAATGTACATCATTTGTCCTGAAATGACGCAACATATAACAAGATAATATTGCAAAATAGCATTAAAAATTGAAAAAACGCGCTCTTTTTCAAGAACAAATCGGTCAATACGGCAAACCGTCTTGAATTTATTCAATCTTCCGAAAATATAAAAAGCTCTTTTTATCCCACTTTTCAACGCGCTGCGCAAATTTCGTTCGCTCCGCCGCTCCCGTCGAAAAAACCGGCTCCGTTTTCCGGCAGAAATCCCGCCGGGAAGCCCCGCAAAACCGATCCGGAAGCGCCGCGCGACAAAAATTACAAAACGCAGACCGCACATCTTGCGTCTCCCGCAAAAAAAGGCGGAAGCGGCGAAGAGCCGACCCGGACAAAGACGCACGCGCGACGGTCAGGGACGGAATCCGGCAACCGGAACGGATTCCGAAACCGGGATTTCACGACAAACGAAACGAACCCCGCCACGAACGCCGTTCCGTCGGCGCATAAAACCGACGATATGTACGATCGTTTCGCTATTTTTCTTATCTTGCAATCAATTAACCGCCCGTACCCGCCGGATCGCTCCCGGCCGTGTCCGGACCGATCCGCAGACTCAACCTATTTAATATTAAAAATGCGCCATTTTTATCTATCAGTCGTACTCCTATCGGGAATACTTCTTTGCTGCTGCACCCAACGCGAATTTACGCTGGAATGGGCGCTCAGCCTGGCAGGCGACAACCGGGCCGAACTGGAACGGGTGCTCGACCACTACAAACAAAATCCGGCCGACAGCCAGAAATACCGTGCCGCAGTCTACTTGATTACGAACATGCCGGGGCATTACAGCGTCGACTCCGTTCTGGCCAACCGTTTTTGCGACAAGGCCGACTCGGTGATGGCGATCCCGCTGGACACGTCGTTCCTGGAGCTATCGAAAACGGATTTCAACATGGCCCGGAATCTGGACTGGGAAAAGTTCAAAGTCCCCGCCCTCGAAAAGATTTCGAAAGAGATGCCTTTCAAACAGGAATCCCTGAGACCCGACATCCAGGTAATCAAGGCCGATTACCTGATTAAAAATATCGACAGCGCTTTCGCGACCTGGAAGACGTCGCCGTGGTCGGCACATCTGAATTTCGACCACTTCTGCGAATTCATCCTCCCCTACAAAGTGCAAGACCCGTTCCTGCCCGACGACTGGCGCGAATACTGCCGGAAATTCTGCGATTCGATCGTGGATCTGAGCGACATGGATCGCTGCCAATATTACAAAAACTCGATCCATTGGGCCGCCCGGTTCGTCAACAGCGCGCTGCTCCCGAACATGCGGATCATCGGCCCCTATACCTACAACGGCAACCAACCTATCAGGATGTCGACCTGGATGAAAAAACACTTCGTCTCGTGCGGCGAAAAAGGGATCGTCTGCATGGCGGTCATGCGGAGCAAAGGCATTCCGATGGCCGTAGACTACACGCCCCAGTGGCCGACCGGTTACGAGGGCCACTCCTGGTGCGCGGTGCTGACCACCGCCGGCGGCAACTACGAAAAGTTCGATCCGTTCGAAGGGTTTCCGGGCGAAGCCTACCGTCCGGGAGAAACCATGGCGAAAGCTTTCCGGGAAGGGTACGCCATCAATCCGCTGCTGTTCCGTATCAACCGCTCGGGAGAAGACGTTCCTCCGTTTCTGCGCAACAGTTTCATCAAGGACGTAACGTCCGAGTACATGTCCACGCAGACGATCGAGGTATCCATTCCGGACAGCCTGAAACAGCAGAACAGGTTCGCCTACCTCTCCATGTTCGACAACAAGAACTGGGTTCCGATCGCATGGGGCGAAGTGAAACGGTCGAAAGTCCGCTTCGAAGACATCGGGCGCAGCGTCGCCTACCTGCCGTCGTATTACATCGACGGTAAAGTCGTCCCGTTTTCCTATCCGTTCACGCTCGATGCGAACGGACGGGCGGAGTATATGATCCCGGACACGACCCGGCTGCAATCGGTAGACCTGACGCGCAAATACCCGCCCCATTACCACGTGTACAACACGACCAAAAGGTTGATCGGCGGCAAATTCCAGGCGGCGAACCGACCCGACTTTCGGGATTCGGTCACGGTATTCGAATTTCCGGAAGGGTGGAACGATCCGACCGGGACGATCGACCTGAGCCGGGATACGGCCAAATACCGCTACTGGCGTTTCCTGTCTCCGCCCGACCGGCACAACCAGATGGCCGAAGTCCGCTTTTACCTCGCCGGCGACACCGTCCCGAACACAGGTAAAATCATCGGCACGCCGGGCACCCGAATCGGGGACCCGAAAAACCACAAGGAGGCCATGTTCGACAACGATCCGTTCACGTTCTTCGACGCGCCGTTCCCTTACGACGGATGGGCCGGCATGGACTACGGGAAACCGGTTTCGATGGACCGCATCCTGTTCGTCTACCGAAGCGACGACAACAACGTGTGGATCGGAGACGAATACGAGCTGTTCTACTGGAAAGACCGACACGGTTGGGCCTCGCTCGGCAAACAGAAGGCAGAAAACCTGAAACTGCACTACGACAGCATCCCCACCCACGCTCTGTTCTTCATCCGCGATTACACGCGCGGGGTTCAGGAACGCATATTCACCATCGAGGACGGCAAACAGGTCTGGTGGTAAACGCCGCGAGCAGAGCCCCGGCGCCGATTCTCCGCAGCATCACCAATCGTTCCGCCGGAGATGCTTCAGGTAATTCCGGGCTTCGGCTTTTATGCGGATCGACGTGGAATTCATGATCCGGACGGGAAAGGCGACGAGCGCTTTGGCCGTTTGTCGGGCACGGAGCGTATCTCCCTGCGACCGATACAGCCGGAACAGACAGTACCGCGGATAGATACGCGTCGGAATCATCTGCCGGGCCTGCGCGAAACACGCCTCCGCTTCACGGAACCCGTAAACGTTCAAATAAGCGTTTCCCAGATCGCACAGCGTTTCCGACGTCTTCCGCACATGGGCATGATAAACGGGGAATACGCCCAGGCAATCGCAATACCGCCGGTTCAGATAAAGATGCCGGCAGTATTCCCACATGAAACCGGGATGATAGATCACGTCCGGGAGACAGTCTTTCACCCGGTTCAGGCTCTCTTCGGAAGGAGACCGCATATAATCCTGCAAACGGCCGGAAGCGCGTTCGTAACGTCCCTGAAACCGAACGGCCATGCCGGCGACCGCCAAAACGAGCGCGACCGCGACGCCCCGTCCGACAGCCGGCACCGTCGCAGTGCGAAGCGGACGCAGTCGCAACAGCCCCGGCAACAGGGCATAATAAAATTTCAGCGGATAAATATCCGACGTATAGGAAAAAAACGAAAAGACCAGCAACGCCAGTATCCCGCCCCGGATCGGATCGCGGAAACGGCCCGCACGGGATTTTCCGAAAAGGGACAGCAGGAATCCGCCCGCGAGCAGCAGGCCGACCGCGCCCTGCTCGCATCCCACACGAATAAACTCGTTGAACGCCCGGTGATTGTTCCCGGCGACATCCAGGAACGGAGACTGAGGATTCTCCGCAAAATATTCGCTCTGAGCATCCATATAGCGCGAAGCGTAAGAAGCGATCCCGCTGCCCGTAACGGGCGACTCGACGAACATCCGGCAACTGACCCGCCAGATCAGCAGCCGAGCGTCGGCCGAACCTTTTTTATACCCGTACAGCGCGCACAGGACGCCGGCAAAAACGACTGCCGCCGCGATCTTCAGTCCGACGGGAATCCCCGTCCATCGAATCCCGGCGGCCCGGCAAAGCAGCCAGGCCAGCGCCAGTAGCACGGCAAGCCAGGCGGCACGCGAATCGGACAGAGCCAGCAGACAGCCGACGACCAGCACGGCAACCGCCCATCCGGCAGCCGACGGCCAGCGTCTCCGACGTACCGCCCGGATCGCCAAACCGGCGCCGACGACCCAGCAAACGGCCAAGTAACCGCCGTAAGGCCCCGGATTCATAAAACTGCCGGTAACCGGAAAAAGGTTGTGGTTGGACGGAAGTACGTCCAGCCACTGTAAAAATCCGACCGCCGCCTGCACGCAACCCGAACAGACGATCGCTCCGAGGACGAGCGGCACGGCGCGCTCCGGCACGCTGCGAGCCAACAGGTATCCCAGCAACAGGGAAATCCACTCGAAAATCGGCAGGGCGTCCGTTCCCCCGGCCTTAACGAACAACAGGTTGCACGCGCCCCACGACAGGTACAGCGCGAGCAGCACGTCCGGCAGCGCGATACGGAGCCGTCTACCGGGAACCAGCAGCGCCTTCAACAGAAAAATAAAACCCAGAGCATACAGGCAGACGAACGCCGCCCGGAAACGGCACAGCGCGGAAAAGCAATCGAAAACCAGCGGGCACAAAACGACGAAGCCCCCGAACAGACCGTAAACCAGGTATCGTACTTTTTTCATTCCGATCCGACAAAGATTAGATAATCAAAGATATAAAAAAGAAGCGCGACCGGCGAACCGGACCGCGCTTTCTTTTGCACCTTACCGCATATTCCGGCGTTCCGTTACTGTAGCGGCGTTTCGTTCCCGTTCCAGATATCGGCGGTTTCGAGGGTCGTCATAGAATAGTCCTTCGGCTGATATTTCTTTTCGGACAGCTTATTGACCTTGCCGTCGTCGTCGATCTGGTAAACCGTGTCGATCCGCTGGGCATTCAACGAAGAGATCTTTTTCTGGATATAATCTTCGTAAAAATAGATCGGCGTCGGCGAAGTCGGCTTCAATTCGTAAACGAAAAGCTTCATCTCTGGCGTAATTTTGTATTGCTTCAGTTTGATATCGCTAAATTTTACTTCAACCTCAACCCAATCAATCTGATTAGCATTAAAATCATAAGTAACCAACAACATATTCCGGGCATCCGATTGGCCCACATTTACACCTAATGTCGTATAATTAGAATTTCCCGGTTTACGGAATTGAAAACAACCAACACAAAATTCTTCCTTATCCGGATCAGAATAAGTCTCTGGTTTTGTCCGTTGAAAATCCTGATAAATTATATCAGGAAATTTACGGTCTTCTTTTTGAATGTAAATCCATTTTTGAGACTGTTTAGGCACGTTGGCCGTTGGCGTAGGAAGAACGGGAACGCCTTCAATAACTTCTTTTATCGTTTGCGCCTGAACCGTACTTTCAACAAAAAAAGCAAAAAGCAAAAAAACAATCAAAAAAATCTTTCTCATTTTCAGGACAAACAAGAATTACACTGTTACATAATATATAAAAAGAAGCGCGACCGGCAAGCACCGGCCGCACTCTTTTTACATTATCGCCGGGAAAACGCCTGCAGGCTCGTCGGTTTACTGAAGAGGTACTTCGTTCCCGTTCCAGATATCGGCGGTTTCGAGGGTCGTCATGGAATAGTCCTTCGGCTGATATTTCTTTTCGGACAGTTTATTGACCCTGCCGTCGTCGTCGATCTGGTAAACCGTGTCGATCCGCTGGGCATTCAGCGAAGAGATCTTTTTCTGGATATAATCTTCGTAAAAATAGATCGGCGTCGGCGAAGTCGGCTTCAACTCGTAAACGAAAAGCTTCATCTCTGGCGTGATTTTGTATTGCTTCAGTTTGATATCGCCGAATTTAACCTCCACATCGACCCAATCAATCGGAGAACCGTCGAATTCATAGGTCGCCAGAAGTATGTCCCTGTAATCCCCTTCGTCGATACTAATCCCCAGAATCGTAAATTCGGAATTCCCCGGTTTGCGAAATTGACAATATGCAGTACAATCCGTTTCCCGATCCGGATCTTTATAAGTAATACGTTGATTACGTTGAAAATCCTTGTAAGTATAATCCGGGAAACCCCTGTCTTCACCAGGGACATTATAAGCAGCTCGACGTTGTTTAGTTATATCCGAGGATGGAGGAGCCGTAACAGGAATATTGTCAATAACCGTTTTCATCCATTCCGATTGGGCTATGCCATGAGTTGCAAAAATCAAAAGCAAAAATCCAGTTAAAAATATTTTTTTCATAACTTTAGTTTAATTATTCTTTACGGTTTTGTCGGTTGCGATATGGTTTCTTCAAGATTTTTTCCGTCATTCGGTCTAACTTGGCTTACAGTATAGCAACTTTTATTATCATTTGCGGACGGATTAAATAATACAACTTTCTCAATTTCATAATACAATCTGTTCGTACTATTATTACAACCTTTATCTACAAAGTCTGTTCCCGTTTCAATATAAGTAAAATAATACATTTTTTGGCGGTCATCGTACCCCCTCCCGGTAACGAGAATCCAATGATCGGTCGTTCCTTCGTTAGAATTTAGCCCCAATTTACGATCAACACCAACTATAATTGGCCTCCCCGCCTCTAAATGCCGTTTAATACATTTATAAGCCAACCCAAAAGTAGTCTTGTAATCCACTCCATAATGTTTAAGCATTCCTCGCTCTTCCCACATCAACTGATACACATGATCCGCCCCCCCCATATTGTCCTTTCAATCCATAATTATCCATTATTGCCTTCGCTGTAAGCAGGCAATCTCCGGTTTGATGATATCCTACAAATTTACTCCTATCCAGCAAATCAGTATGCATTCCGGCCGGAATCCCCGGAGTAGAGGGCGTTCCTCCACCGCCTCCGCCGCTGCCGCTTCCTCCTCCTCCGCCGCCGTAACCGCACAACCCGTTGCAATTTACACCGCCGCCATACGGACATTCCGGATTCGTACAAAACGTGTGAGGCCCCGAAGGATCGGGATTCTGGTCGGGAGTGACTATGATCGGATAGCATATCTCGCACAACGTCGCGTAAGGGTACGACGTGCCGCATCCCGAACAAACGAAACCTATATCGACCGGACCGTCCTCTGAATCGTTGGTTCGCATCAGCATTGCCGACGGCGTCTGCCCCAGATTCAGCCGCATCAACACCGAATCTTCACCTTGCGAAGCACGCTCCGATTGCGGAATGCCCCGGCTCAGCTTCACCCGCTGCTGCCTCCCGTCTTTACGGAGAAATGCGCTCAAATACTCCCCGTGTTCATTAGAAAGGATCACCAGCCCGCTGTAATCCACATCTTTCATGTAGCGGTAATTTTTAATATCCTGCTTCCGCTTCGCAAAACAAGCCGAATCGGGGATAAAGGTAGCGATAAAATAAAATGTTTCGCCGGTCTCGACGTTCTTTTTCAGGATCAGTTTGCTCAGACCGGTCGACAGGTAGGACGACGGCTTGCGACCGTTCCGCTTTTCCGACACGGCGGCCTGCAGCGGAGTCCCTTGAACCGCAAGCGGAATTTCGATCGACACGGCCAGGCCGTTATCGTCGGTCTGCCGCCCTTTCGACCACTGAGGAGTCAACACCGGGCCGCCCTCGACTTCGTCGGCGCCGGGCAGCGCCTTGGTGACGGGAGCGTGCGCATGGCCTGCGCCGATGGTTACGCCGCGAAGGTCCTCGGCCGTCCGTTCGAAATAGGCGCGGGCCTCCGCGACCGAAAACTGATCTGAAATTTGTTCGACATCGTTTTCAAAAATGTCGTACTCGCTGCTGCAGCAATATAAACACGCAGTGCCAGCCAGACATATCAGTCCGGGTAAAAATTTTTTCATAAAAATACGTTAAATTGAGTTTAAAATAAGGTTCGACGTTCCCCGCGACGGGAATGGAAAGCGCGTAACTCTCCCCGCTGTTTGCATTTCTTTTTCCGATTGAATTCCTCCTTTTTCAAATTACGAGGTAAAAGGATCGATCCGGAACGGCCGGCGCTTACACAACACCGGCAGGATCATCGTCTTTCCTTAAGATTAAATAATTTGTTGAATAAAAAATGTTATTTTTATTAAATTGCCGCAACACGCTGCAAAACAACCTACAGCATGATACGATACGCTTTTCGTCTTATTTTATTACCTATATCCGACAAATTTAAAGTTCAAATATAGTAAAATTCGCCTGTTTGCAAAAAAAACCGGCGAACGTTCGCACTACCGCAGGGGCAGAAATACCGCTGTACTTTTGGGTTTTACAGTACGAATCGTAATTTTGTATCTATATAGAAACGACCCTATGAACCTGCCCGAACGAATCATTCTCCTGGTGTCCGTATTATTCACCGGGATCTCATGCAGCCGCAACGAACGCCTCGAAGCGGTTCTGCGGCTGGCCGGAAGCAACCGACCCGAACTGGAAAAAGTGCTGGACCGTTATGCCGCAGACGAGGCGGACAGTCTGAAATACCGCGCCGCGGTTTTCCTGATCGAAAACATGCCCGGCCACATCGGGTACGACCGGACGCAAATGGACTCGCTGACTTCGCTGATGATGCCCGTATTCCGGTCTTCAACCCCGATTCCCGAAAAAAAGGAAGCCGTGGAACGGATATGCCGGCAGTGGGACGAAGACCACGGTAAATTGACGATCAGGCAGGATATCGAAGTGATTACGGCCGACTATCTGATCGACCATATCGACCTGGCGTTCGAAACCTGGCGGAGCGATCCGTGGTGCCGGCATCTGAACTTCGACGAATTTTGCGAGTTCATCCTCCTTACCGGTGCTTCGAACTGCAGCCGCTGGACGACTGGAGACGGGACAACCGCAGCGTATTCCGCCGGGGACTGGACCATAAACTGAAATACGCGGTACGACTGGAAAAATATTCGTTGCAGGCGTGCCGCGAAGTGTATTCCGAAATGCGCAGGCAATTCGGTATGACCGAATCGAATTTCCCGTTCTCCCGGGACTATTCGGGCTACCCGCTGCTTTCGGCTAGAATGCTGATCGAAAACAGGGTTTACCGTTCGTGTTTCGAAACCGCGCTGATGACCATGATCAACATGCGGAGCACCGGTATTCCGGTCGCATTGGATTTTACCCCCCAGTGGGCGGAACGAAGCATCGGGCACACGTGGAACGCACTGCTGACGAACGAGAAAAAAATCATCGCTTTCGGCAGTTTCACGGACGAAGAGCCCGGAATCTTGCACAAGGCCTGCGAAAACATGGTCAAGGTTTTCCGATATACCTACACAATGAACCACAAGTTACTGGAACTGAACCTCAAAGAAAAGGAAGTGCCGGGAACTTTCCGGAACCTATTTATACGGGACGTTACGGAGCAATACATGCAAACGACGGATCTGACCGTTCCGGTGAAGTTCAATGCAGATATCGAAACCCATTACGGTTACCTGGCTGCTTTCGACAATTCGGAATGGGTTCCGCTGGATTTCGGGAAAAGGGACGGATCGAAAATCCGTTTCGGCAACATCGGCCGCACGGCCGCACTGCTTCCGGTCGTCATCGATGCGTCCGGATTCGTCCAGCCCGTGAATTATCCGTTTTCCATTACACGGGACGACGAAATACGCTATTTCATCCCGGACACGGTCAACCGGACGACTCTTACGCTGAAAAGAAAATATCCGGCGGCCTATCACTCGGCGGAAGGCGGACGGCGGCTGATGCAGGGAGTCATGCAGGCCGCGAACGAACCGGATTTCTCGGATGCCGTTTCGTTCCGGGCTTTCGAAACCTGGCAGCCCGCCGTAACGATCCGCGCGGACACTTTGCCGCCCTACCGCTACTGGAGATACATCGCTCCGCCGGAAACGCCGATCGCAATCGCGGAAATGATGTTCATCGACCCAGTCGACACGGCCCGGAAAATAACCGGGAAAATCATCGGAACGGAAGGTTGCAGCGGATACAATGTAAAAGAACATCTGACCGACGGCGACTTGCTGACCTATTACGAATCTCCGAACTGGGGCAAAAACGACTGGATCGGGATGGATTTCGGCGCCCCGGTTTCCCTGAGCAAAGTAATTTGCTATGCCGTTTCCGATGCCAACAGCATCGAATTCGGCGACACTTTCGAACTGTTCTATCACAACGGGAAAGAATGGCGTTCACTCGGAAAAAAGACGGCTTACGATGCTGTGCTCCATTACGGAGACGCCCCGTCAGGCAATGCGCTGTTCGTGTTGAAAAACCTGACCAAAGGTGTCGAAACACGCATTTTCACTTACGAGAACGACGAACAGGTCTGGTGGTAAATTCGCTGGGGACAGAATTTTAGAAATCGTCGTTCAGAAAAAAGCGAACGGAATTTCTGCAGGCGCGCAAAATCATCCCTGCGGCTTACAGCTACCAATCCCTGCCTGAACGCCGTTTCTCAGGACAAACGGCAAACCGGTCACCGCATTGCCGACAAGCATTAGAAAAAACCTCCTCTGTCCACGACCCGCAATAAAAAAAGGTTTAAAACTTCCGTTTCAAACCTTTTCGACTTTAACTGCTGTGGGAGCACAGGGATTCGAACCCCGGACCCTCTGCTTGTAAGGCAGATGCTCTGAACCAGCTGAGCTATACTCCCGAATGCTTATGAACGTCGGCAACCGTCTTATTCCCGATTGCGAGTGCAAAGATAGGCAAAATATTTATTCCTCCAAATATCCGGGAGATTTTTTTGAAATTTTTACGCCCGGAGGAGCGATTGCACGCAGGCGGAAGACACGAAAGCGCGGAGGTGCAAAACGAAAAATACCGGAAAGACACGGTCTCTCCGGTATTTTTCAAATCGGCAGGCTGCGCGATAACTTACTTGCGAATCGCAGCTACGCCCGGCAGTTCGATTCCTTCCATGTATTCGAGCAGGGCGCCGCCGCCGGTCGAAACATAGCTTACCTGGTCGGCCAGACCGAACTTGTTGATGCAGGCAACCGAGTCGCCGCCGCCGATCAGCGAATAAGCGCCTTTCTTGGTAGCCGCCACGATTGCATCAGCAATCGCGCGCGACCCTTTGGCAAAGTTATCCATTTCGAACACGCCCACCGGGCCGTTCCACAGGATCGTCTTCGATTCGGCGATCACCTTCGTAAACTCGGCGGTGGCCTTCGGGCCGATGTCGAGACCTTCCCAACCGTCCGGAATCGCATTCGACGGAGCGATCTGAGTTTCGGTGTCGTTCTTGAACTCTTTTCCGCAAACGGCGTCTTCGGCGAGGTAGATCTTGACGTTCATCTCTTTGGCCTTGGCCAGGATGCCGAGCGCCGTTTCAAACTGATCGGGCTCGCAGATGCTGGTTCCGACCTTACCGCCGAGGGCCGCTTTGAACGTATAGGTCATACCGCCGCCGAGGATCAGATTGTCCACGCGTTTCATCAGGTTTTCGATCACGCTGATCTTGGTGGAAACCTTCGATCCGCCGAGAATGGCCGTAAACGGACGGGCCGGCGCTTCGAGCACTTTGTCGATCGCTTTCAGCTCGCCGAGCATCACGTAACCGAACATCTTGTCGTTCGGGAAGTATTCGGCGATCAACGCCGTCGAAGCGTGCGCGCGATGCGCCGTTCCGAACGCGTCGTTGATATAACAGTCGGCATAGGAGGCCAAGCGTTTGGTAAACTCTTTTTGGCTCGCCTTCAACGCTTTTTTTGCAGCGGCTTTCTCCTCGTCGGTCGCATTCTCCGGCAGTCCGCGCGGTTTGCCCTCTTCCTCGGCGTAGAAACGGAGGTTTTCGAGCAACAGCACCTGTCCGGGTTTCAGCGCAGCGGCCTTCTTGGCAGCTTCTTCGCCCATGCAGTCGCCGGCGAAATCGACTTTCACGCCCAGACGGGCTTCGATTCCCGGGATGATGTTCTTCAGCGAAAACTTGTCTTCCGGGCCTTTTTTCGGACGTCCCAGGTGCGACATCAGAATGGCGGAACCGCCTTCGGCCAGCACCTTCTTGATGGTGGGGATCGCCGCACGGATGCGGGTATCGTCGGTAATTTCGAGTTTTTCGTTCAGGGGCACGTTGAAGTCCACGCGGATAATCGCGCGCTTGCCCTTGAAATCGTAGCTGTCGATCGATTGCATAATACCAAAAATTATTAGGTTAAACTTTTTAAATATCTTTAAGAATTCCCCAAAGTTAAGCAATGTCTCGATATTTTTTCCACTTTATTAGAATTTTTTCAGGGAAAAACGTAACTTTGCTTATAATTAACTTGGGTGGAAAGGCCCGAAATTTACGGAAGGAGGAATATGGCAAAAATTTCACTGGATGCGGTCGACCGCAAGATACTGGGATTTCTGATCAAAAACGCACGGATGCCATTCCTCGAGATCGCGCGGGAATGCGGCGTTTCGGGAGCAGCCATCCACCAACGGGTCAAAAAGCTGGAAGACGCCGGCGTCATCCTCGGCTCCCGGTTACAGGTAAATCCGAAAGCGATGGGCTACGACGTCTGTGCGATCATCGGCATCCGGATCTCCGACCCGACGAAAACCGTACAGACGGTCGAACACCTGCGCAAAATACCTGAAATCACCGAATGTCATTTCATTACGGGCAAATACAACATCCTAATCAAGCTCTACTGCACGAACAACGAACACCTGATGCATACGATCTTCGACCATATCCTGAAACTGCCCGAAGTCTCGCAAACCGAAACGTTCATCTCGCTGATCGAATCGTTCGACCGGCAGGTGGAAATACCCGATCTGGAGGAATAACACGATGGCAGCAATTCGACTTACCAAGGAATTTTCGTTCGAAATGGCCCATACGCTGGCCGGATACGACGGTCCGTGCCGCGAAATCCACGGCCATTCCTACAAGTTGTTCGTCACGGTAAAAGGCGAGCCGGTCGCCGACGCCGCCGAACCGAAATACGGCATGGTAATGGATTTCGGCGAGTTGAAACGGATCGTGGGACGGCTGATCGTCGACCGGTACGACCATGCGCTGGTCATGCGGGCGACCGCCGATAACGGCGAACTGATCCGAACGCTGCGCGGCAACTACGCGAAAATCGAAGTCGTCGACTACCAGCCGACCTGCGAAAACATGGTCGCCCGTTTCGCCGCCGCGATCGGAAAAGAGCTGCCGGCAGGGGTCGAACTGTTTTCGATCCGCCTGCACGAAACGGCCACCTCGTTCGCCGAATGGTTCCGCTCGGACAACCGTTAACTCCGACCGCCATGCAGCAGCCCGTCGTCTATTTTCAAAAAACGTTTTCGAAAGAGGAATTCCCTTTCGAAAACCTGTCAGGGGCCGAATTCGAACGATGCAGCTTTACGGAGTGCGATTTTTCGTACGTAAACCTGTCGGGGGCGCTGTTCACCGGATGCGCTTTCCGGTTATGCCGTTTCGTGGTTCCCGACCTGAAACGAGTCCATCTGCAAAGCGCCGTTTTCGAAGAGTGCCAATTGTCCGGCGCGGATTTCGGCCAGTGCGAAGCCCTGGGATTCTCGGTAGATTTCCGGCATTCGAAACTGGACAACTGTTCGTTCCGCAAACGCAAAATGTCCGGAACGCCGTTTTCGAAAAGCGTCCTGAACGACTGCTTTTTCACCGAAAGCGACCTGACGGGCGCCTCGTTCGACGACTGCTCCTTGCCGGGAACCGTGTTCGATCGCTGCACGCTGAAAGGGGCGGACTTCCGCTCAGCATCGGAATTCGCGATCGACCCGGCGCAGAACAACCTGCGGAAAGCCAAATTTTCAACCTATAACCTGGCCGGACTGCTCTCCGGATACGGCATCGTAATCGAATGACGCCCGGCCCGCAAACGAAAAGATGAAAAAACTATTCCTGATCGACGCTTACGCGCTGATATTCCGATTCTATTACGCATTCATTGGTCGTCCGATGCGGAACGCCGACGGCGTCAACACCTCGGCTGTTTTCGGCTTCGTCCGCTACATCAACGAGATCATTCGCCGCGAAAACCCGCACTACCTCGGCGTGGCGTTCGATCCGCCGGGCGGCAATTTCCGGCACGAACTGTTCGCCGACTACAAAGCCAACCGCGGCGAAACGCCGGAGGACATCATCGTCTCGGTTCCGTACATTAAGGAGTTCCTCGAAGCGATGCGAATCCCGGTGATCGAAGTCCCCGGATACGAAGCCGACGACGTGATCGGCACGCTGTCGCGCGAAGCGGCCGAAGCCGGATTCGAAGTGTTCATGGTCACACCGGACAAGGACTATGGCCAGTTGATCCGTCCGAACGTCTATATCTACAAACAACGCAAAGGCGGCAACGAAGGAGTCGAAATCATCGGCTGCGAACAGGTCTGCGAGCACTACGGCATCGACGACCCAAAACAAGTAATCGACATTCTCGCGCTGTGGGGCGATGCCTCGGACAACATCCCGGGCGTGCCGGGCATCGGCGAGAAGAGCGCCGTGAAGCTGATCTGCCAGTACGGTACGGTCGAGAACCTGCTCGACAATACCGAAAAACTCTCCGGCAAACAGCGGGAGAATATCGAACGATTGCGCGAACAAATCCTGCTGGCCAAACGGCTGGCAACCATCGAACAGCACGTTCCGGTGGCTTTCGAACCCGAAAAAATGGTCATGGAATCGCCGGACGCCGACCGTCTGGCCGAGGTTTTCCAGGAACTGGGGTTTCGCTCGCTGCTGCAGGAAATGCGGCAAGGACATCCCGACGCCGGCATTCTGACGGACGGCAAACCCGCGCGGCCCAAATCCGGCGTTTCGCCTTCCGCACCCCAGACGACCGGGGCTCCGAACCTGTTCTCGGCGCTCGAACAAACGGCAGGCGGGAGTTCCGGACAGGCCGACCTGTTCGGCGCAAGCACCTACGAAACGATCGACACCGTCGCGCACACCTACCACATCGTCGAAACGCAGCAAGCGCTCGAAGCGCTGCGCGACCGGCTCGCCGCCGTCCGTGAATTCTGTTTCGACACCGAAACCACCGGCTTCGACGTATTCGGCGACCGGCTGGTCGGTATTTCGGTCGCCGTCGAACCGCACGAAGCCTGGTACATCCCGTGCAACCCGGAAAACACGAAAAGAATCATCGACACGCTACGCCCGGTTTTCGAAGACGAGCGAATCGCTAAAATCGGGCAGAACGTCAAATTCGACATCATGATGCTGCGCAGCGCCGGCACCGAGGTGCGCGGTATGCTTTACGACACGATGATTATCCACTACCTGCTGGACCCCGAATCCCGGCACGGCATGGATCACCTCGCCCGCACGCTGCTGAACTATTCGCCGGTACCGATCGAAGAGTTGATCGGCAAAGGGGTCCGCCAGATCACGATGGACCGCGTGCCGATCGAAAAAGCGGCCGCTTACGCCGCCGAAGACGCCGACGTGACGCTGCGGCTGCAACTGCGCCTATGGCCGCAGTTGCAACAGGCCGGACTCGAAGAACTGTACCGGACGATCGAGGAACCGCTGATCCGCGTGCTGGCCGACATCGAGATGACCGGCGTAAAGATCGACGCCGAAGCGCTGGCGGCCTCGGGCCGCGAGCTCTCCGGACAACTTGTCGGACTCGAAGAACGCATCCGGGAACTGTGCGGCGATCCGTCGCTGAATGTCAACTCGGCCAAACAACTGGGCGAGGCGCTGTTCGCCCGGCTGAAGATCGACCCGAACCCGCGCAAGACCAAAACCAAACAATATCGCACCGACGAGGAGTACCTGCAGATGCTCTCCGACCGCCACCCGGTCGTCGGACTGATCCTCGAATACCGCGGCCTGCGCAAGCTGCTTTCGACCTACGTCGAAGCGCTGCCGCAACTGATCAATCCGCAGACCGGACGCATCCACACCTCGTTCAACCAAGCCGTCACCGCAACCGGGCGGCTCAGTTCGACGAACCCGAACCTGCAAAACATCCCGGTGCGCGACGAACAGGGCCGCGAGATCCGCAAGGCGTTCGTACCGTCGGACGACGAACACCTGCTGCTCTCGGCCGACTATTCGCAGGTCGAACTGCGGCTGATGGCGCACTTGAGCGGCGACGCGGTCATGATCGACGCCTTCGCGCACGATGCCGATATCCACACGGCGACCGCCGCGCGAATCTTCGGCGTCGCTCCGGCCGACGTAACGCGCGAACAGCGGCGGCAGGCCAAAACGGCCAACTTCGGCATCATTTACGGCATCTCCGCTTTCGGGCTCGCCCAACGGCTGCAAATTCCGCGCACCGAAGCGAAAGCGATCATCGACGGATATTTCGCCACCTTCCCGGGCGTCAAAAAATACATGGAGGACGTGGTAAGCAAAGCCCGCGAAACCGGCTACGTCAGCACGCTGTTCGGACGCAAGCGGATGCTGCCGGACATCCGTTCGGGCAATGCGGTCGTCCGCGGGCTGGCCGAGCGCAACGCGATCAACGCCCCGATCCAGGGCGGCGCGGCCGACATCATGAAACTGGCGATGATCGCCGTACACCGCGAGTTGCGCGAACGCGGACTGCTGTCGCGCATCATCCTGCAGGTACACGACGAACTGGTCATCGACCTGCTGAAAAGCGAAGAAGACGAAGTGCGCGAACTGGTCGTCCGTTGCATGGAGAACGCCGCGCGACTCAAAGTAGCGCTGATCGCCGACTGCGGTATCGGGAAGAACTGGGTCGAGGCCCATTGACTTCCCCTGAAAATCTGACGGACGACCGGGAAAACCGGACAAAACCGCCTGCAACGCAAACGGCCGGAGCGATATCGCTCCGGCCGTTTGCGTTGCGTTCCGTTTCGGGAACCGCGCGCCTTCCCGCGCCGTTATTCGACCCGAATCGCCTCTTTCGTATCGAAATCATACGATGCCACGAGGTCGAAATCGAGCTGCTTGCGTTGCAGATCGGCCCGCGTCACGCGGATGCGCACTTCGTCGCCCAGGGTAAACGTCCGCTTGTGCTCGCGCCCGCGAACCGCGTAATTCTCCTCGTCGAACACGTAAAAATCGTCGGTCATGTCGCGCAGCGCGACCATCCCTTCGATCTTCGTATCCTCCAACTCGACGTAAATGCCCCACTCGGTAATGCCCGAAATATGGCCGTCGAACTCCTGATCGAGCTTGTCGAGCATGAATTCGACCATTTTGTACTTGATCGAGGCCCGTTCGGCATCGGCGGCACGCACCTCCATCGCCGACGAATGCTCGCACAGGCGTTCGTAATACTCCTTATCCTCGGACTTTCCGCCGGCCAGGTAGTGCGCGAGCAAACGGTGCACCATCATATCCGGATAACGACGGATCGGCGAAGTAAAATGCGTATAATAGTCGAACGCCAGCCCGTAGTGCCCGATATTGTCGGTCGAATAGGTCGCTTTGGCCATCGAACGGATCGCCAACGTCGAAATGATGTTCTCTTCCTTACGGCCGTGTATTTTCTTCATCAGCCGGTTGATCTCCTTCGCCACGGCCTTGTTTCCCTGCGCCTTCATCTGATAGCCGAACCGCGTTACGAAACTGCGGAACTGCGCCATTTTATCGGTGTTGGGCTTGTCGTGAATCCGGTATACGAACGTGCGATCGCTGTTCTGCACTCCTTTGCGCTTGCGGCCTACGAATTCGGCCACCTTGCGATTGGCCAGCAACATGAACTCCTCGATCAGTTGGTTCGACTCTTTGATCTCCTTGAAATAAACGCGCAGCGGTTTGCCGTTCTCGTCCAGTTCGAACTTCGCCTCGTCGCGCTCGAAATTGATCGAACCGTTGCGGAAACGCTCGGCGCGCAACTTTTGAGCCAGGTCGTTCAGCAGCAGGATTTCGTCGGACAGATCGCCTCGTCCCGTTTCGATCACGTCCTGCGCTTCCTGATAAGTGAACCGGCGGTCGGAATAAATCACCGTCCGCCCGAACCATTCCTGCTGCACTTCGGCTTCGGGGCTCAGCTCGAAAATCGCCGAGAAACACAGTTTTTCTTCGTTCGGGCGCAGCGAGCACAGTCCGTTCGACAACCGTTCGGGCAGCATCGGCACCGTTCGGTCGACCAGGTAGACCGACGTGGCGCGGGACTGTCCCTCGGCGTCGATCATATCGCCCGGATGCACGTAGTGCGTCACGTCGGCAATGTGTACGCCGACTTCGAAATTACCGTTCGGCAGGCGCCGGATCGAAAGCGCGTCGTCGAAATCCTTCGCATCGGCCGGGTCGATCGTAAAGGTCGTCACGCCGCGCATATCGCGCCGGCGGGCGATCTCCTTCGCATCGATCGTATCGGGAATCTTCTCGGCCTGCTGTTCGACCTCTTGCGGATAACTGTACGGCAGATCGAATTCGGCCAGAATCGCATGCATTTCGGTATTGTTGTTCCCCGGAGTGCCGAACACGTCGACGATCTCCCCTTCGGGACTCTTCATCGTATCGGGCCAGCCGACAATGTTGACCAGCACTTTCTGTCCCTGTTTCGCACCGTTCAGCGAACGTTCGGGAATAAAAATATCGTGCGCCATCTTACGGCTATCGACATGCACGAAAGCGAAATTGTCGGAACGTTCGACCACGCCGACGTACTTTTTCGGCGAGCGATCGATCACTTCGACGACCTCCCCTTCGGGATTTCCGCCGCGCCCCTTACGCGTAATGGCCACTTTCACCCGGTCGCCGTGCAGCGCATGTCCGGCGCGCGACGCATTGACGTAAACATCCTTGTCCATCCCTTCGACGATCACGTAAAGCGCGCCCGAAGAGGTCATATCGACCGTTCCTTCGACCGTTTCGCGCTGCGAACCGCTGAGGCTGTATTTTCCCTCGGATACCTGACGGATCACTCCCTGCCTGAGAAAGTCGTGCACGATCGCGCGCACCTGATCTTTCTGCTCCCGGGTCGCGGCTCCGGCGGCCGCACTCAGACTTTTCACCGAATAACGTTTGTCCGGCAACGTGCGGAACAGCTCCATGATCAGCGTTGCGGGATCGGTGTACAGACCTTTTTCCTTGCCGGAGGTCTTTTTTCCTTTTGCCATAATCTCTCTTTTAAACAGGTACAAAGTTAGGCAAATAGTTCGCATTCTTCCAAAACAGTCGGAAGAATTTGTACGAAACTGCGGATCAGCGGATTTTCCCGTCCGTAAAGCGGTGCAGTCCGCGATCTTTCATCCACAGGCCGAGGTAGCAGAACGCCGCATGGTAGGCGACCCACTCCTCGCGCGACGGATAAAAGTCTTCCTGCCGCTGCTGGTAATACTGTCCCGTCGTATCGCGGGCCTGCATCCGCAACATCTCCTGCGCCCGCACGTCCGCCCAGGCCGACGCCGGGACGTCGAAACCCTTGTCCCAGCCGAAAGCCATCGCCATCACGTCCATCATCAGAAAATTCGCCTGGCGGCCGTACCCCCAGTCGTTGCCTTCGGGGTAGTAAATCTGCGGAGTCGCCTCCCCTTTATCGCCGCGCACGTACATCGTGCGACCGTCGCCGACCGGGCGGAGCGCCAGCGTCCGGTACAGTAAATCGCCGTTGTAAACCGTCGCCCGCGGCATCCGCAGACCCGCCAACCGCCAGATCCAAGCGTTGTACCCGTTGTGCATGAAAGCGGTCATGTAATCCGGATGCAGGATATTGTGGTTGACCACGATTCCGTAAGCATCCACATTGCTGCCGCGCAGGATTTCGTTCAGTCTGAAACCATTGATCTTCCGTTTACTGCGCAAATCCTGCGGTGCGGCGTAGGCCGAAAGCTGCAACTCGACCGACTTATCGTACCAACCCTTCCAATGCGGATGCTCCGGCATCATCGCGGCGGCGATCACCAGAATCGTCGAGTTCCACGAATTTTCCTCGGCCTTGCTGTCCCCCTTGAAGACCACTTTCCCGTTCGCATCCCTGTAATACGGAACCTCGTAGTCGATCAGCCGGTCGGCCTCGTCGACGGCCATCCGGCGTACCAGCTCCCGATCCTGCGGCGTCAGGTCGTCCCACAGCAGCCAACCCGCCGTAGCGGCGAAACTGGCCCACAGCGCGCTCTGCCACTCGTGTCCCCAGCCTTTGTCGCCGGCATTCACCCGATGCCGCGCCGCGAGCGAGGCAGTCATTCGCACCGCCTTGGCGACCGCTTCTGTTTCAGAAACGCCGGTAACCGCCGGATCGTATACCCCGAATTTCAACGACACGGCCAACGCGAGCGCTTCGCTGGCCACCGGACGGATATGATGTTCGCGGATCCCGCCGAAATTGAGGTATTCGCCCGACTGGCCTCCCAATTTTTTCACCTGGTCGTACCACTTGTTCAGCGCATATTTGTTGCTGTTCAACAGAATCGTTCTCACGCGGTCTTCCAACCTCCCGCTTACCGGAGCCGGATCGAACCGGGCCCAGCGTACCGGCGCTACCGCTTCCGGATCGTTCCCCGACGGACGGACGGTCCCGACAGCGCGGGAACACCCGCAAACGCAGGCGAAAACCAGTAAAAATCTCAGCGGATCGTTTTTCATAATATCGGATTCAAGTTAGTCTCATACGCGAGGCATCCGGCTTATGCAACCGTTTGCACAAAGATATGGATTTTACTGCAGAAACGAAAACCGTCCCCCCGGAATCCGGAGGGACGGCCACGATATCGTCCGTTTTTTCTAACGGTGTTTCTCTTTATACTTATCGATCTGCTTTTTAATAGCGTCGAGACACTGATCGATCGCTTCTTCAAAAGTTTTGCAACGACGTTCGGCAACCAATTCGCTGCCGGCGACATCCATTTTTACGACGGCCACTTTATTGCCCAGTTCATCGTCTTTGTCGACTTTCAGGTTTACCTGCGCGGAGAGAACACCCTCAACAAACCGATCCATTTTGTCCATTTTGTGTTGAATGAAGTCGACGAGTCTCTGGTCGGCATCAAACTTTACGGATTGAATCTGCACTTTCATAATTATCCTCCTTATCTTTTTTAGCCCTCGGATGGGCGTGATTATAGATCTCTTTGAGCTTCTCGATGCTGTTGTGCGTGTACACCTGCGTCGTTTCGAGACTGGCGTGTCCGAGCAGCTCTTGAATCACTCGGATATCGGCCCCGTGGTTCAGTAGGTGAGTGGCGAACGTATGCCTCAGCACATGCGGGCTGCTCTTGCCTTGTACGCCCGCTCCTTTCAGCACCTCATGCACCGCATTGTACACTTCACTGCGCCCGATCGGCTTTCCTTGTTGCGTTAAAATTAAGAAATTATTTCCGTTTTTACAAATATTTTGCGCTTCGATCAGCTCCCGATAATGCCGTACCCGCGCGGCTACCGGCTCGATCACCGGGACGATCCGCTCCTTATCTCCTTTGCCCCTCACCTTCAACGTCCGGTATCCGTCCGAGAAATCTTCCGTCCGTATACCGGTCAGTTCTGCAAGACGGATGCCAGTCGCGTAAAACAACAGCACCACGACGGCGTCCCGTTCCGTAGAAAAATCGTCGGATGGTTGCATCAGCGATGCGACGATGCGCTGCATCCGGCTTTCTTCGACGAACGACGGCAGTCGCTGCGGCGTTTTCAGCGCCGTGATATGCGCGAAAAGATCCGATTCAACGATCCGTTGCTTGCGAAGGTAGCGAAAATAGGCCTTTACCGACGAGATTTTCCGGTTGATGCTCCGTGCCGCCATTTTTTCCGTGCCGCCGAGCGAGACGATCCAAGCCCGCAGATCGTCGGCCGTCACCCGCGCCGGGTCGAACGGTTCCGCCCCGTCCCGCGTACAGAACCGAGCGAAGCGGCGGATGTCGTCTCCATAGGCTTTCACGGTCAGTTCCGAATAACGCCTTTCGGCGCGCAGGTATGTCAGGAATTCGTCCATTGCCGTAAAGGTAAATAAAAAACCGTCCGGAACGTAGTTCCGGACGGTCTCGTTTATGATAAAAACACGCGTACTATTCTTCCTCCCGCTTCAACTGCTCGACGTAGATCGCATGCAGCTTGTTCTCACGCGCCGTAATGGACGGCTTCGTAAAATATTGGCGGCGACGGAGTTCTTTCAGCACACCGGTTCTTTCGTATTTTCTTTTAAATTTTTTGAGTGCGCGTTCAATGTTTTCGCCCTCTTTGATCGGCATGATAATCATTTTGCAAAAATGGTTTTAAATTTTTTAGTAATCAAAATTCGTAAATCGGTGTAAACCGACGCTCCCGCGCGGGTTTACTGCACTCTGAAACAGAGATACGGAGAGAGCTTCTCAGCCTGCTGCTCCGAAATGATATGTTGCTCTGTCAAATCTCTTATACTACGCCAACCTCCTTTTAATTGTCGGTATTTCAATAACCGGTTTAAAACTCGTTCCGGCAGGTAGGATGATCCCTCAACTGCAACGGGAGTGCAAAGTTAATATCAATTTTTTGAATTTTACTACTGTCTACCCAAATTTGTTGCAAAATGCGGCGATAATTTTCATCGGTCATCCCCTCGATCTCGCGTAGCTGCCCGATCCGGGCGAATCCGCCGAGCCGTTCGCGGTAACGCACGATTCGGCCGGCCGTCAGCGGCCCGATCCCCCTCACCGCGACCAACGCGGCCGAATCGGCTCCGTTCAGCTCGACCGGGCCGGAAACCGAATCCGGCGCACCGCGCTTCTCCAGAAGTTCTTCACGGCGCCCGACAACCGAATCAATCCGGATATAGGGTTCCAGTTTTCGGTAGCGGTCGGCCGACACCATACGGCAGCGCGCGAAGTCGGCGGCCGTGCGGAAAACGGCTCCGGCCTGCCGGTAATGCACGATGCCGTCGGCCTGTTTCGGCGAAAAGCCCAGGCGCAACAACCCGTCCCGGTCGATCGTGTTCGGATCGAAAAGAAACAGCGAATTCTGCGCCGGAATCCGCCCCTCCCGGACGGAATCCGTCCCCGTCTCCGGTTTCGAAAAATTTCCTCCTGCGCGGATCGCGATATAAGGCGACAATTCGCGGAACTTCCGGTCGGAAACCATACGGCAGCGCGCGAAGTCGGCGGCCGTACGGAAAACGGCCCCGGCCTGCCGGTAATGCACGATGCCGTCGGCCTGTTTCGGCGAAAAACCCAGACGCAACAACCCGTCCCGATCGACCGTATTCGGATCGAAAAGAAACGGTCGGACGGAATCCGTCCGGTACTCAGCCGCCCGCGCACGGGAATTTTTCGCCCGATACGACGAATCGAGCGCCCGATCGCCGTACATCGTGAAACTCCGCTCGAAACGGGGTTTGCCTTGCCACAGAAACAGCAGCGCGATCAGCACCAGCAACGGAATCAGCAGCAGGATCCGCCTCCCTTCGCGGCCGGAGCAGGTCGTCCAGGCCTTCAGCAACGCTTTCAGACGCTCTTTCATCGGATTCAGTATTCGGCGGACGCGCGCCGTTGCAGTTTCAGGTAGCGCAACGACGGGGACTCCGTCCGCGGCCCGAGTCCGTACTCCTCCCAGCGGGCGTCGACCCGCGCGATCGTTTCGGGCGACGACGCCACCACGTTCGGCCAGCGGCGCGCGAACCCATTCACTCCGCCGGCTTTCGTCCGGGCGTCGAAAATCGCCGTGCCGCCGGAAAACGCCACGTCGCGCGACGGATCGCAGTTCGACGAAGCGAGCCACAGCAGATCCCCGTAGGAAAATCCGTAGGCCCCGGCATCCAACAGGACGGCCAGCGGCAGGTCCGAGACCCCGTTCCGTCGCAGAAACGCCGGAACATCGGGTACGACGGACGAGGCGGCATAGAGCAGCAACACGCCCCACGACGCGCACAGCGAATCGTCCGCCCTCTCCACGCCGCAACAGTTTTCCCACCGCTGCGGCAGTCCGACGGGCGGTACGGCGCCGTCCGGATCGACCCCGGTCAGATCGAGGCCAGTTTTCCGCCGAGCCCCATCCGGGGAGCGGCATGATCGAGCACATCCAGCGGCCCGCGCGACAGCACGACGTCTTCCGGAACGCGCACGCGGCGCAGCAACTGCCGCAACACCTCCGGATCGCGGACGTCCCTGCCAGACGATGCGACCGCCATGTATTTGTTGAACATCATCTGCCCCGCGCCCCACAACGACGAAGCGACCTTCAACGCTTGCCCCGGATAGTTCCGCACGATATCGACGACCGCAATGTTATGGGCCGCACCCTGCACGGGCATATACAGATCCCTGACCTCCGAAAGCATAGCCCGGCGGATCGGCGCGAGGAAAATCTTTTCGGTAGCCTTGGCGATGTAAGCGTCCTCCTGCGGCGGCACGCCGACGATCGTCGCCGGATAGACCGCGCCCCGGCGGTGCGTAACGGCCGTGACGTGGAACACCGGATAAGCGTCTTCGAGCGAATAGAAACCGGTATGGTCGCCGAAAGGTCCTTCGGTCGTCTTCGGCTCGGCCGGATCGACATAGCCCTCGATCACGAAATCGCAGTCTCCGGGCACCCGCAGATCCGAAGTCAGGCAGCGCACCAGTTCGACGGGACGGCGACGCAGAAACCCGGCCAGCAAGTACTCGTCCATGTTATCGGGCATCGGCGCCGTCGCAGCATAAGTGTACGCCGGATCGCCGCCCAGACACACCGCCACCGGCATTCGCCGTCCCAGCTCCGCATACCTGCGGTAGTGGCGCTCGCCGGTCTTATGCAGGTGCCAGTGCATTCCGGTCGTATGCTCCGACAGGATTTGCATCCGGTACATCCCCACGTTGCGCACGCCGCTGTCCGGATCGACCGTATTCACCAGAGGCAGGGTCACGAAGCGGCCGCCGTCGTGCGGCCAGCACCGGAGCACCGGCAGCAGACTGAGACGGGCCTCTTCGCCTGTCAGCACGACCTGCTGGCAGGCTCCGCGCCCGCCGCGGTTGCGCGGCAGCCAGCGCGACATCTTTTCCAGCACCGGCAGCATACGCAACTTGTCCATCAGCGACGGCTTCGGCGAAGTCAATTCGCCGAACAGCGCGTCGATCCGCTCGGTAAGCTCTCCGAGCCGTTCCACGCCGAGCGCCATCGCGATCCGGCGGTCGGAACCCATCATGTTGGTCAGCACGGGGAACGCCGTCCCGGTATTTTCGAACAGCAGGGCCCTTCCCCCTCCGGGCCGCTTCGACTCGCGGTCGGTCAATTCCGCAATCTCAAACTGCGGATCGACCGGCACGCGGACCCGGGCCAGTTCGCCGGCCCGTTCGAGCGCCCCGATATAATCGGTCAGATTTTTATACATAGCACGATTCGAATGAAATCTTTCGGATACGGTCTCCGTACGGACCGATCCGGAAGGCGCGGATCACTGCACCAGCAGGTTGCACCCCCGGATTTCGCTGCCCGAAATACGTCCCAACATCCGGAACGCCCCGTCGCCGCACACGACGCCGAGGTCTTCGGTCTGTACGAAAGAACACGAATAAAGGTTCGCCAGATCGATGACGTTGATCCCGCCCGTCCGCCCGGCAGGCAGCGTGCAGAACGGATCGTTCAGATCACGCACCGACACCCGCATCCACGACGGCGTCCGGAAGATGCCCTCGCCGGCGGAATAGGCCTGCGACATCAGCTCGGCCATCCCGTATTCCGAATGGACGGACGGTACGGAGAACGCCCGGCACAACAGTTCGTGAAACGCCTCGCGCGGCAATTCCTCGCGGTGTCCCTTCATGCCGCCGGTCTCCATCACCACCGTATCGTACAGCGGTCCCGGACGCCGTTCGGCCAGATCCCACAGCGCATAACTCACTCCCAACAACACTTTCCGCGCCGTACACGCCCGCATATCGCGCAACAGGGCCTCGTGGTCGTACAGATAAAAACCGCCGCCGGCCCCGTCACGGATCAGCCGGTCGGCCATGTATATCAACGACGACCCTTCCCGTTCGAGGTAGCTGGGCAGCAACGCAAAAACGGCGACCTCGCCGACCGGCCCGTAAAACCGTTCGAAAGCGCGCGTAAAAGCCTGCCGGTAAAGCTCCAGGTCGGCGACATAATGTTTCGCCGGCGTCTGACCGGTCGTGCTGCTACTGGTAAAGACCGTCTCCGGCTCGCGGTCGGCCGCATAAACCCGACGGTTCTTGAAAACCCCGATCGGTAAAAAAGGGATTTCGGAAACCCGCCCGACGGATTGCGGCCCGATCCCGAGCAGGCCGAGGTACTCTCGGTACGGCGCACAAGCCTCCGCCTGGAAGCGGAACACTTCCAGCGCCAGCCGGTCGAACTCTTCGTCGTCGCGGACAGAAAAAATCCGGTTCGGATCGATCATCGCCCGACCTTTTACAGTTGCAACAGGAACCGTTCGCATTCCAGCGCGGCGGCGCACCCCGACCCGGCCGCGGTGATCGCCTGCCGGTAATGCGGATCCTGCACGTCGCCGGCGGCAAAGACGCCGACAATGTTCGTGCGGCAACTCCCCGGCGCCGTTTTGATATATCCTTCGTCGTCGAGTTCCAGCGAGCCCCTGAAAATCTCCGTATTGGGCTGATGCCCGATCGCCACGAAAAAACCGGTCACGCCGAGTTCTTCCTCCCGACCGTCGGCACGGCGCACGCGGACCCCGGTTACGCCGGAATCGTCGCCGAGCACCTCCTGCGTCGTGGTCTCGAAACGGATCTCGATGTTCGGCGTGGTCATCACGCGTTCCTGCATCGCCTTCGACGCCCGGAAACGATCCTTACGCACGATCATATACACTTTCCGGCAGATCGTCGCGAGATAGGCCGCCTCTTCACAGGCCGAATCGCCGCCGCCGACCACCACGACGTCCTGTCCCCGATAGAAAAAGCCGTCGCACGTAGCGCACGCCGACACGCCCATCCCCCGGAACCGCTGTTCGGACTCCAAACCCAGGTAGCGGGCTTCCGCCCCGGTAGCGATAATCAGCGCTTCCGCCTCGATCCGCTTCTCGCCGTTGACGGTCACCCGAAACGGACGCATCGTGAAATCCACCCCGGTCACCGCACCCATCCGGATATCGGCCCCGTATCTGATCGCCTGCTGCTTCATATTCTCCATCAGGACGCCCCCGTCGATCCCGTCGGGGAATCCCGGAAAATTCTCAATCCGCGTCGTGGTCGTAAGCTGTCCGCCCGGAGCCATCCCTTCGTAAAGGATAGGCGTAAAACCCGCGCGCGAAACATAAATCGCCGCCGTATAACCCGCCGGCCCGCTGCCGACGATCAGGCATTTCGTTTTTTCGGTCTCCATATCGTTATTTTTAATCGTTGCGTAAGTAGCTGCAAAAATCAAACAGATTATACAAATATAGAGGATATTTTCGAAACGGCGCGAATCCGGACGAATTCGTTCCGCCGCGACGGGCCCGGCCGCAGCCGGCGTCGCGGAAATTATGATTTCCCGAAAAAAATGCCTATTTTTATAGCCATAAAAAACAAATCGCCGTATGAGACTGCGTTCATTGATCTTGTCTATTGTCGTAACCATTTTACTTTCAGGATGTTCGTCCGTAAAATCGTTTTTCGGCAGTTCGAAAAAACAGCAGCGGCAAAAGGCCGGAACGGAAGTCGTGGCTGAAAATATTTCCGCACGGACATCCGAATCCGACGGCAATTCGCTCTCTGAAAATTTAAAATCCGATAACAACGTGTGCGCAATTCCGGGCGTAGAACGTCCGGAAGCGATGATCAAACCGCTGAAGGCGCGACCGGAGATGAGTTTCGGCGAAACCGAAAGCGCGAACGTCCGCATCCCGTTGCGTTATAACAATCCGTTCCCCGAATCGGGCGAACTGGTCGTTCCGCTGTGCGAGCTGGAGACGGAATTCTGTTATCCGTATCCGGGAAAACTGATCTCCCCGTTCGGGCGACGCGGACGTTCGAACCACACCGGTATCGACATCAAGGCGATCCCGAACGACACGATCCGGGCCGCGATGCCGGGCGTCGTGCGGATGTCGAAACCGTACAGCGGATACGGCAACCTCGTCGTGATCCGGCATTACAACGGCATCGAGACCGTCTATGCGCACCAGTCCCGGAATCTCGTCCGGGTGAACGACGTCGTCGAAGCCGGCGACCCGATCGGGTTGGCCGGAAGAACCGGCCGGGCGACCACCGAGCACGTCCATTTCGAAGTACGCGTCGCCAGCGAACCGGTCAATCCGACGCTGCTCGTCGATCCGGACAACCGTTGCCTGCGCAGCGACCAAACTCTTTACTGTTATAACCGGGGCGGAGCGATCCGCGTCTCGACAAAACGCGCGACGACTTATATTCCGGACAGCGACGGCAACCAGCCGATTTTTGCCCAGACCCTCGAACCGGCGGATAAAACGGCCCCCCGGGAATCGTCGCCCGCGACAGCCGCCGAGAGAGACAACTCGCCGCAACAAACCGCGCCGACCTACCACTATGTGAAAAAAGGGGAAACCCTGTCGCACATCGCGGTAAATTACTCGACGACCGTCTCGAAGTTGTGCGCACTGAACGGGATCAAGCCGAACAGTCTGTTGCAGATCAAACAGAAATTGCGCGTCAAATAGCCGTCCGCGGATTTTGAACCGCTCCGCACATGAAACTGCTCGAATTTATCGTCGCCTCGTCGTTACTGACCCTGATGCCGGGTCCGGATATTTTGTTTGTCATGGCCCAAAGCATCGTCCAGGGACGTAAGACGGGGATCGCGGTGGCCTTGGGGCTTTGTTCGGGATTGTTCGTACACACGGCGCTGGCCGCGCTCGGCATCTCGCTGATCATCGCCTCTTCCCCGATCCTGTTTGCCGCCATCCGTTACGCGGGAATCGCCTACCTGATCTATATGGGCATCGTTTCGCTCAGAAGCCGTAACGACGCATCCGTCTCCATCGCGGACAGCACGGCCACCCTGCAAAACGAATCCGCCGGCACGTTCGGCAAGCTCTACCGGACGGGAATCACGATGAACCTGCTGAACCCGAAAATCATCCTTTTCTTCCTCGCGTTTTTTCCGCAATTCCTCGACAAAACATCCGCGACGCCGCGCATCGACATCCTGATCCTCGGCACGACGTTCGCAGCAGTAGCGATTACGATCTTCACGATCGTAGCCCTGGTCGCCGACTGGGTCTCCGCACGGTTCGGCGCACGGCAGATCCCGCCGGCCACGCTGGCCTGGATCCGGGCCGGAGTCTACTGGACGATCGCCATGCTGTTCCTGTTCTACTGACGTCAGCGGCAATTGCCGTCCACGCAGCCCCGGAATGAAAAATATTTCTGCATCAGGTAGCTGTAAGCGACCGAGATCGCTTTGGTGAGGGCGTTCGACGGCGTAGGATAGATCCCGATCACGCCGACGAACAGTTTCATGCACAGATAATTCAACAGGATCGAGCCGCACACGCTCATCAGGTAACGGAACAGTTGCACGCGTCCGCGCAATGGCGAACCGTGAAACGCGATGTGACGGTTCAGCCAGAACCCTGTGAAGAACGTGATCGGAAAAACGATCATCCAGGCGGCGTTATACGACGAAACGGCGACAAAGTCGCCAAGATGCACGACGCCCTCCTTGTCCAGCACGAAATTGTAAAGAATGAAATAAAGCAGCAGGTCGAACCCCATGTTCGCCCCGCCGCAAACCGCGTAACGGAACGTCTGTAACGGCACCAGCCGCCGCAACGGCGGCAGGTAGAAAATATCGATGATGCGGGTCAGTCTCCGGGCGAACGTCATTTCTTTTTCAGGTTTTGCTGTTTTTCCTGCAACGCGTACATCTGGTCGCGGTAAGCGGCGGCGGCGGCAAAATCGAGTTCGCGAGCGGCATTTTCCATCGCTTCGCGGGCGATCTTGATCGCCGATTCAAGGTCGTGCTCGGTCATGTAGGCGGCCACCGGATCGGCCGCCACTGCAAAGCCGCGGTCCCCGGTCAGGTCGTACAGCGCGCCTTCCCCTTTGCGGCCCTGCAACGCTTCGCCGGAAAGGATCGCCCGGCCGCTCTTGATCGCCTGCCGCGGCACCACGCCGTGCAGGTTGTTATAATGTATCTGCTTTTCCCTGCGGCGGTTGGTATCCTGTATCGACAGCCGCATCGAATCGGTGATCTTATCCGCATACATAATTACCCGTCCGCCGACGTTTCGCGCCGCGCGCCCCGCGGTCTGCGTCAGCGAACGCGCGCTTCTCAGAAAGCCCTCCTTGTCGGCGTCCATGATCGCCACCAGCGAAACTTCGGGCAGATCGAGCCCCTCGCGCAACAGGTTTACGCCGATCAGCACGTCGAACAATCCGGCGCGCAGATCGTCGAGGATCTGCACCCGTTCGAGCGTATCGACGTCGGAATGAATATACCGGCAGCGGATTCCCATCCGGTCGAAATATTTATAGAGCTCTTCGGCCATTCGTTTGGTCAGGGTCGTCACCAACACCCGCTCGTCCGCTTCGGCGCGGATTTCGATCTCCTCGACCAGGTCGTCGATCTGGTTCAGCGTCGGACGCACCTCCACCGGCGGATCGACCAGCCCGGTCGGGCGGATAAACTGTTCGACCACCGAACCCTCCGATTTGATCAGCTCGTAGTCGGCCGGCGTGGCGCTCACATAGATCACCTGATTTTCGAGCGATTCGAATTCATTGAACTTCAACGGTCGGTTGTCCAACGCGGCCGGCAACCGGTAGCCGTAATCGACCAAGTTGTTTTTACGCGAACTGTCCCCGCCGAACATCCCCCGTATCTGCGGGATCGTCACGTGACTCTCGTCGATAATCAACAAAAAGTCTTTCGGGAAATAATCGATCAGGCAGAAGGGCCGACTGCCCGGCGAACGCCCGTCGAAATAGCGCGAATAGTTCTCAATCCCGGGACAATAACCCAATTCCTTAATCATCTCCAGGTCGTATTCGACGCGCTGTTTGAGCCGCCGGGCCTCGGTCGGCTTACCGATCGACTCGAAAAACTCGCATTGTTTCCCCAGATCAAGCTGGATCATCCGGATCGCCTGCTCGACCCGTTCGCGCGTCGTCACGAACAGATTGGCCGGATACACGATCACGCGTTCGAGCGATTCGAGCCGCTGTCCGGTCACCGGATCGATCAGGCTGATCATCTCGATCTCGTTATCGAAGAAAACCACCCGATAGCACTTCTCGCCGTAAGCGGCGAAAATATCGACCGTATCGCCGTTTACACGGAACGTGGCCGGCCGGAAATCGTTCTCGCTGCGGGTGTAGAGCGCATCGACCAGCGCGTACAGCAGTTTGTTGCGACTGATCACATCGCCGACTTTCAGCTCGACCGACGTGGCGTGGAAGTCCTCGGGATTGCCGATCCCGTATATGCACGACACGCTCGATACGACGACGATGTCGTTACGGCCGCTCAACAGCGACGAAGTGGCGCTGAGCCGCATTTTCTCGATCCCTTCGTTGATCGACAGATCCTTTTCGATAAAAGTGTCCGTCGTCGGCAGATAGGCTTCGGGCTGGTAATAGTCGTAATAGGAGACGAAATATTCGACCGCATTTTCCGGGAAAAAGTTTTTGAACTCGCCGTAGAGCTGCGCCGCGAGCGTTTTGTTATGGCTCATGATCAGCGTCGGCTTATTCAGCGCGGCGATCACGTTGGCCATCGTAAACGTCTTGCCCGAACCGGTAACGCCGAGCAGCGTATTGTGCCGGCAACCGTCCCGCAACGCCGACACGAGCTGCCCGATCGCTTCGGGCTGATCCCCGGTGGGGCTGTATTCCGATACCAGTTTGAAATCCATGGTGCAAAGGTAAGAATTGATTTAAAAATCCGGTCACGTCGTACCGTTTATTCACAAAACCGGAATTAATGGCTATTTTTGCATAAAATTTAGCACTTTTCCGGATGGGTTTACTTGGGGTCTTACTGTTGGGAGTCGGATTGAGTCTCGACACGTTCGCCGTCTCGCTGTCGCTGGGATTCGCCGGGTGCACGACGCACCGGCAGCGGATGCGTTTCCTGATCGTCATCGGCATCTTCCACTTCCTGATGATCATGGCCGGCTGGTTCCTCGGCGAAAACGTGAGCCGGCTGATCGCCGACTACGACCACTGGGTAGCCTTCGGGCTGCTGGCGATCGTCGGCGGCAAGATGATCAAAGAGGGCCTTTCCGCCGAAGGAGAATCGGTCAACTGCAACGACCTGTTATCGCTACGCAATACGCTGCTGCTCGGCGTGGCGCTCAGCATCGACGCGCTGATCACCGGATTCAGCCTCGGGATGGTCAAGATCAGGTTGTTCGACGGACCGCCGCAGGGCAACACCCTGCTCGCGGCGCTGCTGATCGGCCTGTCGGCTTTCCTGATCTCGGCCGCCGGACTGAAGATCGGCAAACGCGTTTCGTCGCGGCTCGGCCCGAAAGCCGAAATCTTCGGCGGCTTGATCCTGATCGGCATCGGCGTCAAAATCCTGATCGAACACCTCAGCTAGAGCGTTCCGGCCGGCGCGCCGCATCCTACAATCCGAAAATTATCGTAACTTTGGATTCCGGAAACACCGTTTATCCCTATGATCGACAAAGCAACCATAGACCGTATTTTCGCCGCCGCCAACATCGTCGAGGTGGTCGGCGACTTTGTCACCCTCAAAAAGAAGGGGATAAACTACCAGGCGTGCTGCCCTTTCCATAACGAAAAAACGCCGTCGTTTGTTGTCTCGCCGTCGAAGGGGCTATTCAAGTGCTTCGGCTGCGGCAAGGGAGGCAATGCCGTGACCTTCGTGATGGAACACGAAAACATGACCTATCCCGAAGCGTTGAAATACGTCGCCCGCAAATACGGCATCGAGGTCGCCGAACGCGAACAGACTCCCGAAGAGGTGCGCCGCAACGACGACCGCGAGAGCATGATGGTCGTCTCGTCGTATGCCGCCGACTATTTCGTCCGGACGCTGCACGACACGCCCGAAGGACAAAGCATCGGTATCGGCTATTTCCGCGAACGCGGGTTCTCGGACGCCACGATCCGGAAATTCGGACTCGGCTACTGTCCCGACGGCGGCGACACTTTTACGCGGCAGGCGCTGGCCGACGGCTACAAAGAGGAGTTCCTGGTCGGCACCGGACTGACGATCAAACGCGAGACGGGCGGCTATTACGACCGTTTCTGCGGCCGGGTAATGTTCCCGATCCACGGGATCAGCGGACGCGTAACCGCATTCGGCGGCCGGACGATGCGCACCGACAAGAAAGTCGCGAAATACCTGAACTCGCCGGAATCGGAGATCTACCACAAAAGCGACGTCCTGTACGGAATCTATTTCGCCAAACGGGCGATCACGCAGCAGGATTGCTGTATCCTGGTCGAAGGTTACACGGACGTCATCTCGATGCATCAGTCCGGAATCGAAAACGTGGTCGCCTCGTCGGGCACCTCGCTGACGGACGGGCAAATCCGGTTGATCGGCCGCTTCACGCGCAACGTGACGGTGATCTACGACGGCGACAGCGCCGGCATCAAAGCCTCGCTGCGCGGGATCGACATGATCCTGAAAGACGGCCTGAACGTGCGGGTCGTGCTGCTGCCGGACGGAGACGACCCCGACTCGTTCGCCCGCAAGCACAACGCGACCGAACTGCGCGATTTCATCCTGTCGCACGAAGAAGATTTCATCTCGTTCAAGACCCGGTTGCTGTTGGCCGAGGCGGCGGGCGACCCGTTGCGCAAGGCGGCGTTGATCGCCGACATCGTGCAGAGCATTTCGGTGATTCCGGACGCCATCACCCGTTCGGTCTACACGCGCGAATGTTCGCGGCAAATGGAGATCGACGAACAGATCCTGCTGCGCGAGATCGCGCTGCGCCGCGTCGAACACACGGCCGGCAACGAAGCCAAAGAATTTATCCGCAACCAGGAAATCATCCGCCGGCGCACGGAAAACCAACCGGCCGCCATAGCGCAAGTCGAAGCGGGCAGCAGCATCGAAGAACTGGAAAACGAACTGATCAAATACCTGCTCAAGTACGGCGAGCACGACTTCGAGTACGTCGAAGGAAAGGAGGTCGTCGAACTGAACGTGGCCGAAGTGATTATAAACGACCTCGACCAGAACGGCATCGTGATGAAAAACGCCGTACTGCACAAAATATACGAAGAATACAAAACGCTACGACAGAGCGGCGAAGGAATCGGCATGAACCATTTCATCAACCACCCCGATCCGGAAGTCAGCAATGTCGTGGTAAACCTGCTGACCTACGACGACAATTACATGGTCAGCAAACTGTGGAAAAAATTCGACATCGTCGTCGAAAGCGAACAGGAGCGGCTGCCGGTGGCGGTTCCGCGGGCCGTGATCCTGTACAAGTCGAAAGTGATCGACGACATCATCGCCGGGCTGCGGGCGAAGCTGGCCGACCAGTCGCTGCCGGAGGAGGAACAAGCCACCCTCACCCACCAGATTTCGGTTCTGAACCAGGAACGGACGCTGATCTCGAAAAAACTTTCGCGGCTGATCGTCTGAATGATTGCCCCGCGGAACCGCCACCGGCAGCCGCTCCTGTTCGCTTTCATCCGTTTGCAAAAAATATTTGCCGCATTTTTTCGTATCTTTGAATCCGGAATATTTAAAAACGGACTATGAGACGACTGACCCTCCTTTCTTTTGCATTCGCCTTGCTGCTGCCGCTCTCGGTTTTTTCCGCAAAAACAAAAAAAGCGGTATACGTTATTCTGGACGGAATTCCGGCCGACGTGATCGAACGGCTCGATCCGCCGGCCATCAAAGCCGTCGCAGCCGAAGGCGGTTACTCGCGCGCCTACTGCGGCGGAACCGTCGGCCGGTACGACCAGACGCCGACCATTTCGGCCGTCGGTTACAACTGCATCCTGACGGCCACCTGGGCCAACAAGCACGAAGTCTGGGACAATTCTCCGAAACCGGACTATAATTACTGGTCGATTTTCCGGATCGCCAAGGAACAGAAGAAAAATTTCAAAACGGGGCTTTATTCGAGCTGGACGGACAACCGTACCGTCTTGCTCGGCGAAGGGCTTCCCGAAACGGGCAATTTGAAGATCGACTACGTCGCGGACGGGCTCGACCTCGACACGAAAAATTACCCGAAAGAGAAAGACGACCTCCATATTTTCAAGATCGACGAAGCGATCTCCGAAGCCGCCGCCGAAGGAATCCGCAACGACGCCCCGGACATGAGCTGGGTTTACCTGTGGTACACGGACGACGCGGGACACTATTACGGCAACGGCGATTTCATGGACGAATACGTGATGAAAGCCGACAAGCAGGTCGAACGAATCCGGGAAGCCGTGAAATACCGCGAAGCCAACTACGACGAAGAGTGGCTGCTCATCGTGACGACCGACCACGGACGCGGCCCCGACGGATACCACCACGGCGGGCAGTCCGAACGCGAACGCACTTCGTGGATCGCCACGAACGTGCAGCCGAATGCGCACTTCGCCGCTCCGCTGCTGTCGATCGTAGACATCGCCCCGACGATCTGCCGCTACCTGGGCTTCGAAGTTCCGACGGACGTGCTGTGGGAGCAGGACGGGATGCCCTTTATCGGCAAGGCGGACATCGCCGGCATCCGGATCGACCGCAAAGGCAACGCCGTCGAACTGGGATGGACGAGCCTGAACGACAAAGCTACGGCCACCGTATACGCCGCCCGCTCCAACAACTTCAAACAAGGTTCGCCGGATCGGTGGGTCAAGGTCGGCAAAGTGAAAGCCGGCGCGGGAAGTTTCACCTACGACCTCTCCGCAAACCCGGACGGTTTTTATAAATTCGCCGTCGTAACGCCGAATAACCACCTGACCTGCTGGGCTCCGGCCAAGTAACCGTTCGGGAAACAGGCAGGGGCTCCCGCAAGCGAAAGCGGCCGTCCGGAGATTCCGGACGGCCGCTTTTTTATTCGGGGAAACAGGTGGGCAAAGCAGCCTCGACGGACGCACCGGAATCCATACTCGGAACCGATTGTCGATTCTCGGTCCGGCCGGAAGGGCCCCGTTCCTCCCTCAAAACAAACCGGGCCGCCCGAAAGGACGGCCCGGCCTCGTCTATGCATACAACCTATTCGGCATTCAAAATCTCCAGGATCTTGATCGCAGCGGTCGAGATCGGAGTTCCGGGACCGAAAATAGCGGCGGCGCCGGCTTTGTACAGGTCGTCGTAATCCTGGTGCGGGATCACGCCGCCGACAATCACCACGATGTCCTCGCGGCCCAGCTTCGCCAGTTCGGCGACGATCTGCGGAACGAGCGTCTTGTGGCCGGCGGCCAGCGACGATACGCCCACCACATGCACGTCGTTTTCGACGGCCTGTTTGGCGGCTTCGGCCGGGGTCTGGAACAACGGCCCCATATCGACGTCGAATCCGATGTCGGCGTAACCGGTAGCGACTACCTTCGCGCCGCGGTCGTGCCCGTCCTGACCGAGTTTGGCGATCATGATGCGGGGCTGGCGACCCTCCTTTTTGGCAAACTGCTCGGCCATTTGTTTGGCCTTCGCAAAACTTTCGTCGTTTTTCACTTCTGCTGAATATACTCCTGATATTGAACGAATAACAGCTTTGTATCGTCCTACGACCTCTTCGCAGGCATCCGAGATTTCACCGAGCGACGCGCGCACTTTGGCGGCTTCGACGGCCAGTTCGAGCAGATTCCCCTTCTTCGTGCGAACACATTCGGTAATAGCGGCCAGCGCGGCTTTCACTTTCGCTTCGTCGCGGTTGGCGCGAAGTTCGTTCAGACGCTTGATCTGGGCTTCGCGGACAGCCGTATTGTCGACGGCGAGAATGTCGATCGGATCCTCTTTTTCGAGACGGTAACGGTTGATTCCGACGATCGTATCGTTGCCCGAGTCGATGCGCGCCTGTTTGCGGGCGGCCGCCTCCTCGATACGCATTTTCGGAATACCGGTTTCGATGGCTTTGGCCATACCGCCGAGCTTTTCGACCTCCTGGATCAAATCCCAGGCCTTGTGCACGATCTCGTTGGTCAGCGATTCCACGTAATAGGAACCGGCCCACGGATCGACCGCGCGGGTAACGTTGGTCTCTTCCTGAATATAGATCTGCGTATTACGCGCGATACGCGCCGAGAAATCGGTCGGCAGCGCGATGGCTTCGTCGAGCGCGTTGGTATGCAGACTCTGGGTGTGCCCCAGCGCGGCGGCCATCGCTTCGATCGCGGTACGCGCCACGTTGTTGAACGGATCCTGTTCGGTCAGCGACCAACCGGAAGTCTGCGAGTGCGTACGCAGCGCCAGCGATTTCGGATTTTTCGGGTCAAACTGCTTGACAATCTTCGCCCACAGCAGACGGGCGGCGCGCATCTTGGCGATCTCCATAAAATGATTCATGCCGATAGCCCAGAAGAACGACAACCGCGGAGCGAATGTATCGACGCTCATGCCGGCATTAACCCCCGTTCGCAGGTACTCCAGACCGTCGGCCAGCGTATAAGCCAGCTCGATGTCGGCCGTAGCCCCAGCCTCCTGCATGTGGTAGCCGGAGATCGAGATCGAGTTGAACTTCGGCATATTCTTCGACGTGTACTCGAAAATATCGGCGATGATCTTCATCGAAAATTCGGGCGGGTAAATATAAGTATTGCGCACCATGAACTCCTTCAAGATGTCGTTCTGGATCGTACCGCTGAGCTGGTCGAGCGTGCAGCCCTGCTCCAGACCGGCCACGATGTAGAACGCCAGCACCGGCAGTACGGCGCCGTTCATCGTCATCGAGACGGACATCTTGTTCAACGGAATGCCGTCGAACAACACCTTCATATCCTCCACCGAGCAGATCGACACGCCGGCCTTGCCGACGTCGCCGACTACGCGCGGATGATCGGCGTCGTAACCGCGGTGCGTAGCGAGGTCGAACGCCACCGAAAGCCCTTTCTGGCCGGAAGCCAGGTTACGGCGATAGAACGCGTTCGATTCGGCCGCGGTCGAAAAACCGGCGTACTGACGGATCGTCCACGGACGCATCACGTACATCGTACTGTACGGACCGCGCAGGAACGGCGCGATACCGGCGGCATAATTCAGGTGCTCCATGCCTTCGAGGTCTTCGGCCGTATAGGTTCCTTTCACGGCGATGTGCTCGGGAGTTACCCAGGGCTCGTTTTCCTTGCACCCTTTCGCGCTGCAGCACTTTGCCGCGGCGCCTGCATATTTTAAATCTGAAAATTTTGCTCTCATGACAATCCCTGTTTAAATACCGAGTTCTTTAAGATAATACTGGAGGGTTTCGAGCACGTTGTTGCGGACGCTGATAAAGTTCTTGATCCCTTGTGCTTCGAGCTCCTCTTTGCAAGCGGGCGCCCCGGCAACCACGAAAATCGCCTTGTCGCCGAGCAGCTTGAACGCCTCGGGAGCCAGCGTAGCGTAGTCGTCGTCGGCCGCGCAGATCACCACGATCTCGGCCTTCGCTTCCAATGCGGCTTTCACGCCTTCTTCGACGCTCTTGAAATAGGTATTGTCCTGCACGCGGATCCCGGCGCAGGCGAAGAAATTGCACGAGAACTGCGCGCGGGCGCGGGCAAAAGCCAACGCTCCGCAGGTCAGCATGAAGGCCTTCGGCTGTTTGCCGCTGCGGTCCACCTTCAGGCGCATCTGTTCGAAAGCCATCGCGCCGCGGTACGGCTTCAACGGACGTACGCCGTCTGCCGCCTGGGACGCGCAACCGCATTTGCAGGTCGATTTCCCGGTAACGACGTCTTCGGTAATCGCCTCGTCGGCCACTTCATTGAAATTAGGGAACTGGTTGGTTCCGAGCAGCGTCTCGCGGCGGGTCGCGATATTCGAATTCTTTTTGGCGGCGGAAGCTTCGACCTGATCCTGGATAAAACCGGCTTCGAACGCGGCGATGTAACCGCCTTTCTCTTCCACCTGCCGGAACAGGTTCCACGCCTGCTCGGCGATCGAATTGGTCAGGTTTTCGATATAGTACGATCCGCCGGCGGCATCGCAAACCTGGTTGAAATGCGACTCTTCTTTCAGCAGCAACTGCACATTGCGGGCGATACGCGCCGAAAAATCGGTCGGTTTTTCGTACGGCGTGTCGAACGGCAGCACTTCGATCGAATGAACGCCCGATACGGCGGCGCTCATCGCTTCGGTCGTGCCGCGCAGCATGTTGACATACGGGTCGTAAACGGTCATGTTCCATTTCGAGGTCACCGCATGCACCTTCATCTTGCTTGCGCAGCCGCGCGAAGGATTGTACGGCGCCATGATATTGGCCCACAGCAGCCGCGCGGCGCGGAACTTAGCGATCTCCATGAAGTAGTTCGAACTGATCGCCATCGAGAAACGCAGCGCCGGAGCGACCTGATCGACGCTCAGGCCCTGCTCCATCAGTTTCACCACGTATTCGTGGCCGGCAGCCAGCGTAAAGGCCAGTTCCTGCACGATCGTGGAACCGCTGTTATGGAAAATCTCGCCGCTGACGTTGACAAAACGAATCCTCTTGTATGCGGCTCCCTTCGAGATCAGCGACGCCAGATTCTCAAAACCCTTGCACTGCCCGTTCTTGCAGGCCATCGTTCCTTTCAGCGTCAGCTTTTTGACGATCGGGTCGAGCACGAAAGAGGCTCTCACCGTTTCGGGATCGACTCCCTCCTTATCCATTTTATCGATAAAAAGGCCCGCTACTTTTTTGGTGGCACAGCCGCTGAAAACGAGCTCGGTATTTTTTACCGAAATCCCGGACAGCAGCGTATCGAGGTCGGCTGCGGAAAACTCCTTGTCCCCGATCACGAAACCGATCGATTCGACCCCTTTGGTCAACAGGACGGTAGCCTGTGCATTGGCCTCTTTCGGACATCCGACCTCGATGGTCTGGACGATCCGCCAGTTGTTGTCTTTCCCGGTACCCCGTACGTACGGAAATTCCCCGCACTGCGAACCGAGGTACTTGATGCCGTCGAGATTCTCGGCGCGGTAGTACGGGCGGACATTGAATCCCTCGGCCGTTCTCCACACGAGTTTTTTCTCATAATCGGCCCCTTTAAGGTCTACCGCGATCACCGATTCCCACTGCTCGGTCGAAACCGGCGGAAATTCGGCGAACAGCTTCTGTTCCTTATTTGCCATAGTTTTATGATTTGATAAGATTAGTTTTCCCCGCATCTGAAAAATCAAATGCATACAAAGTTATAATTTTTTTACGAACAGACGGCAAACCGCCGGACATTTTCGCCCTTCCCCTACGAAAACAGACCGACGCGATGCGACAATACGGCTACGCGATCGCACGAAGAGTCCGGATCGACGGTCGGCAAAAAGCGGACGGATACGACGCGGTTTTGCGAAAAAAACGTATTTTTGTTCCACCGAATCCAAAATTTAAAAATCTGACCTATGAAAAAACTGCTATTCTTCTGCGGCGTCGCGGCCGTCTTATGCAGCTCTTGCGGCAAACGGATCGCCCGCGTCGAATCGGTCGACATCGTACCGCAGCCGGTATCGGTCGTCGCCTCCGACGGGGCGTTCGACCTGACGAAAAACACCAAAATCTGCCTGCTGTCGGACGACTCGACGCTGAACTACTCCGTCCGCCTGTTCAACGGCCTGCTCGACAAATCGTTCGGCAAACCGCTGCCGGTGATTAAAAGCACGCAGCCCGAAGCGGGCGCGATCAACGTGCGATTGGGCGGCCTGCAACCCGAGGAATATACGCTGAATATCCGTCCGGACGGCGTCGACATTACCGGAGGAAGCCCCGCCGGCGTATTTTATGCCTTCCAGACGCTGCGGCAGTTACTGCCGGTAGCCGTAGCGCGGGGCGAAAAAGCCGGCGTCATCGAATTGCCCGTCGCGGAGATCGCCGACAAGCCGCACTTCGCCCACCGCGGCGGAATGCTGGACGTGTGTCGTCACTTCTTTACCGCCGACGACGTGAAAACTTTCATCGACATCCTCGCTATGCACAAACTCAATCGTTTCCACTGGCACCTGACCGACGACCAGGGTTGGCGGATCGAAATCAAACAATACCCCAAACTGACCGAGGTCGGCGCGTTCCGCGACCGCTGCAACCTGCAAGCCGAAGCCGACGCACCGAAAGATTCGGTTCCCTACGGCGGTTTCTACACGCAGGACGAAATCCGCGACATCGTACAATATGCCGCAAAACGGTTCATCACGGTCATCCCCGAAATCGAAATGCCGGGCCACGCCTCCGCTGCGCTCGCCTCCTATCCTTACCTCGGCTGCAAAGGCGAAGGGTATGTCGTTCCGTCGACCTGGGGCGTAAAAGCCGACGTGTACTGTGCCGGCAACGATTCGACGTTCCGGTTTATAGAAGGCGTCCTGTCGGAAGTGGTCGAACTGTTCCCGTCGGAATACATCCATATCGGCGGAGACGAATGCCCGAAAATCAACTGGCAGCAATGCCCGGCATGCCAGCAGCGGATCAAAACCGAAAAGCTAAAAAACGAGAACGAACTGCAAAGTTATTTTATGCAGCGGGCCGAGAAATTCCTCGCAGGCAAAGGCCGCAAGATCGTCGGCTGGGATGAGATTCTCGAAGGCGGCATCTCGGAAACGGCGACCGTCATGTCATGGCGCGGTTCCGCGGGCGGTATCGAAGCGGCTAAAAAGGGAAACCACGTCATCATGGCCCCGAACTCGCACTGCTATCTGGATTACTACCAGACCGACAAGACCGAAACCGAACCGAAATCGATCGGCGGACATCTTCCGATCGAGAAAGTGTACTCGCTCGACCCGTACGAAGGGCTGAACGCCGACGAACAGCAGTATATCCTGGGCGTACAGGGCAACCTGTGGACCGAATTCATCAGCGAATTCGACCATGCCGAATACATGCTGCTGCCGCGCCTGGCCGCGCTGGCCGAAGTGGGCTGGTCGTACGACAACAAAGATTTCGACAGTTTCAAGAAACGCGAAACTTCGCTGGCCAGGCTGTACGACGCTTACGGGTACAAGTATGCCAAACACATGTTCCCCGCCGACAGTACGGCCACGGACACGACAAAATAAAAAACCGGTAACGGCCGCCTACAATCCGATACCGAACTTGAACAAAAAAGCGATGCGGGAATCCGCATCGCTTTTTTTACCGCCTTCCGAAAACGCATCCGGCGACACGACCCGTCTATCACCGACAAAACCGTGAGCCGGCTGACAGAGTTCTATCGCCGGACACTGAAACAGGAATAAAAAAATTTAACCGTCACAAGCACCAACAACCGTATTCGTCACAATTGGGAGTTCGCCCTGAGGAACAACAAGCCGTACAACTTCCGCCGTCAGCATAAGTCGTGGTGCATTGTCCTCCCGGGCAACCGGAGTCTTCATTTTCGGTTAACGCTTCAACGTTTTGCATGAATAAATCGCCGACCGCATTCTTGTACCGAGCGGTAAATACGGTTACTGCCGCAACAGCGGTAACAAAACCCGATCCGCAAAAACGAACAGATTTTTTCTTTTCATTATTCCTTCATTCTCATCATTACAACTATCGGATTATCGTCCGATGTTATCTCGCCCAAACCTTCTACGAAAATCTTGTCTGAACCGTTCCTGGGAAAATCGATCATGCTGCTCGGGATAATCACATCGACCAAGTAGTTTTTATAATAAGATGAACACAACTCGGGAAACTCGAATTGAGATAAATATAGGCCGGGAAATCCGTCAGGTCGTTTTTGATTCTTTTCGCATGATAGGTCATAGGTCTTATCTTTATACCTGATATAATAGCGGACGTCCTCTTTCCGAAAGAATCGTTCCTCTGCGCCTTCTTTAAAATAATACGAAAAGGACATTATATCGGAATTATTGATATTTAAAACGGGGAACATGGCTACACGATTCGCACTCTTATATATAATATGCGATTTCAAGCATTACAATAGAAAAAAATCGTGAAAACAGAAAAAATAACAGGCCGTATTCCTAACGGTTGAAAACATCCGACAAACAATTTGCAGTTAATTAGAAGTCAGGTGCACGTGTCGACTATTCGGCAACACGACTCAAAATAAATCGTACACCCGCAAATCCCGTATCGGAATCGCGTCAATTTCGGCAGCCAAAGCCGCGCTGAAAAAGGCCGGAAAGCCCCTATTCCTTTTGTTTCCCGGCGTCGATCAGATCGATAAACTGCGCCGCCACGTTCCGGATATCGTACTGCGACAGGTCGATTCCCCGCACCTGCGCGCGGTAATCGCCGCGAAGCGCCGCGCGGAACCCGTCCGGATCGAACGTGCGGTCGTTGAACGACAGGATCGGCCGGCCGGTCATCGCATAGTCGATCAGCTTGCTCGGCGTAGCGTTCGACGTAGTATTGTCGAAATTGATCAGAAAATCGGCCGCGCCGAGCCGTTCGATCAGCCGTTCGCGCGGCAACGCTTCGCGCAGCACGATCCGGCCGCGCACTCGCTGTTGCGCTTGCCGGATCATTTCGGCGAAACAAGGGTCCAGGCAATTGATATACAGATCGAAGCGAAAATCCGCATCCAGCGTCTCCAGAAAATCGAAAAAGAAGCGCGGGTCGCGGATCCGCTCGTAGAAACGACCTGCGTAGGCGAACGTCGGCTGCGGATTCGGCTCGTAAGGCCGGCGTTTCACGGCGTTCAGATCGAATCCCTGCGGAATGATTTTTATCCGTTCCCGGCTCTTATAAGGCGTGTAACAGCCCAACGCCTTTTCGACCGGAATCGTAAAATAATCGAACCGGCGCCCCCAACATTTCAAGATCAGGTAATAGGCAGGAAACACGTTCGGCGCCACATCGCCGCGGAACGGCGGATCGCTGAATTCGGCGATCGTCACGGCATGCCTCAGGTTCGGATTCCGCCGCATCGCCCGGGATACGGCCCGGTGGATCGCGGCCGGATACGAAATCGACAGCACGGCGTCGAACGGCTCGTCCAACGCGACCAACCGCCGGAAAATCCCCGGATTGTATTTGGCGAAAAACTCGTGGCAGTAAAAATAGAGAATCCAGCGCTGTGCGAATTTCGGGATAAATCGGCGGATGCTCTTGTTTCTGCGGGCGACCGCCGACCCGCCCTGTCCCTCTACCGTACCGTCGGCAAAAATCACCCGCAACCCGTCCGCCTGCAACGGATCGTCGCGAAAAACCTGCCGGTTCGGAATCAGCAACGTTACCCGGTGTCCTTCGCGCGCCAGCTCGCGCGCCAGCTCGGTCGTGCGGAACGCCCGAGGCGAAAGCTCCGGATAACACGCATCCGAAACCATCAGTATTTTTTTCGAATCGCTCATAACCAAAGATTTTGAAACGCCGGGAGCCGTTCAGTCCCGAAACTCCCGCGGCAGAACGCCTACTTACCGGTCAACAGACCGCAGGTAATATTCCACCGCATCCGAAGCAGGTACCACCCTTTCAGCGGCTGCAGGCGGCACAGGTAGCCGAATGCGAATACGCAGGCCCCGCCCCATTTGACCGCCTCGGCCAACAGACGTTTCGGGAACGAAACGCCCCCTTCGGAGCGGGTGCGCACCCGCTCGCTGACGCCGATCATCCGGGTCAACCGTTCGAAATAAGCCCGCGTCAGCTTCGACGCCGGCGTAATATGGTATATTTCAGCGCCCGGAACGTAGTAATAACGGATGCCTTGCGCCCGTACGCGCATAAAGAAGTCTTTCTCCTCGCCCCCCATCGGGTTAGCTCCCGAACGTCCGAGCGCCGTGTTGAAATTACCGAACCGATCGAACAGCCGGCGGCGGAAACCGGAATTGCCGACGCCCGGGTACCGTTTCCCGCGAAACGGCACCATGCGGTCGCCCAAATCGAACGCCCCGGTGATCATTTTCTCGATATAGTAGGAGTACCACGCCGGCAACGGCGCTTCGTAAACCGGAACAACCGCCCCCCCGGCAGCATCCAAACCCGGATTGTTTTCAAAAAAACAAAAATAGCTTTTAGCAAACTCAGGATTTGCCTCTTCGTCGTCGTCGATGAATACGATGTACTGCCCGACCGACGAAGCGATGCCGCAGTTGCGCGCATAGGAAATTCCCTGCGACGTCTCGGTCACCATCCGCACCTGCAACTGCGGATGGCTGCCGGCAAAACCGGCGACCACCTCGGGCGTATTGTCCGACGAATTGTTGTTGACGACCAGTATTTCGAACAGGCCGGGCGACAGCGTCTGACGCGCAAGACTCTCCAGCGTCCGGAGCAGGTACGGAGCCCGGTTGTACGTTGCGACTACGATCGACAGTTTTTTCATAGATGTCCTCGCGGAAAATTTTTGCGGTTCCGTCCCTTTTTCAGTAATCTACAACCCGGCGATGTAATCGTTCATGGCTTTTTCCTGCGCTTCGATGCTTTGCAGCAGCTTGAACTGCGCCTTCGAACGCTGCCAGTTGTGTTCCGGATGTTTGATCTTGTAGTAATTGTCGCCGTCGAGGTAATCCGCCAAAAATCGTACCGTCTGCATGTAGGTCAGCAATTGTGCTCCGTAGGGCAGGTTCTCGCGCTCGACGGGCGTCAGAAACGATGCAGTGCTCTCGACATACCCTTTGGCGAAGGCGCGGAAAATATCCATATCGACATCCACTTTGTCCAGATCGGGATCGTCCTCGGCTCCGGTATTGGCCGCCGTGCGGATGAAATCGCCGAAATCGGACAGCACGAACCCCGGCATCGTCGTGTCCAGGTCGATCACGCACAACGGGCGATCCTGCTCGTCGAACAGGATGTTGTTGACCTTCGTATCGCAATGCGTGACGCGTTTGGGCAGCTCTCCGGCGCGGAAAAGCCGTTGCGCGAGGCACATCCTGTCGGCGCGGGCCAGCAGTTCGTCGACCATCCACCGCACACCTGCCAGGCGTCCCTGCGGATCGCGGGCCGCCACTTCGCGGAAACCTTCGAGCCGGAACTCGATGTTGTGGAAATTCGGGATCGTCTCCCCGAGCGCCCCCTCGCCGATATCGGCGAGCATCGACTGGAACTCGCCGAACGCCTGCCCGGTCAGGTAAGCCAACGGGCCGGTGATGCTCTCATGCGTAACGGAACCGGCGATAAAAACCATCATCCGCCAGTAGTTTTCCCCGTCGAAATAATAGAGTTTGCCGTCTTTGGTCGGCACGACGCGCAACACCCGGCGTTCCACATCTTCGCGGCCCGCTTCGGTCAACTTGCGGCGAATGTGCGAAGTAACCCGCTCGATGTTGCGCTGCAACAGGCCGACGTCCTGGAAAACAAGGTGATTAACCCGTTGCAGCACATAATCCGGCACATCGCCCGCCGTCGAAACACGGTAGGTATCGTTGATCCATCCGCTGCCTACCGGAGCGATCTTTACGACCTCGCCGGCAATATCAAATAACGTTACGATCCGATCTATCTTTTCCATAATCTGCTTATTTCATTCGCCGACGCCGCTATTTGACGGCATGCGAAAATCCGTTGACTCGGTTCCAGGCTCCGCGTGTAAAATCGGGCACTTTTACAGGCATCCCGCGATGTTTTACCGACGTTTCGGTCAGTTCGACCAGCGACGACCATTCGGCGGCGTCGTACACGTCCTGATCCAGCGGCAGCCCGTTGTGCAGGCAGTAGATCAACCGGTAATCCATGATAAAGTCCATGCCGCCGTGCCCGCCGACCTGACGCGCCTTCTCGCCGATCTCTTTGGAAATGGGGTGCTCGTACTCGGCCATCAACTGATCGAACTCCGGCTTCGCCAGGAACGAATGCGCATTCGGTTCGAGAGCGATTCCCTCGACAGGATATTTCTGTGCGAAACCTTTCGTACCGCTGATCTTATGCAGGCGGTCATAGGGACGCGGGCTGGTCACGTCGTGCTGGATCAGGATCGTTTTGCCTTTGGCCGTACGGATCAACGTGGTGTTCATATCGCCCAGTTTGTAATCGGTTTCGGCATACTCGGAATCCTTCCCGAATTTCCCGGCAGCGGCCAGCGAAAGTCCCTTTTGGTCGGTAGATACCGAAACCAGGTAGTCCATCTTGTCGCCGCGGTGAATATTCAGGATTTGGCAGACCGGCCCGAGACCGTGCGTCGGATACGGGTTGCCGGTATGGTCGGTATTGTATTTCAACCGCCACATATCGTAATATCCGGTTTTGTCGTCGAGGTTCAGCGAGCGCAGGTCGTGGATATAAGCTCCCTCTACGTGCATCACCTCGCCGAAAAGCCCTTGTTGCGCCATATTCAGCGTAGCCATCTCGAAAAAGTCGTAGCAGCAGTTTTCCAGCATCATGCAGTGGCGGCGCGTTTGCTCGGCCGTATTGACCAACTGCCAGCACTCGTCGATCGACATCGCGGCCGGAACTTCCAGCGCCACGTGTTTCCCGTGTCGCATCGCGTAGACGGCGATCGGAGTGTGCAGCAGCCACGGCGTGCAGTTGTAGATCAGATCGACGTCCTCCCGTTCGCAGACCTTTTTCCAATCCTCCGCGCCGGTATATCCGGCGGCGGCGGGCAGCCCGGCGTTTTTCAGCGTCCCCTGGGCATTCTCCACCAATTCCGGACGCACGTCGCACAGCGCTACGATCCGCACCCCGTCCAGGTGGGTATAACGTTCCACGGCCATCGAGCCGCGCATCCCGAGTCCGATAAAAGCCACCCGAACCACCGGAATCGGATCGCAGCGCAATTGCAGCACGTCGGTCTGCCCTTTCGCGCGGGCCGGCTCGGGGAATTCGATCATTCCGTTGCGCGCTTTCGGAGACTTGCCTGTCGCCGTCTCCGGGATCGCAGCCGCGAACAGCATCGCGAAGGCGACCAGTAAAACACTTATCCGTGATTTCATAACATTTCGGAATATTACTTCAATAAGAAGACAAATATAATAAAAAGCCCCGAACTTCCAGCGATCCGCGCCGACATTATGCGGCATACGGCGAAACGGGCGCCGCAGACTGAGCGCCCGCGAAAACAAAGCGGGGGACGCCCCAAAGGCATCCCCCGCAAAAATACACCGTTGTTATAAAACTATTTCACGGTGTTCATGTATTCGATCAGCTCGAGCACTTTGTTCGAGTAACCCCATTCGTTGTCATACCACGAAACGACTTTCACGAAACGCGGAGAGAGCTGGATACCGGCTTTCGCGTCGAAAATCGAAGTACGCGCGTCGCCCAGGAAGTCCGAGGAAACCACGGCGTCTTCGGTGTAACCGAGGATGCCTTTCAGTTCGCCGTCGGCAGCTTCTTTCATGGCTTTGCAGATTTCGTCGTAAGTGGTATCCTTAGCCAGCGTACAGGTCAGGTCTACGACCGATACGTCCAGGGTCGGTACGCGCAGCGACATACCGGTCAGTTTGCCGTTCAGCGCAGGAATCACTTTACCTACGGCCTTAGCGGCGCCGGTCGACGACGGGATGATGTTGCCCGAAGCGGCGCGGCCGCCTCTCCAGTCTTTCATCGAAGGACCGTCTACGGTCTTCTGGGTAGCGGTGGTCGAGTGAACGGTGGTCATCAAACCTTCTACCATACCGAATTTATCGTTCAGCACTTTGGCGATCGGAGCCAGACAGTTCGTGGTGCAGGATGCGTTCGAAACGATCGTCTGACCGGCGTAAGTTTTGTTGTTCACGCCCATTACGAACATCGGGGTATCGTCTTTCGACGGAGCCGACATAACGACGCGTTTCGCGCCCGCTTTGATATGAGCTTCGGCTTTTTCCTTGGTCAGGAACAGGCCGGTCGATTCAACGACATATTCGGCGCCCACTTCGTTCCATTTCAGGTTTGCGGGATCTTTTTCAGCAGTTACGCGGATCGAGTGGCCGTTGACAACCAGTGCGTTTTCCTTCACTTCGATCGTGCCTTTAAACTGACCGTGCATCGTGTCGTAACGAAGCATGTAAGCCATGTAATCCACCGAAATCAGGTCGTTGATTCCGACGATTTCCAAATTGTCTTTGGCCATTGCGGCACGGAACACCAGGCGTCCGATACGGCCGAAACCGTTGATACCAATTTTAATCTTTGACATAATTCTACTTATTTTGAAAGGTTAATCAATTGCCGAAAAATACCTTATAATACACCGTTGCAAAAGTATATAAAAAACAGGGAGCCTGCAAAATTATTTTAAATTTTTTTAGTAAACCGCCTCTCCCGCGGAACGTCCGTTCGGTACGGCCCGCCCCGCTACATTTCCACCTCCCGGGCGCGCTTGGCCATCGCCGAAGCGAACACGAAATCGTTCAGCTCGCGGTTATCGGCATGCAGAATATCGTGCTTGGTGCCTTCCCACCATTTCTGCCCCTGATGGATAAAAATAATGTGTTCGCCGATCTCCATCACCGAGTTCATGTCGTGCGTGTTGATGATCGTCGTGATGTTGTATTCCTGGGTGATCTCCTGGATCAGGTTGTCGATCAGCACCGACGTCATCGGATCGAGCCCCGAGTTCGGCTCGTCGCAGAACAGGTACTTCGGATTCAGCACGATGGCGCGGGCGATCGCCACGCGCTTGATCATCCCGCCGCTGATTTCGGCCGGGTACAGATGGTTCACGTCGCCGAGGTTGACCCGTTTCAGGCAAAAATTCACCCGGTCGCGCTTCTCGCTCATGCTCATCGTCGTGAACAGGTCGAGCGGCAGCCGCACGTTCTCCTCGACGTTCGACGAGTCGAGCAGCGCGCCTCCCTGGAAAATCATGCCGACCTCCTCGCGGATCGCCTTGCGCTCCTTGAACGGCAGCCGGTTAAAACAAACGTCGTTATAGTAGATATTGCCGCTGTCGATCTTATGCAGCCCGACAAGCGACTTGAGCAGTACGGTCTTTCCAGAACCGCTTTGTCCGATAATCAGGTTGGTGATTCCGGGAGCGAAGTCGGCGGAAATGTCGTTCAGCACCACGCGTCCGTCGAAAGACTTTACGATATGTTCGGCTCGAATCATGCTATGTCAAAAGTAACTGTGTAAGAATCAGGTTAAATATCAGAATCACGATACTGCTGACCACGACGGCCTGCGTACTGGCCCGCCCGACTTCGAGCGAGTTGCCGTTGGCAAAATAGCCGTAAAAACCCGAAATGGACGTGATGATGAACGCGAATACGGACGACTTGATCAGCGAATAAGTGATGTAGAAAGGTTTGAACTGGTACTGCACGCCGACGATGTAGGAATCGGGATTCACCGCCCCGGTCAGTATGCTCACGACGTATCCGCCGGCCACGCCGATAATCATGCTCAGGATCGTCAGGAACGGGAAAAAGAATACGGTGCCGATGATCTTCGGCAGAATCAGGTAGCTCGCCGAATTGACGCCCATGATCTCCAGCGCGTCGATCTGCTCGGTAATCCGCATCGTACCGATTTCGGAAGCGATGTTCGACCCGACCTTTCCGGCCAGGATCAGCGCCACGACCGTCGAACTGAACTCCAGCAGCATCGACTCCCGCGCGGCATATCCGATCAGGTATTTCGGAATGAACGGCGACTCGAGGTTCAACGCCATCTGGATCGTAATCACGGCCCCCATGAAAACGGAGATGATCGCCACGATCCCGATCGAATTCAGCCCCAAATCCTGGATTTCGGCCAGTATCCGCTTCCGGTAGATGGCCATCTTCTCGGGCTTCGAGAAAACCTTCCCCATCAGCACGAAATAACGGCCTATCTGTTCAAACAGTTTTTTCATAATCAACATCCAAAATATCCGGCGACGGGTAACTTCCGCGACGGTTTCCACCGGCAAAATCGTCGCGGCGAACAGCCCGGAAGCCTAATTCGCCTCCTCCTTCACCTCCTCGTAATCGACGTAATCGCCGACGTTCCGGTTCACTTTTTTCTGCGCGGAAGCGGTTTGCCGCACGGTCACGTCGCCTTCCGGCTTCGGACGGCTGCTGCGGCCGAAACCCGTCCCCCACGTATAGGTACGCGAAAACCCGCCGCCACCTTCGGCGAACTCCCGCTGTTTCTTGCGGATCCAATAATTCAAAAACAACCGGCCGAGCAATCCGAACAGGTAAAACCCGACAATGATAAAAAACAATACCGTCAGCATAGCTCGTCAACCTAAAAATTCTCCGGAGCAAAAACCCTGCAAAGAATGTCCCCGGAATTTACAAAAGTAACATTTTAATTCCGGATTGCATAAAATTGCCCTCTTTTTGACACAATACGAAGTTGAAGGCACATTTATTGCAGATTACGCGGAGGTTTCGTATATTTGCATGACAGATCGAAAAAACCGGGACGCCAAGGCGCGCCTTGGTTTGTTTGTTTTCTATTGTGTGATTAAGAACCGTAAAAAAATGATGGAATTGTCTGAATTAACCGCCATATCGCCCGTCGACGGCCGTTACCGCAGCAAATGCGAAGTGCTGGCCGACTACTTCTCGGAGTTCGCGCTGATCCGCTACCGGGTGATGGTCGAAGTGGAATATTTTATCGCCCTGTGCGAATTGCCGCTGCCGCAACTCGCCGACGTGGACGCGTCGGCGTTCGAAGGGCTGCGCGACCTGTACCGCGACTTTTCGGAAGCGGACGCGCTACGCGTCAAAGAGATCGAGAAGACGACCAACCACGACGTGAAAGCCGTCGAATACCTCGTAAAAGAGAAAATGGAGCAGCTCGGTATCGGCGCGCACAAGGAGTTCGTGCACTTCGGGCTCACGTCGCAGGACATCAACAACACGGCGATTCCGTCGACACTGCGCGACGCGACCAACGACGTCTACTATCCGCTGATCGAACAACTGGTGGCCAAGCTCACGGCATTGTCGAAGGAGTGGGAAGAGATCCCGTTGCTGGCGCATACGCACGGGCAGCCCGCCTCGCCTACGAAACTCGGCAAGGAGATTTGCGTATTCGTCGAACGGCTGAACAAGCAAATCGCGCTGTCGCGCGCGATTCCGTCGCCGGCCAAGTTCGGCGGAGCCACCGGGAATTTCAACGCGCACGTAGCCGCTTACCCGGGCATCGACTGGATCGAATTCGCGAACCGTTTCGTCAACGACATCCTGCACCTGGAACGTTCGCAGGTCACCACGCAGATCGAGCACTACGACAACATCGCCGCGATCCTCGACAACTTCAAGCGGATCAATACGATCCTGATCGACCTGTGCCGCGATATGTGGACGTACATTTCGATGGAATACTTCAAACAGAAGATCAAAGCGGGCGAAGTCGGCTCGTCGGCGATGCCGCACAAGGTAAACCCGATCGACTTCGAGAACGCCGAAGGCAACCTCGGCGTGGCGAACGCCGTATTCGAACACCTGTCGTCGAAACTGCCGATCTCGCGGATGCAGCGCGACCTGACCGACTCGACCGTACTGCGGAACATCGGCGTGCCGATGGCCCATACGGTCATCGCCTTCAAGTCGATCCTCAAAGGGATGGACAAGCTGATCATCAACCTCGACGCGATCAACGAAGACCTCGAACACAACTGGGCGGTCGTCGCCGAAGGCATCCAGACGATTCTGCGCCGCGAAGCCTATCCGAACCCGTACGAGGCGCTGAAAGCGCTGACCCGCACCAACAAGCCGATCACCGAAGCCGATATCAAAGCGTTTATCGAAGGATTGGACGTGCCGGCAGGAGTCAAGGAAGAGCTCCGCAGGCTTTCGCCGCAGACCTATACCGGCGTGTGCAAATACTAAAACCGTTTTTACGCGACGCAATGTCTCACTCAATAAAATATCGAATACGATGAAAAAGTACAAATGCCAAGTATGCGGGTACATTTACGACCCGGAAGTGGGCGATCCCGACAACGGAATCGAACCCGGAACCGCTTTTGAAGACCTGCCCGACGATTGGGTATGCCCGTTGTGCCAGGAAGGGAAAGAAGTTTTCGAGGCCCTGTAATCCGCCACATGAAATTTCAGGCGGGACACGCTCTCCGGAGCGCGTCCCGCTTTCGTTTCCGGCAACCGCCGGAATCCGCCGCAACGCGTCGTACCGCAGTCCCTTCCTCTTCGGGGAACGGTTTTTACAAAAAATGGTTATTTTTGCGGGATAAAAATCCGACCATGAAAATCCATCGCCGCAACTCCCGCACTTTCCTGCTGATCATTCTCGGCATGCTGTCGGCGTTCGGCCCGTTCGTTACGGATTTTTACCTGCCGGGACTCCCGTCGATCGGCGACTACTTCGACGTGCCCGCATCGATGGTGCAACTGAGCCTGACGTCAAGTATGCTCGGCCTCGCCGGCGGCCAATTGCTGGTCGGCCCGATCAGCGACAAGTACGGCCGCAAACGGCCGATCCTCATCACGCTCGGCCTGTTCGTCGCGGCGACCGTCGCCTGCCTGTTCGCCTGGGACATCTATTCGTTCGTCCTGTTCCGACTGTTCCAGGGAATCGCCGGAGCAGGCGGGATCGTACTGTCGAAATCGGTCGCGGCCGATCTGTACGAAGGCAAGGAACTGCGCCGCTTTTTCTCGATGCTGATGGTCGTCAACGGGCTGAGCCCGATCCTCGCGCCGGTATTCGGCGGATTCCTGCTGAACTTTACCGACTGGCACGGCATTTTCGTGACGCTGCTCGTAATCGGCATCCTGCTTTTCGCCGTCAACCTGCGGATTAGCGAATCGCTGCTGAAACACCGACGGATACAAGGCAGCGTCTGGGGCACGTTCCGAGCTTTCGTTCCGATCCTCAGACACCGCCGGTTCATGTATTACGTACTGACGCAGGCTTTCGGGATGGGCGTATTTTTCACCTACATCGCCTCGTCGCCGTTTATCCTGCAACAGCATTATGGCCTCAGCCCGATCGGATACAGCGTCTGCTTCGCTACCAACGCAGCGGGCATCATCGTCGGCAGCTGGCTGGCCGGCCGGTTCCGCAGGGGAAGCAACGCGCTGTCGGCAGGCCTGTGGGGCCTGGTCGGTTCCGGCGTCCTGTGCGCGACGACCCTGCTGTGCGGACTTCCGTTCGGGTTCCTGGAGTCCACGCTTTTCCTGCTGATGGTCGCCATCGGCATGATCCTGCCGACCTCGACGGCCCTCGCGCTCGACATCGAACGCGAACACTCCGGCAGCGCTTCGGCCGTGATCGGGTTTTTCCAATTCCTCTCCGGCGCGATCGTTTCGCCGCTGACCGGTCTGGGCGATATCCTGTTGCTGACCGGTCTGCTGACCGTATGCTGTAGCGTCGTTTCGCTCTGTTTCGGAGCGCTGGCTTGCCGCCCCTCCCGAAACTGAACATCCCTTTACGCCCCTTCCCGGAAAATCCGTTTTGAGAAACGGTACAAAAAGCGTATTTTAGCACACGAATCAATCTTTTCAGCAATGAAAAACTTTTCGGCGATCCGTTCATACGGACTTTTAGGCATATTGCTGCTGCTCGGAACGGGCGCAGCACAAGGACAATCCTTCGGCGCAGACAAACTCAAATGCGAGCAGGAGACCGACCCGATCGGCATCGAAACCCAAACGCCGCGTTTCAGTTGGCAGTTGTACGCCCCGACGCGGGGCGCCGTACAGACCGCTTACCAGATCATCGTTTCGGACACGCCGGAAGCGGTCGAACGCGGCACGGGCAACGTGTGGGACAGCAAAAAAATCGCTTCGTCGCAATCGCTACTCGTCCCTTACGCAGGCGAACCGCTTGAAGCGGCAAAAAAATACTACTGGAGCGTCCGCGTATGGGACGGCACGAAAAAAGCGTCCCCGTGGGCGCGCACCGCATCTTTCGCAATGGGACTGCTATCGCAGGCCGACTGGTCGGGAGCACGGTGGATCGCATTCGAACCCGACATCGACAGCCTGACGGTGACCGACGGACTGGGACGTCACCTGCCGGTGATCGGCCGCTACAAACTGCCGCAAATGCGGCGCGAATTTCCGGTGAACAAGCCGGTGCGCCGCGCGACGGCCTACGTTTGCGGGCTCGGTCAGTTCGAACTGTTCCTCAACGGCACCAAGACCGGAGATCATTTTCTGGACCCGGCCTGGACGAAATTCGATAAAGAAGCGCAGTACGTGTCGTTCGACGTGACCGACCGACTGAAACAGGGGAAAAACGCCATAGGCGTGATGCTCGGCAACGGTTTTTTCAATATCCCGAACGAACGCTACACGAAATTCGTCGGATCGTACGGCGCTCCGAAAATGCTTCTGAAGATGGAAATCGAGTACGAAGACGGCACGTCGGACACGATCGTATCGGACGCGTCGTGGAAAACCACGCAAAGCCCGATCACTTTTTCGAGCATCTACGGCGGCGAGGATTTCGATGCGAACCTCGTGCAGCAAGGTTGGAAAGAGGCCGGATTCGACGACAGCGGATGGCAGGATGCGGTTCTCACGAAATTCGACAGCCCGCTGCGCTCGCAGCGTACCACGCCGCTGAAAATCCGCCAGGCATTGCCGACCGTGCGCAAATATGAAAACAGCCGGGGCAATTACCTGTACGACCTCGGGCAGAATGCGTCGGGCATCGTCCGCTTGACGGTCAAAGCCAACGGCAAACATACGGTACGGATGTTCCCTTCCGAATTACAAGGCGGCGACAGCACCGCGAACCAACGTTCGTCGGGAGGCCCTTATATACTCAGCTACACGACGCTCGGTACCGGCGAGCCGGAAACCTGGCAGCCGCAGTTCACCTACTACGGTTTCCGCTACGTAGAAGTCGAAGGAGCCGTTCCGGCCGGCGAGCCGAACCCGGACGGACTGCCCGAAATCGTCGAACTGACCGGTCTGCATACGACCAACTCCGCCGCGCCGGTCGGCGCGTTCGCCTGCTCGAACCCGTTGTTTAACCGGATTTACGAGTTGATCGATTGGGCGATCCGCAGCAATTTTTCGAGCGTGTTCACCGACTGCCCGCACCGAGAGAAACTGGGATGGCTCGAACAGTCTCACCTGATCGGACCGTCGGTGCAGTTCGGCTACGACATCTCGCGGGCATTCCCGAAGATCGTCGGCGACATGGCGACGGCGCAGCACGCGGACGGCATGATCCCGACCATCGCCCCGCAATACACGGTCTTCTCGGAAGGTTTCCTGGACACTCCGGAATGGGGAAGCGCCTACATCCTGATCCCGTGGTACCTTTACCAATGGTACGGCGATACCCGCCCGCTGGAAGAGAATTACGACAAAATGGCTCGATACGTAGACTACCTGTCGTCGAAAGCCGACGGTCATATCGTCGCCTACGGCCTCGGCGACTGGTGCGATATCGGCCCCGGCGAACCGGCGCACTCGCAACTCACGTCGAACGGAGTCAGCGCGACGGCCATCTACTACTACGACATCTGCACCATGAAACGGGTCGCCGAACTGTTCGCAAAACGGAGGACGCCGCTCGTTACGACGCGCTGGCCGCACAGGTCAAGCAGGCGTTCAACGACAAATATTTCGATAAAAATACGAAAAAATACGACCGAAACAGCCAGGCGGCCAACGCCATGGCGCTCTACATGGGACTGGTCGAACCCGAAAACAAACCGGTCGTACTGCAAAACCTGATCGACGACATCCGCAGCCGCGGCAACGCGCTGACGGCCGGTGACGTCGGCTACCGCTACGTCGTGCAGGCCCTGCTCGACAATGGGGCGTCGGACGTGCTGTTCGACATGAACAGCCGCTACGACGTGCCGGGATACGGCTACCAACTGGCCTGCGGCGAAACGGCGCTGGCCGAATCGTGGATGAGCAAGGACTACCTGTCGCACAACCACTGTATGCTCGGCCACCTCTATTCGTGGCTGTTCAACGGACTGGGAGGATTGTCGCAGGCTCCGGGATCGGTCGGCTATAAAGAGGTTGTGATCGACCCGCAGGTCGTCGGCGACATCCGCAGCACCCGCGTCGCGTTCGAATCGCCGTACGGACTGATCCGCAGCGAATGGAACGATACGCCGCAGACGTTCCGGCAGACGGTCGAAATCCCGGGCAACGCCTCGGCGCTCGTCTACTTGCCTACAGCCGATCCGGAAGCCATTTCCGAAAACGGGCAGCCGCTGGACAAGATCGAAGGCATTACCGTCGAACGGAAGGGCGACCGCACCGTATTGCACGTCGGATCGGGCGTCTACAACTTCTCGGTACGGAAATAACCGCCGACCGATGAAAACGATCCCGGCCCTACTGACGGCAGGAATCCTGCTGCTGGCATACGACGGCATCCGGGCCGGAACGCCGGACGGAACTTGCGGCGCAACGGGGATTTCGCCGCAGGTCTCGGCTTTCGGCGATCCGCTGGTAGCGACGGACGCTCTCGGGCGCGAGTTGCCGAACTACGCACAGACCGGCGGAGAAAAGCCGAACCGCTACGTCGGTCTGTTCTACTGGCTGTGGCACGGGCCGTTGCGCAACGACACGCCGGACTACGACATTTCGAAAACGCTGCGAAAAGAGCCGGATCGCACGCAATGGCCGCACCTGGCTTACTATTGGGGGGAACCCGAGCTCGGATATTACCGCTCATCGGACGCGTACGTCATGCAGAAACACCTGAGCTTGTTCTGCCTCGTGGGCATCGACTTCCTGTTTCTCGACTTCACGAACCTGGTAATGGACAAGGACGAACTGCGCCTGCTGTTACGGCTGACGGGCAATATGAGGCGCAACGGATACGATCCGCCCCGGCTCGTGCCTTTTTTCAACACGAATCCCGTCCCGAAACTGGAGGAGTTTTACACGGAATTTTACCGCGACACCGCTTACCGGGACGCATGGTTCGTACTCGACGGGAAACCGCTGGTGCTGTCGCCCGTACAGCATCCCTCCGACCGGAAAATCAACGACGCCTTTACATGGCGTCGGATGTGGGCCGGCAAGGACGCCGACGGGTTTTGGCACTATTTCGACGACTATCCGCAGACGCCCGCCCTGCGCCCCGACGGGGCGGCCGAACAGATCGCCGTGGCCGCCGGCAAGGGAGCCCCGTTATGGGACTACCCGGCCTACGGTTCGAAAAGTTCCACGCGGGACAGCACGCCCGCATACGACCGCTACTGGAACAGCCCACGCTCCGGCGAAGGCCTGTTTTTCGAAGAGCAGTGGAAAGGGGCCGAACGTTTCCGTCCGCTGATCGTCTGCGTTACCGGATGGAACGAATGGAAAGCCGAGGCATGGCCGGCCACCGCCGAACTCGTGGCGGGCGGCATCACTTTCCAGAACCGGAAACTGGCCGAGGGCGAGACCTACTTCGTCGACGAGTTCAACGAGGAGTTCAACCGCGACCTGGAGCCGCAGGCCGGAAAAAATTCGGACAACTATTTCTACCAACTGGCCGCCCACGTCCGCCGTTACAAAGGGATGAAACCGCCTCCGGAAGCCTCGCCCCGCAAGACGATCGCGATCGACGGCCGCTTCGACGAGTGGGCCGACGTGCAGCCCCGCTTCGAGGATTTCGTCGGGGAACTTCAAATGCGGGACAACGACGGCGCGCCGCAGGGCATCCGCTACGTCAACCGTACCGCCCGCAACGACATCGCCGAATCGCGTGTGGCCTGCGACGACAAATTCATCTATTTTTATGTCAAAACCGTCGAACCGATGACCTGCTGGCGGGAGCCGAACTGGATGCTGCTTTTCATCGACGGCGACCGGGACAAAAAAACCGGCTGGGAAGGATACGATTTCGCCGTCAACCTGGAGATCCGGTCGCCGGAAAAAACCATGCTGAAACGGCGCGACGGCGACCGCTGGACGACCGTTGCGCCCTGCCGGTACCGGCAGCGAGGGAACGAGATGGAGATCGCCGTCCCGAAAAAGTTGCTCGGCCAAGGCGATCGGCCGGATTTCTATTTCCATTGGGCCGACAATATCCGGAAGCCGGACGACATCGCCGAATTTTTCCTGAACGGGGAATCCGCTCCGGAACGACGTTACAACTACCATTACAAAGCCAAATAATCAGTGGAAAAATGTACCCGATCAAAAAAATATTGTTGATATTTCTGCTGAGTACGCCGGTAATTGCCGTCAGCCGGACGGCAGAGCCATTGCAACCAAATTTTTACGAAGGAGATGCGGTCGCCGGAGCCCACCGGCTCCGGATGCAGTTCATCGTACAAAAAGACCCTTCGGGAAACTTTTCAGCGAAGATGAATGTCCCGGCACAGGGCACATTCGATTATCCGGCGACGGTCGGTTATGAACAAGACAGCGTGGTATTCAGGGTAGAGAAACCCGCAGATGCTTATTTTAAAGGCAAAATAAAGGCGGACAGCATCGTAGGCGAATGGCATAACTACGGTAAAAAATTCCCGCTGACGCTCCGCAAATCCGTCGACCGGATCAAACTGCGCCCGCAATACCCGCAACCGCCTTTCCCCTACGCCGAACAGGATGTCATTTATTACAACGGTGACTCCTCGATCCGCTACGGCGCCACGCTGACGTTGCCGGAAAAAGGGGAGCGATTTCCGGTCGCACTGCTGATCACCGGCAGCGGGCGGCAGGACCGGAACGAAACGCTGTTCGATCACCAGCCGTTCCGCGTAATCGCCGACTACCTGGACGCCGCGGAATCGCCGTACTGCGCGTGGACGACCGCGGATGCGGCCAGACGACCGGGGATCTGCGGCAGGCTACATCCGAGGATTTCGCCCGCGACGTACTGGAAGGCGTCCGTTATCTGAAAAACCGGCCCGAAATCGACCCGGCGAAGATCGGACTGGCCGGACACAGCGAAGGAGGACTGATCGCGCTGATCGCCGCGCAGGACAATCCGGACATCGCCTTTATCGTTTCGCTGGCAGGACCGGGCGTGCCGGGTATCGAAATATTCCTGTCCCAGCAGGAACACGCCCTGAAAAAAATCATACAGGATCAAACGACCATCGATTTGTCACAATCGTTGAACAGGATCATCTTCTCCGACCTGATTGCAAACCCGCAGCAAAAAGCGGAGGTTATTTACTCCCGAAGGCTGAAGGAATGGGTTTCAGGGCAGGACAGCAATACCGTGAAAAAGATGATGCCGACATTCAAAAGCGAACAAGATCTCGAACCGGACTCGCTGACGAAGGCTGTGGGTCGGATGAATCTCCCGTGGTACAGGTATTTTATGGCTTCCGATCCGGGCAAGCTGATCGGGCAGGTACGCTGCCCGATGCTGATTCTGAACGGGGAGAAAGACATGCAGGTCTACTGCGACCTGAATATGGACGGCCTCGAAAAGAGCTGCCGCGAAGCGTGTAAAACGAATGTGGAATTCCGCCGGTTCCCCGGGCTGAACCACCTTTTTCAGCACTGCGAAACGGGAGAACCGGACGAATACGGCAGCATCGACGAAACGTTCGCTCCGGAAGCGCTCGACCTAATCGCCGAATGGATCGGGAAAACGACCGGCAGTTCCCACTGACCTTCCCCCATAACAACGGAACGAGGGCGGAGAGTGCAGAAAACACTGTCTTCTAAAATATTCCCAGTAATTCAGGCAGGGCCGAAACTTCGTAGGTCGCGTCAATCTCGCGGACTTCGCCGAGCGGATTGAACCAGACGGAGTCGATGCCGGCGTTCGACGCGCCGAGGATATCGGTTTGCGGATCGTCCCCGATCATCACGGCCTCATCGGCCCCGACGCCCGCCGCACGGAGGGCATACCCGAAGATTACCGGCGACGGTTTGTTCGCACCGGCCTCCTCCGAGCAGACGACGCCCCGGAAATAACGGTAAAGGCCGCACTCTTTCAATTTGATATATTGCGTCTCTCTGAATCCGTTGGTCACGACGTACAGCGGATAGCGTCCGCTCAGCTCCCGGACTACCTTCTCGGCATACGGAATCAGATTCGTAAAAGTCGGCGCAAGGCGGACGTAATCGTCCCCCAACCGCCGCGCCAACTCCGTATCGTGTACGCCGATCGCAGCCAGCATCTCCTCGAAACGCGCATTGCGCAGGGTCTCGCGGTTCACTTTGCCGTCGCGGTACTCTTCCCACAGCCGGGCGTTGCTCGTTTCGTAATAACCGAAACAATCGTCGAAATCGGGGCAGAAACGCTCCAGCCGGTAACGGTCGTACAACACCCGCAGAGCCTCCTTCTGATTCCGCTCCACATCCCACAGGGTTCTATCCAAATCGAACAGCAAACAATCGTACCTTTTCACTTTATGATTAATTTTGCTCCAAAGATAACACAACCCGAACTCATGGACAAAACGACCGAATTGATCGAACTGCTCAAATCGCACGCCTCGCCCGACCACCTGGCAAAAATGAAACGTTTCGGAATCCCGGACGAACGGGCGCTGGGCGTCCCGGTGCCGCAACTGCGGAAGATCGCCAAGCCTTACAAAAGACAGCACGAATTGGCGTTGAGTCTTTGGGAGACAGGTTGGCACGAAGCCCGGTTGCTGGCTCCGATGATCGCCGATCCGGCCCGGACGACGCCGGAGCTGGCCGACCGCTGGACGGACGGTTTCGACGCTTGGGACATCTGCGATATGTGCTGCCAGAACCTGCTGCGGCATACACCGTTCGCATTCGACAAAATTTACGCTTATGCTCCCCGCGAAGAGGAGTTCGTCCGCCGAACGGCCTTCGCGCTGATCGCCACGCTGGCCGTCGGAGACAAAAAAAGCGGCGATGAAAAATTCATCCCGCTTTTCGATCTGATCGAAACCGCTTCCGCCGACCCCCGGAATTTCGTTCGCAAGGCGGTCAACTGGGCGCTACGGCAGACCGGCAAGCGTAACCTGCGGCTCCACACGCAGGCCGTCGCACTGAGCCGCCGCTTGGGGGCGTCCGCCGACCGGACGGCTGCATGGATCGGCCGCGACGCGCTGCGCGAACTCTCCGACCCGAAAATCATTGCCCGGATCAAGCCGTAGACAGCGGCGGCACGATACGGATTACTCCCCGAAATCGACCCGCACGTTGAACCATTTGCTCTTGTTGCGGTAATAGACGTTGAACCCCTGCTGGTCGAACCCGACCACGCGGTATTTGTCGTCGATCACGATCAACCCGTTTTCGCCGGTCAAGTTTTCGATCGTAAAAGGCTTGTTGGTCTTAAATTTCGCATATTCGGTAGAACTGCCGCCGAGGCTGACCTCGAGCACCTGAGTCATCTTTCCCTTGTGCCGATCGAGCAGCTCCTTGAAGGCGTTGAAATCGGGCAGCCGGTTCGTATAGGCGACGCCCGTAAGGTTCGTCTCGGCCGAACTGGACGAGAAATAACCGATCTTATTGCCTTCGGTGCGCTGGTTGGTCAGGTAGACGGCGTTCGCTCCCATCATCGCAGCCACCATTTTAAGCTTCCGGTACGCCCGGTTCTTCACTCGCTCCTGATTGGACAGTTCGGTGGTTCCCACCGCTTTGGCGCTGACATCCCCCACTTTGAAAAGCCCTTTCACCTCGCTTTCGACGGCCGTCACGGTCACTTTTTCGTAATCGTCGACGCCCTTGACCGCATTGAACGAAGTCGCCTCGGCAAAAACCTGAACCCGGCCGTTCTTAAAGACGATCTTCTGGACGGCATTTTTATAAATACTGTTCAGAAGCTCTTCCCCCGGATGCACGTACACCACAGAGCTCTCCTTGATCTCCTTGACGATACACGGGATCTTTTCGTTGTTCGAGAAAATCGTATCCGTCTGTCCGAAAGCCCGGACGGAGAAAAGCAGCAGGACGAACAAAAACGCACTCTTTGTCATATTCATATAGTTTAACCTTAATCAGTCTTTCAATTCGTCTCAGTCCTGAGGATCGATCTCGATCGTCCGCGAATCCTCGCCGGTCACTTCGATACGTACCGTCATCGCATCGTCCGGCAGCAGGCTTTCAATCTTTTCGGGCCACTCGACCAGGCACAGGTCGCCGCCGTAGAAATACTCCTCGTACCCGAAATCGAAAGCCTCCTCGATCCGGTCGATCCGGTAAAAATCGAAATGATACACCGGCGGAATCCCCTCTCCGCGATATTCGTTGACGATGGCGAACGTCGGGCTGGTCACCGTATCGGTTACGCCCAGCGCATCGCAGATCGCACGGATCAACGTCGTCTTGCCGGCTCCCATTTCGCCGCGGAAAGCCACGACGGAACGTCCGTCGAGCGACTCCAGAATCGCGGCCGCCGCCTTGGGCAGATCGTCCGTCGAACCTATCTTCAGTATCATAAAATCGTTTTATCAAAATTCAGCGACTCGCCGTTTCCGGTACTTTCCGGGATACGGGGCAAAGATAAACGTTTCCTTTCGAATTCCACAACAAACTCCGGTTTCCCGGAACATTCGTTTCGACTTTATTTCCGGGTCGCCGCTTCCAGCGCCTCGCGGGTCTGCCGGCAATACTCGTCGGGCGACACGCCTCCTTCGACGAAATGCCGAATCTTCACTTTATTGCATAACGCATGGAAATCGTCCAGCAGGGTCGTTATTTCGGGACGCACCCTCCAGCGGCCGTCCGCCTGTTCGAACACCCGGTCTTCGGCGGTACCGCGCGCCTTGGCGATCTCGAAAAGCGAAAAGGTCAGCGGCAAGCGAGCCACCCGCACCCGTTCGAGCACGTCGGGTTTCGATACGACCGCTTTTTCGGCTTCGTCGAACAGAACTTCGTAACGGGCAAAAAGCTCCGGACGCATATATCCCTTCTCGTAATGATCGTACGGCTTGCCGTAAATAGTCAGCGGCAGGCCCGACTTTTCGAGTTCGTCGTGCATCAGGTCGATATAAGCCGCAATATGCGGCCCCGCTTCCTCGTAATACCCGGACAGGAAATCGGCCAGTTCGGCGCGGATATCGACATCGGGATTCCACAGCAGCCGGGCCACCAAGTAAGGCCGCAATTCGCAGAATTCACCGCCTTTGCTGATATTGCCTTGCTGAAACTGGGCCGTCACGCCGTTGCGGACGAAATACTGCATGTTCGGCTGCAACGTGCGCAGGTTCGGATACGGGGCCATCAGATTCGAAAACTGAATCACGTAATCCCACATCAGGATACTTTTGGCGATTTTCCCCCACTCCTCGAAATCGGTGCGGAACGCCCGGCTGGTCGGATCGGTTTCGATCGGCCGATGGCGGTTGCACTCGATGTCGCACAGCATGATATTGACGTTGTCGGCCGGGCGAATTCCTTTCGGGGCCGTACGACTGTAACGGTAGGCAAGCGTCGAAATCATTTTGTCCGGGAACCGAGCGGCCACGCGGTTGGCGAAAGCGACGACCGAACCGCTCGGAGCGCCGGCCTGCTCGTCCAACTCCCGGCAGGAGGGACAGGCGCAGTTATAGCCGTGCTCGGCATAAGTGTCGTTCTGACTGACCGACCAATAAAGGGCGTCGGGCTGCTCGCGCATCCTGTCGCCGAGGTTTTCGACGACCGTCTCCAGCACGTCCGGGTCGGTCAAGCACAACTGCGCGCAAAGGTGACCGTCGGCCTGCATGCCGACCCGTTTGCCGTCGACCAGGGCGTAATATTCCGGATGTTCCGCAAAATACCGGTCGGGCGGCAGCAACTGCGCGAACGTATGCACCCACATGCCCCAGTCGGGTTTCATGTGATCGAGCTTATGCCAATCCGCATAGAACGGATCGTCGGCCACTTCGTAAAAGACGTTCCGGTAGAGGTTGACCGGCACCTGGCGGTCGGCGATCCCGGCTGCGACCGTCACCTTCGCGAGCGTCGGATATTTGAACACGGTCGGCGAATAACAGCGGTAACCGAGGTATTTGTCGAAAAACGTATAAACGCCGTACAACACCCCCTTTTCGCTGCCGCCGCGGATCGAGAGCGATTTGCGGTCGGTGCGGATCACGAACCCGTCCTGCTGCAGGCCGGAAGTATCGGCGGCGGAATTCGACCGCGACGTATTGCCGATCACGATCTCCCGCGCCGAAGGACGGCGGGCGTCGGTACAGACGGGCAGTTCGACCGAAGAACTCAGCGCGAACAGCCGCCGGAACTCGTCGGCCGCTTTTTTCTCGACCGGGGTGGCTTTTTCGGGAATGATAATTACATAACCGCTCTTACCGTGCGAGGCGAGCGTCAGTCCGCCGGCGCGGACGAAACCGGTTCCGGCCGCCAGCAGGCAAAAGACAAGCAGAATATTTTTCATAGCGGAAAAGGTTAGTGATTGTAGGCAAACCGACGACGCCCTCGGGCGCGACGCCGGCCGCCGTTTACAAAGCTACGAAAAATTCCGGACGAATCCGTTAAAAACGATCTGTTTCCGGGCGTCGCTCTCCGTAAATGCCGTCGGGCGCGGCGAGGTCGGCGAACAACCGCACCAGCCGGTCGACGACCGCTTCGGCGTAACGCGCCCCCTTTTCGGGCGAAGATTTCAGCGGATTGCCGATGCCCGTATCCTCCGACACCCGGTTCCAATCGCGCGGCACCCATGCCGTCCGGTCGTTCAACGACTCCACGGCGAACGGCTCCGAACGGCCGTCGCCGGCGCGTTCGATATCCACCAGTTCCGGATGGTAATGCATCATCAGCGAAGTCTCCATTTCCCCGGCGTGGTCGTCCCTTTCCTCGAAAAAATCCCGCTGCGGAACGATCCCGAACGAATCGGAAACAGCGATCAGGAAATCGGGGTATTCGAACGCCAGATCGCGCACCATGTTACGGAACGAATTGCCGCCATGTCCGTTCAGCACGATCAGCCGCGAAAGCCCTTGCCGCCGCAGCGAAGCGACGATGTCGCCCAACACGGCGCGCTGGGTTTCGTAGCGGGCATGCAGACAAAACGGCTTGTCCCACTGTCCCGGATTCTGCGCCCCCAGCGTAACGGGCGGCAGCACGACCGCGCGAACGCGGCGTTCGCGCCACAGCCTCGCCGCCGCGTCGACGGCCAGGCTCTGCGCCAGCAAGCAATCGGTCAGATACGGCAGGTGCAGGTTGTGCGGCTCCGTAGCGCCCCAAGGCAACACCGCCAGACGGTACGTTCCGCCCCTGAGGTCGGCATAGCAGCAGCGGGTAAGATCGACGCCGCGTTCATCGGGATTCTCCATAACGGCAAACGGTCGGTTATCGAGGTTTCAACACCAGGAACGGCACGATCATCTCTTCCATCGAAATGCCGCCGTGCTGGAACGTATTGTTGTAATAGCGGACGAACTGATTCGTATTGTTCGGATAAACGAAGAAATCGCGGTTGTAGGCGAAAATGTAAGTCGACGTGATGTTCGACTTCGGCAGGTGCGCCAGCTCCGGCTTGGTGATCGCAAAAACTTCTTTCTGATTGAAGCCGAGGTTGCGCCCGGTCTTGTAGCGCAGGTTCGACGAAGTCGCGCGGTCGCCCTGCACGCGCACCGGATTATCCACCTGGATCGTACCGTGATCCGACGTGATGATGATCGTATGGCCGCGCTCGGCCAGCAGCCGCATCAGCTCCAACAGGTCGGAATGCTCGAACCACGAGCGGGTCAGCGAACGAAAAGCCGCTTCGTCCTCGGCCAGGTCGCGGATAATCTGCGTCTCGGTGCGGGCATGGGACAGAATATCGAGGAAATTGTAGACGATCACCGAGAAATCGGCATTATGTACCTTGTCGATATTCTCGATCAGTCGTTTCCCGGAATCCGTCTTGACGATCTTGTCGAAAAACAGGCTGTATCCCTTCCCCTGCGACTGGATTTGGCGGCGCAGGAAATCCTCTTCGTGCTGGTTTTTACCGCCTTCTTCATCGTCGTTCAGCCACAGGTCGGGCATGATCTTGTCGATCGCGGCCGGCATCAGTCCGGCAAAGATCGCATTGCGCGCGTACTGTGTCGCCGTCGGCAGGATGCTACAGTAAAAATCCTCCTTTTCGACTTCGAACAGGCTATGCAACACCGGCTGGATCACCCGCCACTGGTCGTACCGGAAATTGTCGATCAGAAAAAACGTAGTCTTCGGAGCGGCGTCCACCACCGGGAACACTTTTTTGCGAATCAGGTTCTGCGACATCACCGGCGTATCGTCGTCGGGCTTCGCGAACCAGTCCAGATAACGGTTTTTGATAAATTTGGCAAATTCGTTGTTCGCTTCGTTCTTCTGGTAAGAGAGAATCTCGCGGACGCCCGGATCGGTCGATTCGGAGAGCTCCATCTCCCAGTTATACAGCTTGCGGTAGATCTGCACCCAATCGGCGAACGTCCGCGCATCGGCGAACGACGACGAAATGCGCCCGAACTCGCTGCGGTAATCGGCCGTGGTCTGTTCGGTGACCAACTGCTGGCTGTGGACGTTCTTTTTGATCGACAGCAACACCTGATTCGGATTAACCGGCTTGATCAGGTAGTCGGCGATCTTCGATCCGACCGCTTTGTCCATGATGTTCTCCTCCTCGCTTTTGGTAACCATGATCACCGGGGTCATCGGCCGCAACTCCTTGATCCGGGGCAGCGTTTCGAGCCCCGTCAGCCCCGGCATCATCTCGTCGAGGATCACCAGGTCGAACTGCCGCGCAGCCACCAGGTCGATCGCATCGTAACCGTTGTTGCAGGTCTCCACGTCATAACCTTTTCCCTTCAAAAACAGGATATGGGGTTTCAGCAGATCAATCTCGTCGTCCACCCATAAAATTTTAGCACCGCTCATAACTCCTCCGAATTTTACTAACAAAGATAATTATTTTCCAGCCAACCCACCGAATACAAAGTCCGTAATGCGGCCGTTTGTTTCGATTATAATGCAAAAATCAGCCGTTTATTGCCCGCTGAAAGACTATAAAACGTTTTGCCGCGTTATACTTACGGCAGGCGCCGAAAGACACGAATCTAACAGACAGCGACTTACCCTTCCACAGAACGGTTATTCGTCTCAGAATAAGATTTATAAACGAAAATCGGGCCGGCGTGATTTTTGGGCTGATTTTTGCGAAACCTCAGGGTATAGAAACGAAATAGGACAGAAAGAGTTAGCGCGCTCGGAAATCCAAAAAAAAAAGTTGTTTTTATCGTTGGAATCAAAAATTAAATGTATCTTTGCACTCCAGCGGGAGTTTTGAAAATAAGTTAAACTAAAAATACTTGTAATTATGACTAAGGCGGACATCGTTAATGAAATCGCAAAAAGCACGGGCGTCGAAAAGGCGCAGGTGCAGCAGATCGTGGAATCTTTCATGGAAAGCATCAAAGATTCGCTGACGGCCAATAAGAACGTATACCTGAGAGGTTTCGGCAGCTTCATCGTTAAGAAAAGAGCTGAAAAAGTAGCCCGTAACATCTCGAAAAATACGACGATCACAATTCCTGCCCACAACATCCCGGCGTTCAAACCGGCCAAGAGCTTTGCGGGCAAGGTGAAAGCTAACACCAAATAGTAACCTTATTTATTAAATTTTTCAATCATGCCAAGCGGTAAAAAAAGGAAAAGGCATAAAATGTCTACCCACAAACGGAAAAAACGTCTGAGAAAAGACAGACACAAAAAGAAAAAGTAGGTCGCATATTTTATGCATCTTTAGTATTATAAACCTAAAGAGCCCTTCGGGGTCTTTAGTTTATTGCATAATAAACAGCCAGTGATCACTTCTCCCCCACGACCGCCCGCGCAAAGGATCGCCAAGCGACGACGGCGGATCGTGACGAAACCTCAAACAACTGATGAATAAAGAATTAATAATCAATGTAACCTCCAACGAAATCACCATCGCCCTGTTCGAAGACAAACAGCTTGTCGAACTGAACAAGGAAAAATGCAAAACGGGATTTGCCGTCGGCGATATCTATCTGGGAAAAGTCAAGAAGATCATGCCCGGGTTGAACGCCGCGTTCGTCAACGTAGGATACGAAAAAGACGCATTCATCCACTACCTGGATCTCGGCCCTCAGTTCACCACCCAGCAGAAGCTGGTCAACATACTGACCAACAACAAGAAAATCCCGAACTTCGAAACCATGCGCCTCGACAAGGCGATGGGCAAGAACGGGAAAATATCCGGATTCATCGCCAGCGGACAATCGATCCTGGTACAAATCGCCAAAGAGGCCATCTCGACGAAAGGGCCCCGTCTGACCTGCGACATGTCGCTCGCGGGGCGCAACGTCGTACTGATCCCGTTTTCGAACAAGGTATCCATTTCGCAGAAAATCCGTTCGGCCGAAGAGCGCAAACGGCTCAAGCGCATCGCATCGGAAGTGCTGCCGAACAACTACGGCGTGATCATCCGCACCGCGGCGATGGGACAGCAGGACGAAGAGATCAAGCACGACATCCTGTCGCTGATCGAACGCTGGAAAAAAGTCATATCGGGCGTCCGCAACAGTACGGCTCCCGCCCTGATCCTCAACGAAGAGAACCGAACGACCACCATCATACGCGATCTGCTGAACGGTTCGTTCAGCAGCATTTGCATCGACGACCAGACCGTCTACGAAGAAGTGCGCGAATACATTCGCACGATCGCTCCGGAAAAGGAAAAAATCGTCAAGCTCTATAAAGGCAACGTTCCCATTTTCGACAATTTCGACGTATCGAAACAGATCATGTCGCTTTTCAGCAAATACGTCTCGCTGAAAAAGGGAGCCTACCTGATCATCGAACATACCGAAGCGCTACACGTGGTGGACGTCAACAGCGGCAACCGCGCCAAAGTGGACAACGACCAGGAGCAGACGGCCATGGACGTCAACCTGGCGGCGGCGGCCGAGATCGCACGGCAGTTGCGCCTGCGGGATATGGGCGGTATCATCGTGATCGACTTCATCGACCTGCACAAAAGCGAAAACCGCACGGCGCTGGTCGAAAAGATGCGCGAGATGATGGCGAACGACCGCGCCAAGCACACCATCCTGCCGCTATCGAAATTCGGCCTGATGCAGATCACCCGCCAACGGGTGCGTCCCGAGACGCACATCGACATGCGCGAAACCTGCCCGGCCTGCCACGGCACCGGACTGGTCACGCCGGCCGCGCTGCTCGATACGCAAATCGAAAAACAGATCGCCTACTACGCGAAAGAGAAAAAACTCGACTACATCAAGCTCCGAGTCAACCCGGTCGTAGCCGCCTTCCTGACCAAAGGGGTATTCTCGCTGCGGCTGCGCTGGATGCTGAAATACCGGTGCGCCATCCGCATCGTTAAAAACACGACCACCGGCATCATCGAAACCCGTTATTTCAACCGGAAGGACGAAGAATTGTTCTGAACCGCACCATGACCACCGACGAACTGCTGCAACTTTTTACCGGCGAAAAAGCTTACCGGCAACTGGCCGCGGAGATCCGTCCCGGCCGCAGCGTCGGACTGGCTTCGCTGGCCGGATCGTCGCTGTCGCTGGTCGCGGCAGCAGCCGTGCGGCAAACCGGAGGGCTGCACGTCTTCGTCATGGAAGACCGGGACGCGGCGGGCTACTTGTACAACGATCTGTTTCCGCTGCTGGGCGAAGAACGACTGCTGTTTTTCCCGACCGGCTACAAACGTTCGATCCAATTCGGACAGGAAGATCCGTCGGGGATCGTACAGCGAACGGCGGCGCTGAACGCCGTAAAAAACAACGACGGCGGCGCGCTGGCGCTCTGCACCTATCCGGAAGCGCTGGCCGAAAAAGTCGTCGGCCAGCAGCAGCTCCGCGAAAGCATCCTGACGCTGCGCAGAGGCGACCGTCTCTCGACGGCATTCGTCGAAGAAATCCTCACGACGAACCGTTTCGAAAGGGTCGATTTCGTTTACGAACCGGGACAATACTCGGTACGCGGCGGAATCATCGACATTTTTTCGTTTTCGTCCAACGTGCCGTACCGCATCGACTTTTTCGGCGATGAGATCGACTCGATCCGCCCGTTCGACATTTCGACGCAACTCTCGACCGGGAAACTCGCCGAAGTCGAAATCGTCCCGAACCTGAAGGACATCGCCAATGCGTCGGCCCGCGTTTCGTTCGCCACGTTCGCCGGACAGGCCGTCTACTGGATCGCCGACGGCGAATACACGCTGAAACGATTCAACGACATCCGCACCAAAATACTCGGCGACCTCGAAAATCCGTCCGAAATCGACCGGATGGTCACCAGTCGCAAAGAATTTTTAGAAAACAGCGGCAAGGCGACCTTCATCCTGCTCAACGACAACATCACCGAACGCGCCGCAGACGTCCGGATCGCCTTCAATACTTCGCCGCAGCCGCAGTTCAACAAGAATTTCGAACTGTTGGCCGAAGACATCACACGAAACCGCGAAAACGGATACGAAACTTTTTTCCTGACCGAAAATAAAGCCCAACTGGAACGCCTGGGCAATATTTTCAATTCGATCGGCGCCAAACAGGTCCGGTTCGGATCGGTGCCGTTGACGCTGCACGCCGGATTCATCGACCACATTTCGCAAAAGTGTTTTTATACCGACCACCAGATCTTCGACCGTTATCAGCGCTATCGCATCCGCGGCGAACTGGACCGCAGCGAAAGTCTGACGATCCAGGAGCTTAACTCGCTGAAGGTAGGCGATTACGTGGTACACATCGACCACGGCGTAGGACGCTTCGGCGGACTGACGCGCACGGTCGAAAACGGCAAGGTACACGAAGCGATCAAGCTGGTCTACCGCGACAACGACGTGCTGCTGGTCAACGTACACGCGCTGCACCGCATTTCGAAATACAAAGATAAGGAGAGCGAACCGCCGAAAATCTACAAGCTGGGATCGGGCGCCTGGCAGCGGATGAAGCTGAACACGAAAAAGGCGGTCAAGGACATCGCCCGCGAGCTGATCGCGCTGTACGCCAAACGCAAGGCGAGCGAAGGTTTCGCATATTCGCCGGACAGTTACCTGCAGCACGAACTGGAAGCCTCGTTCATCTACGAAGATACGCCCGACCAGCAGACCGCCACGCAACTGGTCAAGCAGGATATGGAGAGCCGCACGCCGATGGATCGGCTGATCTGCGGCGACGTCGGCTTCGGCAAGACCGAGATCGCGATCCGGGCCGCTTTCAAGGCAGTCACCGACTCGAAACAGGTCGCCGTACTGGTTCCGACCACGATCCTCGCCTTGCAGCATTACCGAACGTTCAACGACCGGTTGAAAGAATTCCCCGTGCGGATCGAGCACCTGAGCCGCGTGAAAAGCGCGAAAGAGGTGCGGCAGATCGCCGACGACCTGGCCGCCGGCAAGATCGACATTCTGGTCGGAACGCACAAACTGCTCGGCAAAAGCATCGAATTCAAGGATCTGGCCTGCTGATTATCGACGAAGAACAAAAATTCGGCGTAGCGGCCAAAGAGAAACTGCGCCACCTGAAAGCCAACATCGACACGCTGACGATGACGGCCACCCCGATCCCGCGTACGCTGCAATTCTCGTTGATGGGTTCGCGCGACTTGTCGGTCATTTCAACGCCGCCGCCGAACCGCCAGCCGATCGCCACCGAGAGCCACCTGTTCGACGAGGAGATCATCCGCGAAGCGATCGGATACGAGCTCTCCCGCAACGGGCAGGTCTATTTCGTCCACAACCGCGTCGAGACGATCGGCAACATCGAACGCCTCGTGAGGAAGCTGTGCCCGGAAGCGCGCGTTGGCGTCGGGCACGGGCAGATGAACCCGCAACAGCTCGAACAACTGATGATGGACTTCATTTACGGGGAGTTCGACGTGCTGGTAGCCACTTCGATCATCGAATCGGGAGTGGACGTGCCGAACGCGAACACGATCATCATTGACAATGCCCAAAACTTCGGCCTGAGCGACCTGCACCAATTGCGCGGCCGCGTCGGGCGGTCGAACCGCAAGGCGTTCTGCTACCTGCTGACGCCGCCGGACGAAATGCTGTCGTCCGACGCACGACGCAGGCTGCGGGCCATCGAAGAGTTCTCCGACCTCGGCGCGGGATTCAACATCGCCATGCAGGATCTGGACATCCGCGGCGCAGGCAACCTACTGGGCGGCGAACAGAGCGGTTTCATCGCCGATATCGGCTTCGAAACCTATCAGAAAATCCTGAACGAGGCGATCGCCGAACTGCGCGAAGAAGAATTCGCGAAAACCGGCGAAACGCCCGGCGAAACGGCGCCGCCGCAACCGGCCACGTACATCTCCGACACGCAGATCGACACCGACCGCGAAGCCTTTATCCCGGACGCTTACATCAGCAGTTCCGCCGAGAAAATCCGCCTGTACCGCGAACTCGACCACATCACAGACGACCGGCGGCTGGCCCTTTTCGAGAAAAATCTGATCGACCGTTTCGGCCCGGTTCCGGAAGCGACCCGCGAGTTGTTCGACATCGTTCGGATGCGGTGGGTATGCATCGAACTCGGGTTCGAGAAAGCGATCGTCAAAAACGGCATCATGATCCTGAAATTCATCGAAAACCAGCATTCGGCCTACTACAAAAGCACGGTATTCGGCAACATCCTGAAAATCGCGACGCGCCCCGACAGTAAATTTATTTTCAAACAGAACAATAATAAGCTGTCTATTGTAGTTAGAAATATAAAAAACATATCCGAAGCGACTGCGAACCTTTGCGAACTGGCAGCCAAAGTCCACGGGGAAGGGGTCGTTTAGCGGGATTTCGTACCGGAGCGGAGAGCGGCGGGAGGTTGCGGGAACGGTTTTTATCACTAATTTTGTACGGATGAATCTTGCTATCGACATAGGAAACACGCTCGCCAAACTGGCCATCATCGACGGTGGCCAGGTCGTCGATTTTCTGAAAACCGAACAGATCGACACGGCCTATATCGAAAAACTGCTCAAAGCGAACCCGGGCATCGACGCCGCGGTGATCGTCTCGTCGCGCGACACGGACGAGGAACTCGAACGGTTCCTGGAACAGCGCATGAAGCGGTTCCTGAGGTTCGACCAAAACGTCCCGGTGCCGATCGTCAACCGCTACGCCACGCCCGGCACGCTGGGCGCCGACCGGCTGGCCGCAGCCGTAGGGGCCAATACGATCTACCCGAACAGCGATATCCTGATCGTCGATTTCGGAACGGCCATTACGATCGACGTCGTCTCGGGCGGCGAATTCCTTGGCGGCAACATCACCCCCGGCGCGGCGATCCGTTTCAAGGCCCTGCACCACTTCACGAAAAAACTGCCGCTGTGCTCGCTGAACGATAACCCGACCGAACTGTTCGGCAACACCTCCGTAAGCGCCATCGAATGCGGCGTGGTCAACGGAATCGTTTACGAAATCGAAGGCTATATCCGCGACCTGCAACGCAAATACAGCGACCTGCGGATAATTTTCACCGGGGGAGACAGTAATTTCTTTGCCAAACGATTAAAAAATACGATATTTGCAACCTACGACCTTGTGGCTTACGGTCTGAACCGAATTTTAGAATATAATGCAGAATAACAAGCGAATTCTCCGGGTTGTCCTGGCATTGTTGCTGGCGTTGCCCGCAGCGGCGTGGGCTCAGAGCAGCAGTCTGAATACTTTCTCTCCTTATACGTTTTACGGAATCGGGGACTTCTCGACCCAGGGCCCCGGGTATATGCGTTCGATGGGAGGCGCCGGTATCGGATTACGCAACGCGCTGAAGATAAACTACCTGAACCCGGCCTCTTACAGCATTTTGAAACAAAAAACGTTCCTGTTCAACGTCGAAATCGAAGGAAACAACACCTACTCGAAAACTTCGGCAGCCAAAACCAGCCACAATTCGTTCAACGTAAGGGATATCGCACTTGCGTTCCCGATAGCCCGTTCGCTGGGAATCGGCATCAGCGTCACCCCGATGAGCAGCGTGGGTTACCGGATCGAAATGCGCGACACCGACCCGTTCTTCCTGGCCAATAATATGGACGTGCTGTATAACTACACCGGAGAAGGGAACGTCACGCAGGCCAAGCTGGGATTCGGCATCCTGCTGACCAAACGTCTGTCGGTCGGCGCCGACATGGTTTATTACCACGGGCGTATCTCGCGGTATTTCAACACCGACATCACTTCGCTGCTGTCCAACGAAACCTTCGTCAACGCCCACGGAACCGCGCGGGAATCCATTTCGCGGCTGGGGGCCAACATCGGATTGCAATACGACCTGATTCAGAGCGATAAACGCGTGCTGACCTTCGGAGCGACTTACCGGCCCAGGACGAATCTCAAGCCGACCACGAGCCGCTCGATCTACTCGACCAGCATTACGTCGGACAAAATTACCGATACGACTTCAAAAGAGAATTTCTCGCTGCCCAATACGTTCACTTTCGGCCTGAGCTACCAATCCGTACGGTTAAGCCTCGGCCTGGATTACTCCATGGAACAGTGGAACAACGTGAACACGAACGATCCGATGAACGGCATAGAATTCAAAAACAACCAGTACATCAAGTTCGGCGTTCAGTACATTCCGAATCCGATGGATGTCCGCCATGTCCTGAACCGGTGGTCTTACCGGCTCGGCTTCCGTTACAACGATTACTACATGCGGATCAACGGGCACAACGTCCGCGACAAGGCCATCACGCTCGGCGTGGGCATTCCGATCAAAGTCCAGGGACTGAGCGCCGTCAATGTCGGAGTCGAATTCGGCCAGCGCGGCAGAACCGCCGACGGCGCGATGGGAACGCGGCAGTTTCGGATGATCCGGGAGAATTACATCAAACTCTCCATCGGGCTGAGCTTGTTCGGCGAGGACGACTGGTTCAAGCGGTTCAAGTACCAATAACACCGGCCCCCGATCGAAATGATTCGCTTTTACCGAAATATCACGGCCGTCGCCGCACTTCTCGGAAGTGCGGCGCTGCTGTTTTCGTGCTCGCGGCAAACGGCCGTCGTCGAAGAGGAGAACAACCAGAATATGATGACCCAGCAGAGCGAGAACCTGACGGTCATCCAGACGAAGGAAGGCAACCTCTCCTTCCGTTTTTCCGCGCCGCTGCTCGAAGAGTACGAATATGCCGAGGAACCCTACATCGAATTCCGCAAAGGGATCGAGATCGAGACCTACAACGATTCGACCCAGACTGTCGAAGCGAAGCTGTCGGCCAATTACGCGATCTTCATGAAACGGCAGCAGCTCTGGGAAGCCAAAGGAAATGTCCGCGGCAGCAATGCCGACGGCAACCAGCTCGAAACCGAGCAGCTGTTCTGGAACCAGAAATCCAAACGGGTCTATTCCAACGTCGATTCGAAAATCACCCAGAAAGGGGACGTCATCTATGCCGACGGGTTCGAATCGAACGAGCGGTTCGACGATTTCGTAATGCGCAAAGTAAAAGGAAAAGTTACGGTCGATACGACTCCGAAGCAGGATTCCGTCGCCGGGACTCCGCCGGCCCCCGAGGCTCCGCAGCAACCGCCCGTAAAACCCGGTTATCCGGTTATCCGCGAAGGCGAAGCGGTGGCCCGCCCGCACGTCGAAGAGACGAAGGCGAAAGAATAAATCAGGAAAAATCTTCCTCCCGGTCCGCTTTGATTTTTCGACCGGAATCTCCCTTGCAGAAGACGGATCAGCCGCGGCGGATCAGATGAATAAACTCCTCCCGGGTCTGCATCTGCCTGAGGAACACGCCTGTAAATGCGGAAGTAGTGGTCAGTGAACTCTGTTTCTGCACGCCTCGCATCTGCATGCACATGTGTCCGGCCTCGATCACCACCGCCACCCCCAACGGATCGAGCGCCTGCTGAATGCAGTCGCGGATCTGGACGGTCAGTCGTTCCTGCACTTGGAGACGGCGCGCATAAGCTTCCACAACCCGGGCGATTTTAGAGAGTCCGGTAATATAGCCGTTCGGAATGTATGCGACGTGCGCCTTCCCGTAAAAAGGAAGCATGTGGTGTTCGCAAAGCGAATACAGCTCAATATCCTTGACGATCACCATCTGTTTGTACTCTTCGTGAAATTTGGCCGACAACAGGATTTCGCGCGGATCTTCATCGTAACCGCGCGTCAGGAAACACATCGCCTTGGCGATCCGTTCGGGCGTCTTGACCAACCCTTCGCGGTCGGTATCCTCGCCCAGCAGTTCGAGGATCGCTCGGTAATGTTCGGAAAGTTTCTCGATGGTTTCGGGATTGTACACCTCTTCTCTGGCGTAATTCTGTTCCATGATCCGTTGTTTTATGCGGAACAAAGGTAACACTCTTGCGGCAGATAACAAAAACGGAAACCGCAACGGCGGACTACTCGCCCCGTTCGAGCGCACTGTGCACGAAACGGATCTCGCTGTACGAATAATCGCTGCCGAGATTTTCCTGTATCAATGCGAATTTCTCTCCGGGATGCTCGTTCAGACAACGGGTAATCGCCCGGATCTTGTCTTCCGGCACGAATCGGTCGGCTTCGAGCGCGCCGCGCCGGATCAGGTCGGCAATATGCCCGTCGATCGTAGCTGCGCTCAATCCGCGTTCGGCGGCGATTTCGCGGCGGGTAAGCCCCTCTTCGAGCAATCCCAGCGTAACCAGCCGCGTGTCCTCCCGCTCTTTTCTCTTCGGTTTCGTCCCCCCTGCATCCGGCCTCACGGCGACCTCCGGAGTCGGGAAATCCATATCGGCTCCCGTTTCGGCCCGGAACTCCCGAACGAATTCCAGCACCGTGTCCCCGTATTTCTCCAGAAACTTATCGCCTATCCCTTTGATACGCGCCAGTTCGCGGAGCGAAGAAGGCAACAGGTTCGACACGCCGAGCAGCGCTTTCTGGCTCATCACCACGTATACCGGAACTTTTTGCCGGCCGGCCTCCTCTTTGCGCCAGCTCCGCAGCGTTTCGAAAAGCGCCGGATGCAGCACGTCGTCGGAAACCGTCACCTTCGCTTCCGCGCCGATCGAAATCCGGGACTCTTCCAGCGAAGCCTTCGCCTTCGCTTCCAGGTAACGGTGCAGGTCGAATCCGTCAGCGGTCGCCTCCAGCACGGCTTTTTTAATCCGCACCTGGTCCCCGGCCGCCGACAGCATCTTCGCAAAATCTTTCCGCAGCTCCTTGCTGTCGATCTCGACGTCGCAGGCCGCCAACAGCGGATCGATAATCTCGCCGCATCGGGCCAGGAAATAGTCCCGTCCTTTGCCGACCCGTTCGGCGAGCCGCGGATCGTCGCGGTAGCCTGCGCTCCCGCCGATCATACGGTCGATCTGTTTTTGGAAACGAATGCCGACATCGCTTATCTCGGTGCTGAAACGCACCGTATGCTGTTGCCACATGGCCGACAATTTCGGATAAAGCGCGCCCAGGTGTTCGTCGACGAACCGGCGGAGTATCCGCAGTCGTTTGCCTACCGCCGCGAAATCGAACAGTTCCAACAACAGCCGCCGGTAATAAGCTTCGGCCTGACGGGCCAGCAGCGCGCCGTCCGGCCGGTGTTCCGCGGCGTAATCCGTAAACGCGCGGACGGTAGGATCGCAGATCATGCAACGCGCGTCGAGCGGGGCGCGCAGCACCAACCCTTCCAAACTCTTGCAGCGACTGAGCGCCACGTACACCTGCCCGTGCGAAAAAGAGTCGGCCGCGTCGATCACCGCGCGTTCAAACGTAAGCCCCTGGCTTTTATGGATCGTAATAGCCCATGCCGCTTTCAGCGGATACTGAACGAAGCGGCCTTCGACCTCTTCGGTCAGCTCTTTCGTTTCGGGATCGATCTTGTATTTGGTATTCAGCCATTCGGCCGGTTCCACGGCGATCGGCTCGGCGGCCCCGTGCGGCAGCACCTCGACCGACCCGTCGTCCAACCCCGTCACGATACCGATTTTTCCGTTATAATACCGTTTCTCGGGCGACGGATCGTTTTTGATGAACATCACCTGCGCCCCCGCCTTCAACGTCAGCGACGCATCGGTCGGATAAAGGTATTCCGGAAACGTTCCTTCCAGCGCCGCCTGGTAAGTACAGGACGCGCCGGGCAGCGCGGCCATTTTCGCCTCGTTGATCCCATGCGCCGTATGGTTATGCGATGTCAACGTAATGTATCCGTCCTTTTCGTCCGGATCGAAAGCGGGCCGGTAACGGCGGTTCAGCTCTTCGAGCATCGCAGGATCGACGCGGCTTTCGCGCACGGCATTCAGCATCGTAATGAAGCGTTCGTCGCTCTGCCGGTAAATATGTTGCAATTCGATGCAGACGTACGACGTCTCCTTCAGTGCCCGGGATTCGAAAAAGAACGGCGACGCATAGAATCGACCGAGCAAGCTCCACTCCTCGTCGCGCACGACCGGAGCCAACTGCTGCAGGTCGCCGATCAGCAGCAGTTGCACGCCGCCGAACGGTTTGCCCGGATCGCGGTACCGCCTGAGCACGTCGCTGACCGCATCGAGCACGTCGGCGCGGACCATGCTGATCTCGTCGATCACCAGCAGGTCGATGCTGCGAATAATGGCTATTTTCTGTTTATTGAAACGGAACTGCTCCTGTCGGTTCTGCGGGTTCACGCCGCGGACGGATTCGGGAATATACGGTGCGAACGCCAACTGGAAAAACGAATGGATCGTCACCCCGCCGGCATTGATCGCTGCCACACCGGTCGGCGCCACGACGATCATCCGTTTCGGCGAGCGTTCCCGCAGCCTGTGCAGGAACGTAGTCTTGCCCGTCCCCGCCCGTCCGGTCAAAAACAGATTGACGGCGGTCTCCCCGATAAAACGGTCGGCCAGTTCCAACTGCGGATTCTCCATCGTTCCCCCATCGGGCATTCGCCCTATCTAACAGTTCATTACATTTTATCGCCGTAGGCCAGATCGCCGGCATCGCCGATCCCGGGAACGATATAGGATTTCACCGTCAGTTCGGCATCCACCGTTCCGCACCAAATCTCGGCCTCTTGCATCGAAAAATTCTTTTTCGCGAACTCGATCCCCTCCTCGCTGGCGATCACCGTAGCGACGATCGTCCGGCGGGGTTTCCCGGCCTTCTCCAGCAACGCCTGATAGGTCAGCGCCAACGACGCCCCGGTAGCCAGCATCGGATCGACGAGCAGCAGCGTCTTGCCGGTCAATTCGCAACTCGATATATACTCAACCTTGATATGGAAACTGCCGTCCTTGCTATACTTCCGGTAGGCCGACACGAACGCATTCTGCGCATCGTCGAAGTAATTCAGAAACCCCTGATGGAACGGGATCCCCGCCCGGAGGATCGTAGCGATCACCAGCTGGTCGTCCGGCAGCGACACTTCGGCTTCGCCGAGAGGAGTCTCCACGACGTGCTTCGTATAGTGCAGCGTCTTGCTGATCTCGTAAGCCATCACTTCGCCGGCCCGCTCCAGGTTGCGCCGGAAACGCATGCTGTCGCCCTGCACGTTCACGTCGCGCATCTGCGCGATAAATCTGTTGAAAATGGTGTTTTCCCGATCCAATACCCGTATCATCATCTGTCCGCCCTTTTTTTTATGTAGCTGTTTTGTGAATTTTCGCAATATCCTTTATTAAAATACATTTTTGTATTTCACAGAAATACGATCAATACAAAAAGTTATTGAACGGATAACGCCCTGCATGGATCTCGCGCACCATGCCGTACAGGTCGTGCCGGAACTTTTCGATATTGATTTTCTCGCGCGCCGAAAGGAAGATACACGGCGTGTTGGCTTTTGCGATCCAGCTTTGCTTCAGATCTTCCAGCGAAAGATTCTCACGCGTGGCCGGGGTCAGGTCGTCCTCGTCCTTGCGGACGAACGTGTAAGCGTCGATCTTGTTAAAGATCAGAAAAACCGGTTTATCGCCCGCCCCGATCTCCTGCAGGGTCTGCTTCACCACGTCGATCTGCTCCTCGAAATTCGGATGTGAAATATCCACCACATGCAGCAGCAGGTCGGCTTCGCGCACCTCGTCGAGCGTCGACTTGAACGATTCGACCAGTTGATGCGGCAGCTTGCGGATAAAGCCGACCGTATCCGACAGCAAGAACGGCAGGTTGTCGAAAACAACTTTGCGCACCGTCGTGTCGAGCGTCGCGAACAACTTGTTCTCGGCAAAAACCTCGCTTTTCGAAACCAGATTCATCAACGTCGATTTTCCGACGTTCGTATAGCCTACCAGCGCCACGCGCACCAGCGACCCGCGGTTGCTGCGCTGCACGGCCATCTGCCGGTCGATCTTTTTGAGCTGCTCTTTCAGCCTGCTGATCCGGTCGCGGATCACGCGGCGGTCGGTCTCGATCTCCCGTTCGCCGGCGCCGCCGCGCGTCCCGGTTCCGCCGCGTTGCCGTTCGAGATGCGTCCACATCCCGGTCAACCGAGGCAACAAGTACTGACACTGGGCCAGTTCGACCTGCGCTTTCGCATAGGCCGTGGTCGCACGCTGCACGAAAATATCGAGAATCAGACTTGTCCGGTCGTAAATCTTATTTTTGAAAATCCGGTCGAGGTTGCGCAACTGCGACGGAGTCAGTTCGTCGTCGAAAATCACGTAGGCGATCTCGTGCTCCTCGACGTAAGCCGCGATCTCGGCCAGTTTACCCTCGCCGACGAACGTTTTCGACGAAGGGTTGGCCAACCGCTGAGTAAACCGTTTGACCGAAGCGATCCCGGCCGTCTCGGCCAGAAACTCCAGTTCGTCGAGGTATTCCACGGCCTGCCGTTCCTGCTGCTGATCCCGGATCACCGCGACCAGCACGGCTTCGCGGGCGGGAACTATCGTTTCGTTTTCCTGTTTCATAAATTCAAAAAAGGCGCTTCGCCACGCGGCCGGAACACCCTCCCCCGTCTCTCGCGCACCAGACTCAATTTACCACAAATTTACAAAAAATACCGTCGAAAAAAAGCCTCCGCCCGTTTTTTTCGTCATCCGGTTTTGCAGATTTTGAAAATATGCCTATATTTGTCCCCCGAAGGGGGATTAGCTCAGTTGGCTAGAGCGCTTGCATGGCATGCAAGAGGTCACCAGTTCGACCCTGGTATTCTCCACCTTGACTTTTACAGGCTGTCGGCGACAGCCTTTTTTTATTTGTACAAACCCGTTGCGCTATGGAAAAGGAATGGTTGTTCGGCAAAACGCTCGGCGAGCTCGCCGAAGTCGCCGCTTCGTTCGGGATGCCGCGCTTCACGGCCACTCAGATCGCGGCATGGATTTACCGGAAGGGAGCGCTGTCGATCGACGAGATGACGAACATTTCGCTGAAAAACCGCCGGGCGCTCGAAGAGAGATATCAAGTAGGCCGCATCCCGTCGGCTGCCGTACAGCAATCTGCGGACGGCACGAAAAAATACCTTTTCCCGACGTTGCGGGATCGCTTCGTCGAATCGGCCTACATCCCGGACGGCCAGCGGGCGACGCTGTGCGTTTCGTCGCAGTCGGGCTGCCGGATGGGCTGCCGCTTCTGCATGACGGCGCGCCAAGGTTTCGCGCACAACCTGACCGCCGGCGAAATTCTGAATCAAATCCGGTCGATCCCCGAAAGCGCGCAACTGACCAACGTGGTCTACATGGGCATGGGCGAACCGCTCGATAACGCGGATAACGTACTGCGGTCGCTCGAAATCCTGACCGCCGACTGGGGTTACGCCTGGAGTCCGACCCGTATCACGCTGTCGACCGTCGGCGTCATCCCGGCCATGCGCACGTTCCTGGAGAAGACGAAAGTGCACCTGGCGGTGAGCCTGCACAACCCGTTCGCCGCCGAACGGCTCGAAATGATGCCGGTACAAAACCGGTATCCGATCGAAGAAGTGGTGAAGGAGTTGAAAAAATGGGATTTTTCGCACCAGCGACGCATCAGTTTCGAATACATCATGTTCCGGGGAATCAACGATTCCGACCGGCATGTAGCAGCGCTCGTCCGACTGCTGGCGGGGCTGAAATGCCGCATCAACCTGATCCGCTTCCACGCCATCCCCGACGCCCCGATGCAAAGCCCGGACGAGACGACCCTGGTCCGTTTCCGCGACGCGCTGACCCGCCGGGGGATCACGACGACGATCCGCGCTTCGCGCGGCGAAGACATCCAGGCGGCCTGCGGACTGCTGTCCACCCGCGAGCGGGAAAAACGAGAGGCCGGCTCCGGGCAGCGACCGACCGGAAACGCAAAATAACGAAGGAAATGCACAACTAAACGGACGGTTTTTCCGTTCTGTTATGGAACGACAATTGCAAACGACAACCGATACGAATCATTAAAAACCGAAAAATTATGAAAAAATGGATTGCAATGACGATGTTGGCGCTGTTCTCGGTAGCGGCATTCGCTCAGAATAACACGAAGGAGACAGCCCCGGCCGCCAAGGAGATCAAAGGAACGGTGTTCGAAAAAGGGACGCTGAAAGAGTTGCTGGCAAAAGCCGCCAAGGAGAAAAAATACCTGTTCGTGGATGTTTACGCCACCTGGTGCGGCCCGTGCAAAGCGATGGCCACGCAGGTCTTTCCGCAGGAAAAAGTGGGCAACTACTTCAATAAGACGTTCGTCAACGCCAAATTCGACGCAGAAAAGGGCGAAGGCATCGACGTCGCTAAAAAATACGGCGTGCGCGCCTACCCCACCTTCCTGATCCTCGATAAGGACGGAACGGAAGTAGGGCGAATCGTCGGAGGAGCCGACGGCGACATGTTCATCGAAAAAGTACAGGAAGCCCTCGACAACATCGGCAAGGAATAACCGCCGACAAAACCTTTTCCAGAAAGGCCGTCGCTTCGTGCGGCGGCCTTTTTTGTTTTCGAAGCGGAACGTTCCGGACGTTTCGACCGAAAAAACCGGGGCGAAACACACGGAATATTAAAAACGGGCAGACATCGCATCGTATCGCATATTTCGCTATTTTTGTGAAAAATTAACCCGATATGCTGAAACAACTGGCGGGACAGACGGCGATCTACGGGCTAGGGACGATCGTGCCCCGTTTCCTGAATTACCTGCTGTTCCCGTACCTGACCCGCGTGATGACCGTCGGCGAGTACGGAGTCGTCACCGACCTCTACGCGCTGATCCCGTTCGTGCTGGTGCTGCTGACGATGGGCCTCGAAACCGGTTATTTCCGCTTTGCGGGAAAGGCCGGCAGCGAAGCGGAAAAGCGGACGATCTTTTCGAACGTATGGGGCGCGGTGACCGCCGTCAGCATCGTTTTTTTCGTACTCGCGCTGCTGTTTACGCCACAACTGGCCCGGGTCATGGAATACACCGACCATCCGTCGTACATCCGGCTGGTCGCCGCCATCGTTATGCTGAATACCGTCACGGCGATCCCGCTGGCGCGGTTGCGGCAGCAAGGCCGGGCCAAACGGTTCATGATCCTGCGGCTGCTGTTCGTGATCGTCAACCTCGCGCTGACTTTCTTTTTCTACTCGGGACTGCCCGGACTGGCCGAACTCGGCATCTGCGCATCGTGGTACGACCCGCAATACGGGGCCGGATACGTGCTGCTGGCCGACCTGCTGGCCAACATCGTGCTGCTGTTCGCACTGATACCGGACTTCCGGGACGCCATGCCGCGCATCCGGTGGCGGCAGTTGCGGACGATTCTGGCGTACTCGTTCCCGCTGCTGGTCAGCGGCATCGCCGGCGTATCGAACCAGTTCATCGACCGGCAGATGATCAAATACCTGCTGCCTTCGGGCATCTCGATGGACGCGTTGGGCATCTACGGCGCCGTTTCGAAGTTAGCCGTCATCATCTTCCTATTCACCCAGATGTACCGTTACGCCGCGGAGCCCTACTTTCTGTCGGGGTTTAAAAACGACGATTTCAAACGGCAAAACGCAGAGGCCCAAAAATATTTCATCATCGTGTCGATCTTCATGTTTCTGGGCATCACGCTCTTCACGAACTTGTTCGCGCTGATGATGGGGAAAGACTTCCGCGAAGGGGTTTACATGCTGCCGGTCATCCTGCTGGCGAATATTTTCGCAGGGATCTGGCTGAACCTGTCGTTCTGGTACAAAAAGACCGGCGAAACGAAATACGCGATCTGGATCACCGGAACGGGGCTCGTTTTCACGCTCGGGTTGAACCTGGCGCTGACTCCCGTCTTGGGATATTTCGGAGCCGCGCTCGCCCGGCTGGGCTGCGAAACCGCCATGGTCGCCGTCAGCTATTACCTGAACCAGAAACACTATCCCGTCCCGTACGACTTGCGCCGGATCGGGACCTACTTCCTGGTCGGCGGGGCGATTTACGGGGCGTCGCTGCTCACGTCCGCGCTGCCCGCCGCGCTGGAGTACACGCTGAACCTCGCGATGCTGGCGGCTTTCGGACTCTATGCGATCCGTCTCGAAAAAATCGACCTGAAAGGTATATTACACTCGATCATTAAACGTTAACGACATGAAAATAAAAGTCATAAATCGATCGGCATTCGAACTGCCGCATTACGAAACGGTCAGCGCGGCCGGCCTCGACGTCCGGGCCAATACGACCGAAAGCATCGTGCTCGAACCGCTGCAAAGGGCTCTCGTTCCGACGGGCCTTTACGTCGAAATCCCGGACGGTTACGAGATCCAGGTGCGTCCGCGCAGCGGGCTGGCCGCCAAACACGGCATTTCAATAGCCAACGCGCCGGGGACAATCGACCCCGACTACCGCGGCGAAATCAAAGTGATCTTGGTCAACCTGTCGAACGAGCCGTTCGAACTGAAACCGGGCGAGCGGATCGCGCAACTGGTCGTCGCGCAATTCACGCGCATCGAATGGGAAAGCGTGTCGGAGCTGAGCGAAACGGAGCGCGGCGCCGGCGGATTCGGATCGACCGGACGCAAATAATAAACTCCGCGGTTTTTCGTATCTTTGCAGGGAGGGTTGCGCCGCCGCAGTCCGCGCAAACGCCACACCGGAGCGGAAACGGCCGCCGCGACGGAAAACCCGGTCATTTTCAAACAACGAAGCCATGCAGTTTAAAGAGATCACAGGACAGCAAGAAACCGCCGCCAAACTGGTTCAGGGCGTAACGCGCGGACGAATCAGCCATGCCCAGCTCTTCATTGGCGGCGAAGGCGTCGGCGCACTGCCGCTGGCGATCGCCTATGCCCAGTACCTAAACTGCACCGACCGCCGCGACGGGGACTCTTGCGGGCAATGCCCGTCCTGCCGCCAGATCGCGCAATTGGCCCATCCGGATGTCCATTTCGTCTTTCCGGTCAACACGCCGAAAGGAAAATCGTCGGGCGAGAAGCCGCTGAGCGACGCTTTCCTGTCGCAGTGGAGGCGGCTGTTCGAAAAAACCGGCGGGTATTTCAGCGAACCGATGTGGTATTCGGCCATCGAAATAGACAACAAACAGGGAAATATCAGCACGTTCGAAGCCGACGAGATCATCCGCAAACTGTCATTCAAAGCGTTCGAATCGGAATACAAGGCGGTCATTATCTGGCTGCCCGAGCGGATGAACACGCAGGCGGCGAACAAACTGCTGAAAATCATCGAGGAACCGTGGGAAAAGACCCTCTTCCTGATGGTCTCCGAATCGCCCGAACGGCTGCTGCCCACCATCCTGTCGCGGATGCAGGTCGTCGACGTACCGGCCATCGCGGACGAACGGATGGCGGCGTGGCTCGCCGCCCGCAAAGGGTTGCCGACGGACGATGCGGCCAAAGTCGCGCGGCTCGCGCGCGGCAGCATCCTCGAAGCGTCGCGGGTGCTGGAACAACGCGAAAGCAGCGACGAATATTTCGAACTGTTCGTGCGGCTGATGCGGCTCAGCTATGAAAACCGCCACATGGAACTGCTGGAATGGGCCGAAACGGTCGCCGCCCTGGGCCGCGAAGAACAGAAACAACTGCTCGAAAACGCCATCCGGCTGCTCCGCGACAGCTACATGCTGACGGCCGGCGTCGAACGGATCGCCTACCTGTTCGGCCGCGAATACGAATTTTGCAGGAAATTTGCTCCGTACGTCAACAACGGGAACATCGAGCAACTGATCGCCGAAATGGAACTGGCGATCCGACAGGTCGCCCAGAATGGCAACCCGCGCATCCTATTCCCGCACTTTGCATTAACAATCAGCAAATTGATCCGTAAAATCTGATGTCGAAAGCAGTCTTGATCACCGGCGGAAACCTCGGGTCGGTAGCGGAAAACCTGGAAGCGGCGCGGGAGGCGATCTCCCGCGAGGTGGGCGTCGTCGAACGATGTTCGTCCGTACTGGAGTCCGAAGCGTGGGGATTCGAAGCCGAGGAACGTTTTCTGAACCAGGTGCTCGTAGTCGCTACGGCGCTTCCGCCTGAACAACTGTTGGAGCGCTGCCTGCAGATCGAACGGCAGTTGGGGCGGGTTCGCCGGCCCGGGCTCGGTACGGTTCGCGCACGATGGATATCGACCTGCTGTTCTACGACAACCGGGTCGTCGACAGCGACCGGCTGACGATTCCCCACCCGCGGATCGCCGAAAGGGATTTCGTGCTGGCGCCGCTCGAAGAGGTACTTCCCGACTACGTGCACCCGGTGCTGAAGAAAACAATCCGGCAACTGCGCCGCGAACTGCTACAGGCCGCAAATCCGCCGGGCGCGGACGGCATGAAAAACTGACGAAAAATCACTACCTTTGTTTCCTATTCTCCGATTAAAATGAGCGTGACCGAAATAAATATCTGTAAAACAATCGCCCGCTTCGGGATCCTGGCTTTTTTCTGCTTCGGGATCCTGGCCCGCTGCGCCAGCGTCGGCACCCCGCAGGGAGGCCCGCGCGACTCGCTGCCGCCGAAAGTCGTCATGATGACCCCCGCTTTCGGGACGACCAATTTCAAAGACAAACGGATCACGATCCAGTTCAACGAATACGTCCAGCTCAAAGACCAGCAGAAGGAGTTTTTCACCTCCCCGTTCATGAAGAAAAAACCGACCCTCATGCTGCGGGGGCGGGGTATCCAGATCGACCTGAAGGAGGATCTGGATTCGAACCAGACCTATTCGCTGAACTTCGGCAAAAGCGTCGTGGACAACAACGAGGGGAATCCGTATACCGGCCTGCGCTACGTCTTTTCGACGGGCGACCACATCGACTCGCTGCTGATGTCCGGCTACACGACCGACGCCATGACGACGGATACGGTGGGCAACGTCTACATCCTCTTTTACGACGCGAAAACCGACTCGATCCCGCAGTACGATTCGACGCTGCTGAAAAGCAAACCGATCGCCGTCGGGAAATCTTTCCCGAACGGAATCTTCATCGCTGAGAACCTGAAACCGATCGACTACCGGATCTACGCGCTCGAAGACAACAACGGGAACCTCGAATACGAACCGGGAGTGGACCGCGTGGCATTCCTCGACTCGACCTACAACCCGCTGAACCAGCCGGGATTCGACATCTGGTACGACACCACGCGCCGCTACATGCAGGCCGACCCGCAGGTCATGATGCGGATGTTCATGGACAAACCGTTCAGACGGCAGACCTACACCGGATCGAAGCGCACGCACGGCAACCGGATCGTACTTACCTTTACGGCTCCGCATCCCGACATCAAAGAACTTTCGTTCGAAGGAATCGACCCCGGAAAGATCGTCACCGAATACGGAAATTCGAAGCGGGACACCATGGAACTGTGGTTCGACTCCAGATCCGAAGACCTGCCCGACACGCTGCGCGGCAAGCTGATTTACATGAAGCACGACAGCCTGTTCCGCTTGCAGCCCGACACCCAACTGCTGAAACTGGGCTGGAGGGCCCCGGTGGAAAAAAGAAAAGAGGAGAAAAAGAAAAAAGAGGACGACCTTCCGGAACCCAATCCGTTCAAAGTCCGCGTAGCGGGCGGAACGACGCTCAATCCGGAGAAAAACATCGTTTTCGAATTCGATTATCCGCTGACGGGAGTCGACAGCGCGGCCATGTCGTTGCTGAAACTCGGGGAAGGCGACCAGACGACGCCGGTCGGGCTGACTTTCCGGCAGGATACCCTGAAACTCCGGAAATGGACTCTCGCGGCCCCGTGGGAAGCCGATCAGAAATACCGGCTGCTTATCCCGGCCGGCGTATTCAAGAACACCAACGGCGAGAGCAACGATACGCTGCGATCCGAGTTTACGATCGAATCGCCCGAAAAGTACGCCACGCTGGTGCTGAATATCCAGGGTAAAACGCCCGAAAGCGAATACGTCGTACAGGTGATCTCCCCGCAGGGCTCCGTTCTGAAAGAGGTCGCCCATCTGAAAACGGGGAGCCATACGCTGCAATACATCGACGTAGGTACCGTAAAAATCCGTTTCATCGAGGATCTCAACGGGAACGGCCGATGGGACACCGGATCGCTGGTCGAAAGACGGCAGCCCGAACGGGTCGGGATGTACGTCGACGACAATAATTCGGAGGAAATCACGACCAAGGAGAACTGGGAATTGGTCTTCGACGTGGACATGAACCGGATTTTCGGCCCCATTACGATGGAAAGCATGACGGCGAAAATCAACCGGGACAACGAAGCGCGGCTGAAAGCGATCGCCAAAAAACGGGCCGAAGACGCCGCCAACCAGAAGAAACAGCATAACAGCGGCGGCGGCATGGGCATGGGCAGCATGGGAGGTATGGGCAGCATGATAGGCCGGTAACGAAAGCTGTCGCGGAACAAACGAATGCGGAACAAGAAACGAAATATGTGGAAAATAGCTAAACTGTCTTTACTCGTGATCCTGCTGGGATGCGGAACGCTCCGGGCCCAGCATTATATCGGCGTGCGCGGCGGATGGGGCGGCGGTTCCGCACGGTTCACCCCGTCCCGGGAGACGGGCACCGAATGGGGGCTCTATTCGGGCGGGATTTCGTATAAATTCTATACCGCGCAAAAATTCGTCGGGGCCATCCAGGCCGATTTGCAGTACATGGGACGCGGATTCATGTACGACCTGCAAAGCAAAGGCGACACGAGCTACCACCGCACGATCAATTCGTTCGAACTGCCGCTGATGTGGCAGCCGCATTTCTATTTCATGCAGCGGCACGGACGTTTCTTCGTCAACCTGGGCGTCTACCTCTCTTATTTCATGGACTCGAAATACTATTATAAATCGAAACGGGCGGGGATCTACGAACAGGGACCGTATACGATGAAACTGACCCGCGATACGCGGTGGGGATACGGACTTTGCGGCGGAGCGGGACTTTCGTTCCTGATCCGTCGGTTCGAGGTGGCTTTCGAAGGCCGCTACTATTTCGGTTACTCGGACGTTCTGCGGAACGGAACCAAATACCAGGGCAATCCGACCCATTCGCCGCTGGACAACATCAACGTTTCGATGGCCTTCTATTACCGCCTGAGCAAAGAAGGCATCCGCGCCGAGCCGAGCAAGGGCGTCGCGAGACGGATGCAGGAGGCCGAAATGCGCCGGGCCGAAAGACTGATCGAAAAAGCGAAAAAGCATGGGGACAGCCTGAGCGCAGCGGACCTTTCTGCCGACAGTCTGCCGTCCGGACTACGGCAAGCGCTCCCGGACACCCTGCAACGAATGCTTCCGGACTCCCTGCTGCGGCAAAAACCGGAAAAGCGGAAGACGAAACGGGAAAAAACGAAAAAGGAGTATCCCACACCCGCCGGAACGCCCGGACAAACGGCCGGCCAACCGACGGTAAAAGAGACCGAATCGATACAGGAATCACAAAAAACAGATAAAAAATGAACGACCGCATCGAATCCACCCGCCAGCAAAAAATCGGGCGGCAAATCCAACGCGACATCAGCGAAATTTTTTCCAAAGAGGCCGCTTCGCTGCTGTGCGGAGCCATGGTATCGGTAACGCTGGTACGGATGAGTCCGGATTTCGAACTGGCTAAGATTTACCTGAGCATCTTCCCGTTCGAAAAACATGCGGAGGTGATGGCCTCGCTGCAGGAAAACAACTGGCTGATTCGCAAAACGCTCGGCGCGCGGGTTAGGAACCAGTTGCGGCACGTGCCCGAACTGGCCTTCTACATCGACGACTCGCTGGAATACATCAGCGCGATCGACAAACTGCTGAAATAGAAAATCCGGATCATGCCCCGTCTACCGCTCTTTTTCGCACGGCGTTACCTTTTTTCGAAGAAATCGCACTCGGTGATCAACATCGTCTCGGGAGTGAGCGCCTTTTCCGTGGCGATCCCGGTGATGGCGATGGTGATTCTGCTGTCGGTATTCAACGGTTTCGAGGGGCTGATCAAAAGCATGTACCGGTCGTTCGACCCGGATATCCGGATCACGCCGGTACGGGGCAAGGTATTCCCGATCGACTCGCTGCCGCGCGAACGCTTTCTGGCAATCGACGGAGTGCGGGACGCGGCGTATGCGCTCGAAGACAATGCGGTCTTCGAGTACCGCGACCGGCAGGCTTTCGGCACGATGTGCGGGGTCGATTCGCTCTACCGGCAGGTGGTGCCGCTGGACAGCCTGCGAACCGAAGGCGTATTCCAATTGCAGTTCGGAGATTTCCCGGAAGCCTACGTCGGACAGGGCATGGCCTACGCGCTGGGCATCCGGGTCAACTTGAACAGCCCGATCTCGGTGTACGTCCCCCGGCGCGGGCGGGTTTCGCCGCTGCTGCCGTACAGTTTCTACAAAAAACAGAATATTTTCCCGTCGGGCGTATTCGCGCTGGAAGCCGAAGTGGACGGGAAATACGTGATCGTCCCGCTCCACTTCGCACAGGAACTGCTCGACTATCCGGGACAAGCTTCGTCGGTAGCCATCCGTCTCGAAGCGGACGCTTCGCCGCAGCGGGTGCAGCAACAGATCGGGCAATGGCTCGGCGACGATTACAAAATCCAGTCGCGCTACCAGCAAAAAGAGTCGTTCTACCGCATCATGATGTACGAAAAATGGGGGATCTATTTCATCATCCTGCTGGTACTGGTGATCGCTTCGTTTTCGCTGATCGGTTCGCTGGTAATGCTGATCATCGAAAAACGCAAGGATTCGCAGACGCTCGTCACGATGGGCGCCGATACGAAGCTGCTCCGTAAGATCTTCGTCGCCGAGGGGATGCTGATCTACCTGATCGGCGCCGGCGGCGGATTGCTGCTCGGCGTCGCGCTGGCGCTGGCCCAGCAGCATTTCGGGTTCCTCAAACTCTCCGGAGAGACGTTCCTGATCGACGCCTATCCGGTCGAAGTCCATCCGAGCGACCTGGCGTGGGTAATCGTAACGTTCGTTTCGGTCAGCTACCTGATTTCCGTGCTGACGGTGCGCGCGATGATACCGAAAAAAGAGATAAGTCAGAACCGACCATGATAAAACGATTGATCTGCCTGTTGTGCGTCGCCGTCACGGCGGCCGCCTGCAACCGGCCCCGCAACATACCGGACGAGAAATTGATCGCCATCACCCGCGAGATTTTCCTGGCCAACGCCTACCGCGACTCGCCGAAAAGCGGATTTTCGCAGGCGGACACGGTGGATTTCTACACCCCGATTTTTGAAAAATACGGATACAAACCCTCGGATCTCAGCTACACGATCAACAACCTTTCGCGGCGCAAAAGCGTCCGATTTACGGACATTCTGGAAGAAGTGGCCCGGCGGCTGGATCGGGAAGACTCCCTGATGAAAGCGCGGATCGCCACGCTGGACACCGTCGACAGCCGCACCATGAACCGCTACCGACGCGTCGTCTACTCCGACTCGACCCGGCGGCTCCGGCGCCTGTCCGATCCCGACAAACCGGACATCGTCCTTCCGGTACGTCCGGGACGCTACCAGGTCGCATTCAAGTACGACCTGGACACTTCGAGTCGTAACGGAAACCTCCGCTATACGCACTACCAGTTCGATACGACGGACGGCACGAAAGGCAGTTTCTACTACCTGGGGTATATCAAAGGGGCTCAGAAACAGGAAATTTTCAGTTTCGACGTCACCGATCCGAAAACGAACGAAGTACGGATCAGCCTGGCGACCTCCCCGTCCGACAAGGAAAAGAGCATCGCCCTGCGCATCGACTCGATGACGATCACCTACTTCCTGCCGCTGCGGGAAGCCGCCGATTCGCTGATCCGCGAAATATTCCGGTTCAACCCGAGCCTGGCAGCGTACAACTTACCTTCAAACGCCTCCCATGTCGCAGATAAAAAGGAGATTATCGGCGCACTTTATCCTGACACCACAGGGACTGCTGCGCAACGGGATTCTGTCGTTCGACGCTGACGGCGTCCTACGGGAAATCGCCGCCTCCGACGCGGTCGATTCGCAACAGCGGGTGGAGTTTTTCGGCGGCCTGCTGATCCCTGGCATGGTCAATGCGCATTGCCATCTGGAACTGTCGTACCTGCGCGGCCGGATCGCCCGCGGCTGCGGGTTCGCCGGGTTTGCCGACACGATCGCGCGGGCGCGCAACGAAACCGCCCCGCAACAACGTATCGAAGCGGCCGCTTATTGGAACGCCCGGATGGAACACGACGGCATAGTGGCCGTCGGGGATATTTGCAACGGCACGTCTACGTTCGAGCTGAAACGGAATAGCCGCATCCATTACCACAATTTCATTGAAGGTTTCGGCCTGCGCACGACCGACTTTTCATTCCTACGCCGAATCGCCGCCGAATCGGAAGCGCTCGGACTCTCCGCCTCGGTCACCCCGCACGCCACCTATTCGCTGCAGGACGCCGCGTTCCGGGCGATCGCCGCAGCGGGAAACCCGCTGTCGGTACACTTTATGGAAAGCCGCGGCGAACAGGAACTTTTCGAAGACGGGGCCCCTTCACGAACGGAACCTCCGGGAAGGCGTAACGATCGATTTCGCCGGATACGGATCGCCGGCCGGACGCATCGCAGGCTCGGTCCCGAAAGAAAAAAATATGCTGCTGGTGCACAACACGTTCGTCACCGAACAAATCGCAGACACTCTTCAACATCGTTTCGGGAACCGGCTCACATGGGTATTGTGCCCTCGGTCGAACGATTTTATCGAAAGGGCGACGCCTCCCGCCGAGTTACTCCATAGGTTATCGGGGCGGATCGCCGTCGGCACCGACAGCCTCGCGTCGAACGATTCGCTGTCGATGATCGACGAACTGAAAAGGTTCCCGGAAATCCCGCTGCCCGAACGGCTGCAATGGGCCACCCGCAGCGGCGCCGAAGCGCTCGGAATCGACGCATGGGCCGGCAGTTTCGACATAGGCAAACGTCCCGGAGCCGTACTGATCACCGGCATCGACTGGGACACCCTGACCCTGCTGCCGCACGCCGCCAGCCGCCGCATCCTGTAAACCCTTCCCCCAGGCCGTACCGCGCCCCGAATCGTCCGATCGGGACGAACGCGGCGAAAAATTAAGTATTTATACCCATTCAAAATAGGTCTATCCTCTCTGTTCCGTGCTACACATTGGATGTAAATTTGTTACGTGTAAAAATATGCACGTTATCGGACAAGAGTTATGGGGAAATATTTCGATATGCTGATGGAGGATGTCCGCATGAAAGAGGGCCTGACGGCCTGCATGAACTGCGGGATCTGTACGGGAGTCTGCCCCGCGGCCGAGTTTTACAACTACGACCCGCGCCAGATCGTCAACATGGTGCAAACCAAGGACGACGACGCCATCGAAAAGCTGCTCAAAAGCGATACGATCTGGTACTGCGGGGAGTGCATGTCGTGCCGCCCGCGCTGCCCGCGCGGCAATACGCCCGGATATATCATCCAGTCGCTGCGCACGCTGTCGCAAAAACTCGGTTTCTTCACCGAGTCCGAGAAAGGACGCCAGCAACTGGCCATCAAACGCACCATCGGGCAGAATATCCTGACGTCGGGTTACTGCGTCAAGCCGAATTTCGTCGATCCGGATCTACATCCCGAACAGGGGCCGGTATGGCGGTGGATCCACGACAACGACAAAGACGTCTTCGAACGTTTCGGCGACAACTACTGCAAGGTAGGCGTCGGAGCCGGACGCAAGATCGACGACCGCAGCATGGAGGAGATCCGCAGCATTTTCGAAGTGACCGGGGGTATGCGTTTTTTCGAGAACATCGAAACGTGCTCGGATAAAAAAGCGAAGGAAATGGGATACGAAAAAGCCGGGGACGACTATTTCCACGACGTATTCACGACTAACAGCGGCCAACACTCCGGAAAATAAGAGGCCGAAACAAAAAACGAACGCGATGAAAACACCCTGGAAAGAGTATCAGAAACAGATCGCCGACAACGATTACTACTATGCGCGCAGCTGCATCCGGCAGAATTTTTTTCCCGGATCGGAAGCGGCCTTTTTAAATATCCTGCGCAACGACCTGGGTCGGGACATCCACGAAGACCCGCGTCACACCTCCTGCACCGGCATCGGCTACCATACCGACATCGTGCCGCTCGAAACGATCATGACGGTCGTGGCGCGGCAGTTCTCGCTGATGACCGAATCGGGGTACGAGAATTTCGTCCCGTCGTGCATCACGTCGTTCGGCATCTATTCCGAAGCGCTCGAAATGTGGCACGACTTCCCGGAACTGGAAGAGAAGGCCCGCGACTACCTTTATAAAGCTACCGGCCGCGAATTCAAAAAGCCGAAAAACCTGGCGCACACGTCCGACGTGATTTTCCACCACCGCGAAGAGATCGCCGCGAAAGCCAAACACAAATTGGTCAACGTCGAAACCGGAAAACCGCTGCGCGGCGTCGAACACATCGGCTGCCACTATGCGAAGATTTTCCCGAAGGTCGGTATCGGCGGATCGGAATTCCCGTACGTGCTGGCCGGAATGATTGAGGCGTGGGGCGGCGAAGTGGTCGACTATCCGGAGCGGCGGCACTGCTGCGGATTCGGATTCCGCAATTACCTGGTGATGGCCAACCGCGGCTATTCGGTCGCCAACTCCAAGAAAAAGTTCGAATCGATGGCCCCGTACAAGCCCGACTTCATCCTGGCCAACTGCCCGGGCTGCGCGATGTTCCTCGACAAATGGCAATACACGATCTCCGAAATGGAGGGAACGTTTTACGGGCAGGACAACCGCGGCATCCCCGTGCTGACCTACGAAGAGTTGGCCGGGCTGGTGCTCGGATACGATCCCTGGGAACTCGGTATGCAGATGCATCAGGTTGCCGTCGAACCGCTGCTCGACAAGATGGGCGTCCAGTACGACCCGTCGGCGAAATACCTCGGCAAAAATGGAAAATACATCGGGCAACCGGCCCCCGCGGCGATCGGAAGCTACACGAAAAACATACTGTAACGGATTATGGGAAAAAAGGTAATTATCATCGGCGGAGGCGTCGCAGGGATGCAGACGGCCATTACGCTCAGCAAACTGGGCATCAGCCCGGTGATTATCGAGAGAGAGGAGACGATCGGCGGCAAGTTGAACCGCTGGGACCGGCTCTTTCCGACCATGACCCCCGCGAGCGAAGTACTCGGATCGCTTCGCGAACAGGTCGACGCTTCCGGCGCCGAAATCCTCACGTCCCGGGAGGTGAAGGAGATCGGACAGGAGGGTAAAAACGTAACGCTGAACGACGGCACCCGGCTTCGCTCCGACGCGGTGGTCGTCACTTCGGGTTTCGACCTTTTCCCGGCCGAACTGAAAGAGGAGTACGGTTATAAAATCTACGACAACGTATATACGACGGTAGACGTCGAACGGATGTTCCGCAACGGCGGCATCCGCACGGCCGACGGCCGGATACCGAAGACGATCGCCTTTCTGCATTGCGTCGGATCGCGCGACGAGAAGGTGAACCAGCGCCACTGCTCGCGGGTCTGCTGCATCACCGGCGTCAAACAGGCGATCGAAATGAAACAGGCGATCCCCGACGCCGAGGTATACAGCTTTTACATGGACATGCGAATGTTCGGCCCCGGCTACGAGGAACTCTACCGGCAGGCGCAGCAGGAGTTCAATATCCATTTCATCCGCGGCCGCATCTCCGAGGCGAGCCAAACGATCGACAACCGAGTGCAGATCAAGGCCGAAGACACGCTGATCGGCCTGCCGCTGAAAATGACCGTCGACATGCTGGTGCTGATCGTCGGCATGAAAGCCGGAGCATGCAACCTGCAGTGGAGCCGCTGCAACGGCGTCGACCTATACCCCAGCGGATTCGTCAAGCCGAAAGATCAGTTTACCGGAAGCGTCGACTCGGGGTCGCCGCATATCTTCTATGCCGGAACGATCACGGCGCCGAAAAACATCGGGGAGTCGATCAACGAAGCCGTCGCCGCCGCACACCGGGTGGCCGAATCGCTAAAAGAATAACGCCATGAACTGGGGATTTTCCATCAGCCAAACGCGCGGCGTAGACATCGACCGCAACGACATGCAGTACTCCCGCCGGCTGCTGGCCGAACATCCGGAACTACAGACCTGCATCGCGTGCGGCAACTGTACGGCGACCTGTACGGCCGGCAATCTGACCAAGTTCAACGTGCGTAAACTGCAAACGCTGGTGCGGCGCGGCGAATACCGCGGCATCCGCGAAGAACTGGCCAAATGTATGCTGTGCGGCAAATGCCGGCTGGTCTGCCCGCGCGGAATCAACATCCGGCAATTGGTGCTGACTCTGAAAAAAGAGGTGCCCGAAAAGTAACGGACCGTTTCCGCGAACCCGGACGAAGAAAAACGAAGTTGTAAACAACCGCACGCGGCACCGCGTGCACCGTTATCGGAATAAAACATGGAGCATTTCAGACTATTCGTCTTGCCGTTCTGGCTGGGAGCCTTCTTCCTGCTGGTAACGCTTCTGTATAAATATATCGGCTGGTTCGTCGGACTGACCGCGGCGGAGCGCCGTCTGTTCGTCCGGTCGCTGTTCACCCGCTCGACGTTCCGCTCGGTCGGGGAGGTTATCAGCGAATCGCTGCTGCACCGCAAGATATGGCGCACCAACAAACTGCTGGGTTACATGCACACCAGTTTCGCGCTGGGATGGTTTCTGTTGATCCTGACCGGCTGGATCGAAACGCTGGTCTACTTCAAGGGCGAAAACGTTCCGCTGTACGTCGATATCTTCTTCTCTTATTACGTACACCCTATTTTCGAGCATAATTTCAATTTCTCGCTGATCAAAGACGCGCTGCTGCTGCTGATCCTGATCGGTATCGGCCTGGCGCTGTTCAAACGAATCCGTTCGCGGATGATGGGTATGCGCCGAACGACCCGGCATACGCCGGCGACCGGATCGCCCTGTCGGCGCTGTGGCTGATCTTCCCGGCCCGGCTGCTGGCCGAGAGCATGACCAGCGGCGTAATCTGGAAATTCGGCGGCATCGTATGGGCGCTCGGCGAAGAGCACCACCTGATTCCCCCGGGAGTCGGCTGCGGCAGCTTCCTGACCAATTCGACCGGCGAACTGCTGGCCCGCATACTGCCGCCCGACGTGCTGATGGCCGGCGAACTGCCGACCTGGTGGTTCTACTCGATCACGCTGGGCGTCTTTTTCGTCGCGCTGCCGTTCTCGCGCTATATGCATATTTTTACCGAGATTCCGCTGATTTTCCTACGAAACGCGGGGCTGCGCAGCAAAGAAAAACCGTCGAGCTACGACCATTTCCAGACCAACGCCTGCTCGCGCTGCGGCATCTGCATCGACCCCTGCCAGTTGCAACGGGCCGCCGGGATCAACGGCGTGCAGTCGGTCTACTTCCTGCGCGACCTGCGGAGCGGCAACCTGACCGATGCGGTGGCCAACAACTGCTTGATGTGCGGTCGCTGCGAACAGGCCTGCCCGGTCGGCATCGAACAAAATACGCTGCGGCTGAACAGCCGCCAGCGGACGGCCGTACCGGTCGGCGAAAACCGTTACGGATATATCCGGGGAATCGACCGTTCGCAGGGAAACGGCAAAGTCGGCTACTTCGCCGGCTGCATGACGCTGCTGACCCCGAAGATCCTCCGCGCGATGGACGACATTTTCAAAGCGTCCGGCGATGAAGTGTGGTGGGCCGACAAAGAGGGGGGCGTATGCTGCGGCAGACCGCTGAAGCTCTCGGGCGAAGTGGACGCCGCACGGAAAATGATGGAATACAATACGGAACTTTTCCGCCAGCACGGCATCGAAACGCTGGTTACTTCGTGTCCGATCTGCCTGCGCGTTTTCCGCGAAGACTACCGGCTGGAAGGCATCGAGGTGCTGCACCATTCGGAGTACATCCAGCGATTGTTGAAAGCGCACCGGATCGACCCGAAAATCGGCGACCTGAATTTCACCTACCACGACCCCTGCGAGCTGGGACGCGGTTCGGGCATTTACGACGCTCCGCGCGAAGTGATCGCCGCAGTCGGTCGGCTGACCGAAGTGGCCGAAAATCGTGAAAAAGCGCTCTGCTGCGGTTCGAGCCTGGCGAACATCGCCATCGACGACGACGGACAGCGGAAAATCGGCGAAAGCGTCGCGGCAGCCTTTGCCGCCACCGGGGCCGATGCGGTCGTCACGGCCTGCCCGCTGTGTAAGAAAGGGATCGCCCGGGGCAATTCGATGCCTGTTTACGATCTTGCGGAAATCGTCGCCCAAGCATTATGATCCGAACGTTCCGGAGGATGCTGCGACAGGCGGCAGGAGTCTCCCCCCGTTACGAATCCGTCCCGACACTGTAAAACTTAAAAAAGAATATCGTCTCGCCTCGAGCGGAACTTTTTCATTCACCGCCGTACGGATAACTCGATCACGCTGTCGATTTCGTCGGCCGGTATCCCGGACAAATCCAGCGACACGGAGTCTGTGGCCACCGAAAAAGGCACTTCCGCCCGATCCGCAAAACGAACGGCCGAACGGACGACACCGCCGGTCAGCGGCAGGGAAAGCGTATCGCCGTCGCGTCGGAGAACATGCACGAAGAGCCGGTCGCCTTTGCGGGTGGAAACGCCCCACGCACCGGGAGCGATCTCTCCGGCCCGGGTTCCGTAGACGGTCTCCCCGTAAGTTTTCATCCACCGGCCGACTTCCCGGAGCCTTTCGAGGGAAGCCTGCGGTATCTCGCCGTCCGGCTGCGGGCCGACGTTCAGCAACAGATTAGCGTTACGTCCGGCGGCATTGACCAGCAGATGGATCAACGCAGCGACCGACTTATAGTTCCGGTCGGTAATGCTGTAACCCCATGTCCCGTTCATCGTCGCGCAGGTTTCCAGCGGCAAGGCGCTGATCGTCTGCCCAGCCGAGTGCCCGGCGGTATTCTGTCCCGGAAGATCCTGCTCGAACGCTTGAAAATCCTCTCCGGGGAACGGTTCGCGATGGTGATTGTTCCCGACCAAACAGCCGGGTTGCAACCGGTGGATCGTCGCGTAAATTTTATCCAGTTGCCAGTCGGCATCCGCCTTGTCCCACCAACCGTCGAACCAAACGGCTCCGACCGGCCCGTACCCGGTCAGCAGTTCGGTCAGTTGGTTATTCATGAAACCGAGGTAATCGTTCCAATCCCCGTGAGCCGTACGCCCGGTACCCTGCCCCGTAGTGCCCAACGGATAGTAATCTTCGCGCGTCCAGTCGAGCAATGAATAATAGAAATGCAGCCGGATCCCCTGTTTGCGGCACTCTTTCGCCAGTTCCCTGACAACGTCCCGTCCGTAAGGGGTGGCTTCGACGATGTTGTAATCCGAATACCGGGTGCCGAACATCGAGAAACCGTCGTGATGGCGCGAGGTAATGCAGATGTATTTCATGCCGGCATCTTTAGCTGCCTGCACCCACGCCTTCGCATCGAATTTCGACGGGTAAAATCCTCCCGCCAGTTTCGCATACTCGCGGCAATCGATGTTTTTGTTCGTCATCGCCCATTCGCCGTCGCCAAGCATACTGTAAATGCCCCAATGGATAAACATCCCGAAACGGCTATCCTGAAACGCTTCCCGGCTGCGGAGATTCTCCGGCGCGGCTGGTAACCGGACTGCGCGGCCAGCGGCCGGCCCCCAGCCATAAAACGACAAACAAGCAAACGTATTTCATGGGCGTATTCCTTAGTTTTATAAAAAACAATAACAAATATTAATGAAGTATAAATTTTAATATACAGAAATACACCCCCTTACAGATTACCTGTTCCGGAAGAAACCACCGTAACCTTAATCTTATCGATCCGTCTGCCGTCCATCTCTTCGACTTGCAGAACCAGATCGCGGCAGGTCAGCGTTTCGCCCCGGTGCAGAAAATCCTTCCGGATCTCCAGCATCAGCCCGGCGATCGTCTCCGCGCCGCCTTTCATGGCGTCGAGATAATCGTCGTCCAATTCCAACACTTCGAGGAAATCATTGATATGGGTTTTACCGTCGACAGGTACGTATTCGGAGAGAGCTTCGTATAAAAAGCCTGATCGCGGTCGGATTCGTCCGAAATTTCGCCGACGATCTCCTCCAGGATATCTTCCAACGACAGCAACCCCATCGTGGAACCGTACTCGTCGACCACGATCGCCATGTGGATCTTACTGTCCCGGAACTCCTCGAGCAATTCGTTGATTTTCTTGTGCTCCGGCACGAAATAAGGCTTGCGGATCAGATTCTGCCACTCGAAATCCCGCTCGTGCGAGACATACGACAGCATATCTTTTACATATAGCACCCCTTTGATATGATCGATACTCTCTTCGTAGACGGGAATCCGCGAGAAACCGGACGAAACGATCGTCTCGCGCACCCGATCGAAATCGGCCTCGATGTCGAGCGAAACGATGTCCAGACGGGGTTTCATGATCTCCACCACTTCGGTATGAACGAAATCCACGATCTCGGACAGCATCCGCTTCTCCTCGGGGCTCTGTCCGGAGGTCATCTCGATCGCATTCGACAGTTCGTCGATCGAAATGTTCTCCCGCTTCCGCGTCACGCTCCGGTTGATATAACCGCCCGAACGAATCAGCAGGAACGAAACCGGCCTGAACAGCGCCTTGAGCAACAGCAACGGTACGGCCATCATCCGCGCGATACGCACCGGATGGTACGATGCGAGGATTTTCGGCATGATCTCTCCGAACAGCAGCAACAGGAACGTAACGATCACCATCTTCATGACGAACTCCAGCCCCGCGGCGCCGGCGAACCCGACCAACGAGTCGATCAGTCCGTTGGACAGGATCACGATGCAGATATTGACCAGATTATTGACGACCAGAATCGTCGCCAACAGATACTCGTCCGCCGACAGCAACCGCAGGATCGCATTGCTCCTACGATCCGGGCTGTTCTTCAGCCGGACGACATCCCGCGGCGAAAGGGAGAAAAAAGCGGTTTCAGAAGCCGAAACCGACGCCGAAACGCCCAGCAACAAAATTACGACCAGCAGGATCACGGAATCCTGCAGCGTAAACGGGTTGAACGTCACGGCTTGGATAAAACACGCTGTCAAAATTACAGATATTTAGCCGGCCCGATCCATAACCGGAACGGCTTAGTCAAACAACGAACTGCTCTGCCCCTTGTCGCTCTGCTGTGCGGAATCGTCTTTCAACACGACCCTCGCGCTGCGGTTACCTTCCGCCGAAGTGTCTTTGACGAACTTGATATTCCGGCGAACGAAGGCGGGACGGTTCTCCAGTTCTTCGATATCGATATCGGAACCTTCGTCCTTCTTGGATTCGATGGCAGGTTGCGAAACCGGCGCGCTGAACGGTTTGGGCTGCGGTCTCGGCGGAACCGGGACGGGACGGTTCGGCACGATCCGGCGGGCGGCATCGGGCTGCCCCCCCGGCGCGGCGGACACCGGACGCACGGACGGCTCATGCGGCACGAACGCCGGTTTTTCGGCCGGCTCGGGCGACTCGGCAACCGGTTCGCCGGCAACCGCATCGTTCTCCGACTCGCCGCGAACGTTCGCCTTGCGAAGCGAATCCTTGTAATCCTGCAGAGGCGAATAGCTGACCATGTTCATCTGCGCATAATCGAATCCGGTCGCGATGATCGTCACCTCGATATCCTGTCCGAGAGCATCGTCCTTACCGGCTCCCCAAATAATATCGGCGTTGTTCCCGGCGCGTTCCTGAATGTACTCGGTAATCATATAGGTCTCCTCGAGCGTGATCTCTTCGTCGCCCGAGGTGATGTTGATCAAGATATTTTTCGCCCCGGCGATGTCGTTGTGGTTCAGCAACGGGGACTCCAGCGCCATGTTGGCCACCTTCATCGCCCGGTCTTCGCCGGAAGCGCGGCCCGAACCCATCAACGCTACGCCGCTGTCGCTCATCACGGTCTGCACATCGGCGAAATCGACGTTCACCGTATTTTCGCGCGTAATCACCTCGGCAATCCCGCGGGCTGCGGTAGCCAAAATATCATCGGCCTTGCCAAACGCCTCGGTCAGCGTCAGCTTGCCGAAGATCTCCTGAATGTTCTCGTTGTTGATCAGCAGCAGCGAATCGACGCAGCCGCGCAGCTCCTCGATCCCCTGCTGGGCCTGCCGCATCCGTTTCGGGCCCTCGGTCTTGAACGGAAGAGTCACGATGGCCACCGTCAGGATACCCAGCTCCTTGGCAGCCCGGGCGATCACCGGCGCCGCGCCGGTTCCAGTTCCACCGCCCATACCGGCCGTGATGAAGACCATCTTGGTGCCTTCGCGCTTGTAAATCTCGATGATCTCGTCGAGGCTCTCCAAAGCCGCCTGCCGTCCTTTTTCCGGATTGTTGCCGGCGCCCAGGCCGTTCTGTCCGAGACGCACCTTTACCGGGACGGGACTGTTGCGCAGCGCCTGCGGATCGGTATTGCACACCATGAACGAAACGTCGGCGATCTCCAGCTCGAACATGTGGTTGACGGCATTGCTACCGCCGCCGCCGACACCCGTAACCATGATGATCGAAGGCGACAGCTTCGGAATTTCAAAATCGATTATATCTTTTACGTCAGACATATACTAAATCTTTTACGCTTTTCACACTCGTTCCTCTACGACCGACGCGGGCCGAAACCGATCCGCCCGCGCCGATAAACCTAAATCTCGTTATCTTCAATCTCCTCGTCAAACATGTTGATCACTTTCTCCCTGAGCTTCGAGAACAATCCCGGCTTGCGCTTGGGTTTGTATTCCGGTTCGTAAGCGTCGTCCTGCAACCCGGCGCCTTCCTCTTCGTGCGGCCGGCTCCCGCTCCGGTAAAAATCGTTCAACTTCCGCTTGACCGGCGAAGCGGGCTCGGTAACCGGCTTTTCCTCCCTTGCCGGACGAACGACCTGCTGTTTCGACCGGGAAGTCTTGTTCTGGGCCCGTTCGTCGAATGCCCGCGCCAGGATGCCGACGGCAGTCGCCATGGCCGGCTGTCCGGCCGTTTCGAGACTCTCCCCGTCGAGCGTGCTCTCCGCCCCCGCTACGCGAGCATCCATCCCGGTGTAACCTTTAAACAAGGTTTCGACATGCTTCAACTGCGCGCCGCCTCCGGTCAGCACCACCCCGGCGGCAAGCCGATCCTGAAACCCGGATTTTTTCAGTTCCTCGACCACAAAGTCGATGATGTCGAGCATCCTCGCCTCGATGATCGCCGCCAGATTCTGAGACGAAATCTCTTTCGACGCCTTCGCGCTCAGTCCCGGCGTGGTAATGTATTTGTCGGGCTGCGCCGCATCGCGCATGGCTTCCCCGTAACGGGTCTTCAGGTTCTCGACATGCTTTTCGAGAATCCCGTACGAGCGGATATCCTTGTTGATCACGTTGCCGCCCATCGGGATGATCCCTACGTGACGGATGATATTTTTCTGATAAACGACCACGTCCGTCGTCCCCGCTCCGATATCCACCACGGCGACGCCTTCCTCCTTTTCGTCGGGCGTCAGCACGGCCTCAGCCGAAGCGATCGCATTCAGGAAAAGCCCGAGCGGAACGATATCCACCCGTTTGAGGGCCATCTCCAACCGGTTGATCGCGACCGAATCGCCCAATATGATGTTGAACGTCGACGCCAGTTTGTTGCCGAACGTCCCGACCGGATTGGCCGTCTCCTCCTCGTCGTCGACAATGTAGTTCTGCGGAATGATCTGCAGGATTTTCTCCCCTTCGGGAGCCGGAACGTTGCGCATACTGTCGTGCAACTGGCGGACGTCCTCCTGGCGGATCTCCCCGCCGCGGCTGGCAAATACGTAATAGGGCTGCTTTACGCTGCGGATGTGCTGTCCCGATATACCGGCATAGGCTTCGGTGATCCGGATTCCCTGGCGCTCTCCGATCGCATCGACGGCCTCCTTGATGCTTCTGGAAACCAGGTCGATATTTTTGATTTCGCCGCGGATCATCCCCGCCCCCTGCACGGCGGAAACTTCCCGGTCGATAACCCGGATCCGGCCGTCCTCGCCTTTCGTGCCGATCATCGCGACCACGGTATTCGTCCCTAAATCGATTGCAACAATATAATCCCCGTTTTCCACTTTCATTCCTGTTTATTCGATGCAGACAATCTGATCTTTATATTTCAAATTTATGTAGCTACAACAATTCCACCCCTCGTAGGCGACGGCATGCCGGTAAAAACTCAATAACTTTGCCAGTTTCTGTTCGTAACCGTCGACGCTGCCGAGCATGATCACCTGGTCGCCCGCCCTGGGCACGATCTCGATATCAGGATCGTACCCGTCCCCGGCCTGCGGGCCGACGACATGAACCTGAACGATAAACGCTTTCCAGAAGTCGTCACTATCCACGAATTTCACAAAATTAATCAGTTTCACCAAAAACGAGTAATTTTTCTGCACTTTTTTTTCGGGATTTCCGGCGAACCGGTCGAGCGGGCCGACATAGTCCGGTTTGAACGGGAACGGCACATAACCGGTAACCACCGGAACATAGACCACGAAATAGCGCTGCTGCGGCAGGACATAGCCGTCGTCGGTCACGTAGAAATTGTACCCGTTTTGCGTATTGAACCGCACCACCGGACGCCGTTGCGTCAATTCCACGTTCAGCCGCCCATCCATCGAAGTGTAGACGCGGGCCGTGCGGACGAACCCGCGCCGCCGGACGAAACGCTCCAGTTCGAGGGTATTGATCGACGACAGTTCGGTTCCGACCAACTTCATCTTTTCGGCTGCGAACCACGCCCTGACCATCGCCGGCGTAATGAAATTCCGCTCGGCGCTGTCCAGCACCGTCACCCGTACCTCCCGGCACAACTGTTCCTTTTTCCGCTGCGACGTATATCGCAACGAAAACGACAGGTAGACCGCAAGCAGCGTCCACGTCAGCAGATTCAGGGTGATAACCAGCGACCGTTTCACGATTCTCCGTTTTATCGGGTTCCTATTTTTCTGCGAACAAACCGGCGATCTGCGTGCAGAAGCGGTCGATATCGCCCGCCCCGAACGTCACCAGCAATTCCGGGTTCTTCGATTTCAGCACGTCCGTCAGATCCTCCTTGCGGACGACCCGTGCCGGACAACCGATCAGCGGCAGCAGCATTTCGGAAGCCACCCCTTCGATCGGCTCCTCGCGCGCCGGATAGATCGGCAGTAGCAACACCTCGTCGCACAAAGACAACGCCTCGGCGAACTCCCGGTAAAAATCGCGCGTCCGGGTGTACAGGTGCGGCTGGAACACCACCGTCAGCTTCCGCGCCGGGAACATCTCCCTGACCGACGTGATCGCGGCCCGCAGTTCGTTCGGATGGTGCGCGTAATCGTCCATATAAATATGCTTCGGCGTATTGACGTAAAAATCAAACCGACGCTTCACGCCGCTGAACGACGCGATCGCGGCCCGCAGCTTCGCTTCGTCGAACCCGGCCACCCACAGCATCGCCGCCGCCGCCACGCAATTTTCGACATTCACCCATCCCGGAACGCCCGGCGTGCAATCCCGGATCACGCGGTCGGGACAAACAAGGTCGAACGTGTGCCGCCCGTCCGGCTCAAGCCGGATGCGGTCGGCGTAAAAGTCGCAGGGCGTATCGTATGCATACCGGTAAACCCGGATTCGGTCGTTACGGATATTCAGTTCGACCCCCTGTTTGAGAATCAGCGCGCCGCCCGGTCTGATCTGCCCGACAAACTCCGAAAAAGCCTCTTTGACCGCTTCGTGCGTCCCGTAAATGTCGAGATGGTCGGCATCGACCGCCGTCACGACCGCGACGTCCGGATAGAGCTGCAGAAACGACCGATCGAACTCGTCGGCCTCGACGACCAACCGTTCCCCCGGGCCGAGCACCAGGTTACTACCGAAATTCTTGGAAATCCCGCCGAGAAAAGCGCTGCCGCCGCCCCCGGCCTCGCGATCGAACCACGCGGCCATCGTACTGGTCGTCGTCTTGCCGTGCGTTCCGGCGACGGCCATCAGGTATTTCCCCTCGGCCATCACGCCGAGCATCCGCGAACGCTTGACGATCTCGAATCCTCCATCCCGGAAAAATCCGAACTGCAAACTATCGGACGGGATCGCCGGCGTATAAACCACCAGCGTATCGGCCTTGTCCCGAAACGGCTCCGGAATCGTATCCGCCTCGTCCTCATAAGTAACGGTCGCTCCTTCGCACTCCAATGCCCGGGTCAGTTCCGACGCGGTGCGGTCGTATCCGGCCACCTGTTTCCCCTCGTGCAGGAAATAACGTGCCAGGGCGCTCATCCCGATCCCTCCGATTCCTAAAAAATATACTTTACTAAAGTTCATTATTTCCCGTTTACAACATCCATAACTTCATTCACAACCCGATCTGCGGAATCGCCGATCCCTAAAGTCAATATATTACGCTCCATTTCAGCGAGTTGCTTCGGATCGGCCAACAATTCCTCCACGACCGGAAAAACTCCGTTCACCGCATCTCGGTCGGGAATCATCCGGGCGGCCTGCTTCCCGACGAGAGCCATCGCATTTTTGGTCTGGTGATCCTCGGCCACATTCGGCGACGGCACGAAGATCGTCGCCGGCCGATCAGGCACAGTTCCGAAACGGTACAGGCTCCGGCCCGCGCCACGACGATGTCGGCCGCAGCATAGGCCAGATCCATCCGGTCGATAAAAGCCCCGCGCCAGATACCCCGGTCGGAGCGCCCCTGCATAAACTCCGTCATCTCCCGTTCGTAATATTTACCGGTCTGCCAAATCACCTGTATCTTCCCTTCGGCAACGATCCGATCCACGTTGGCTTTCATCATTTCGTTCAGCGTCCGGGTACCGAGGCTGCCGCCGACGACCAGCGTCACCGGCTTGCCCTCTTCCAAACCGAAATGCCGAAGCGCCTCCGCGCGCAGATCCGGATTGCGCCAAAAACGCCCCCGGAGCGGATTGCCCGTCAGGACGATCTTCTCTTTCGGGAAAAAGCGTTCCATCCCTTCGTAAGCCACGCAGATACGCCTGACGCGCGAGGACAGCATCTTATTGGTCATGCCCGCATAGGAGTTCTGCTCCTGAATCAGCGTCGGAATTCCCATCCGCTGCGCGGACCACAGCACCGGCGCGCTGGCATACCCGCCGAAGCCGACCGCTACGTCGGCCCCGAATTTTTTGACGATTCGCCGGGCGCGCAGCACCGATCGCACGACCTTGAACGGAACGGCCAGGTTTTTCGGCGTCAGCCGCCGCTGCAATCCCGCGACGGGCAGCCCCTCGATCCGGTAGCCCAGCTCCGGGATTTTCTCCATTTCCATCTTCCCTTCGGCGCCGACAAAAAGGATTTCGACGCCGTCGCCGAGCCGCCGCTTCAGCGCTTCGGCCACCGCAACCGCCGGATAGATATGCCCTCCGGTACCTCCTCCGCTCAGTATGACTTTTAATTTCCGATCCATATTTTCAAACACAACATCAATGATCCGATATTCGCCGCAAAAACGGCCGCCCGTTCCGCTACTCCAGTAACGACTCTTTTCTCGGCCGATCCAGCGACTCTTCCTTCACCTGTCGGCTGATCCCGAGAATCAGGCCGAGCGCCAGGCAGGTAAACACGATCGACGAACCGCCCAGGCTGACCAGCGGCAGCGTCTGTCCGGTCACCGGGAACAGGCACACCGAAACCAGCATGTTACAGATTGCCTGGAACGTAATCATCAGGCAAAGCCCCAGCACCAGCAATCCCGGAAACGCCGTCCCGCAACGCCGGAACGTAACGATCCCACGGAAGAAAATACACAGGTACAGGAAAAGCATCAGCGACGCTCCGATCAGCCCGTACTCTTCGACGATAAAGGCATACGCGAAATCCGAATAGGAGTGCGGCAGGTTCGACCGCTGCGTACTGTTTCCGGGCCCTTTGCCCATCAATCCGCCCGAAGCGATCGCGATCCGGGCCTGCTCCTGCTGCAAATCGTCGTCTTCGCCCTGCGCTTTGACCTGCTCGGTCTTACTCATCATATCCCCGATCCCAAGCCGGTTGACCCACGTATGCGACCGCCCGATATTGAAGGCGTACATCACCGACACGGCGCAAACCATCGTCACGAACACCAGCGCGACCAGTCGCCACAACTCCCGCACGCGGACACGCCCGACATAGAGCATGATCAGACAGGTGCAGAACGTGATCGCCGCCGTCGAAAAATTGGAAATAAAAATCGCGGCGCAGGCGATCACGATCGGCCCCAGAACGGGGATCGTGATATTGGTCAGTATATTGAAATTCTTGTCCGGATTTTTACGCCACCCGCGCAGCGTCAGCGCAGGCAGCAGCGGCATACGGTGAATGTTTGTTTGCCGCTTGGCCAACTGCCGCGCCAGGATCGCGATCAGCGCGATCCGCAGGAAATCCGAAGGCTGGAACGTCACGCCGATCAGCGGGATGCGGATCCACCGCGAAGCGCTATTCAGGTTGACTCCAACGAAGAAGGTCAACAGCATGAACAGCAGCGCCGTAACGAAAACGAACGACAGAAAGCGCGGACGCGCGTAACGCTGGTAATCGATCCGGTGCACGGCGATCATCGCGGCGAACCCCAGCACGATGAACTTCAACTGCTGCAGGAAATAGTGCGCCGTATCCCCGCCGGCCTTACGGTAAGCCATCGACGCGGTCGACGAATAGATCACCAGCAGCGACGCGATCGACAGGATCGCAATGATCACCCACAGTACGCGGTCGCCGCTGAAAAAGCGGTCGAAAAAGCCCTGCTGTTCGTTGTGCGGTTCGTCCGGTTGCATGATCGTCGTTTTTTCGGTTTTATCGATACGTTATCGTTGCGCGGCGGCGACCCACTCTTTGAACTGCCGTCCGCGGTCTTCGTAATTTTTAAACAGGTCGAAACTGGCGCAGGCCGGCGACAGCAGTACCACATCGCCCGTTCCGGCGTTCCGGCGGGCGGCCGCCATCGCCTCGTCCAGCGAATGGGTATCGACAATCTTCCCGATCCGACCATCGAAAGCCTTCAGCAACTTACCGTTATCGACGCCCATGCAGACCAGCGTCTTGACTTTCGCCTCCGCCAACTCGTAAAGCCGCGCATAGTCGTTCCCTTTATCGGTTCCGCCGGCGATCCACACCACCGGACGGGTCATGCTCTCCAGCGCGTACCACACCGAATCGACGTTGGTCGCTTTCGAATCGTTGACGTAGGTCACGCCGTCGATCTCCCCGCACTTTTCGAGGCGGTGCTCGACCCCTTCGAACGCCCTGAGCGTCCGGCATATCGCATCCGGCCCGACCCCGGCCGACAAGGCCGCCAGCGAAGCGGCCATCGCATTATAAGTATTATGCATTCCCTTAATTTTCAATTCCGCAACCGGAATCTCCACCCGTTTCCCGGCAACTTCCGCACGGATCACGCCATCGGCCAGCATCGCCGCGCATCCGTCGCAGGTTTTCACGCTGAACGGCAGGGTTTGCATCCCAAGCGGATGTTTCGGCAGGTTTCCGAGCGTCAGCGGATCGTCGGCGCAATAAATAAAACGGTCTTCCGGTCGCTGGTTCCGCAGGATACGGAACTTGCTGTCCACGTAATTCTGCAACTCGTAATCGTACCGGTCGAGGTGATCGGGCGTAATATTCATCAGCACGCCGATATCGGCCCGGAAATCGTAACAGCCGTCCAACTGGAAACTGCTCAGCTCGATCACGTACCAATCGTAATTGCCGGTGGCCACCGCCAGCGCGAAACTTTCGCCGATATTTCCGGCCAGGCCGACGTTCACGCCGGCCTGCCGCAAAATCTCGTAGGTCAGCGTCGTCGTCGTCGTCTTGCCGTTGCTGCCGGTGATGCAGATCGTTCGCGCAGAGGTATAAGCCCCCGCAAACTCGATTTCAGAAATAACCGGGATTCCCCGCTCCCGGACGGCCTTCACCATCGGAGCCTTGTCCGGAATCCCCGGGCTTTTCACGACTTTGTCGGCCGACAGGATTTTACCGGCCGTATGCCGTCCCTCCTCATAAGGAATATCCCATTTCTCCAGCAGTTCCCTGTACTTCGGAGCGATACTCCCCCTATCCGACAGAAACACGTCGAATCCTTTTACGCGCGCCAGCACCGCCGACCCGCAACCGCTCTCGCCTCCTCCCAATACCACGATCCTCTGCATCGTTATCTGATTTTAAGCGTTACCAACGTGATGGCGGCCAGCAGCAACTGCACGATCCAGAAACGCACGACGATTTTCGATTCGAAGTAACCTTTCTTCTGGAAATGGTGGTGCAGCGGCGACATCAGAAAAATGCGCCGGCCTTCGCCGTACCGTTTTTTCGTATATTTGAAATAGGTGACCTGCATGATGACCGACAGGCTTTCGATGAAAAAAATCCCGCACAGGATCGGCAGCAGCAACTCCTTTCGGATCAGCAGCGCGAATACGGCAATGATTCCGCCGATCGCCAAACTGCCGGTATCGCCCATGAAGACCTGCGCCGGATAACAGTTGTACCACAAAAAGCCGAACAGCGCCCCGGCAAACGCCGCCGCATAGACGATCAGCTCCCCGCTCATCGGTATATACATGATATTCAGGTAATCGGCGTAAATGACGTTCCCCGACAGGTAGGCCAGTATCCCGAGCGTGACGACGATCGTCGCCGACACGCCGGAAGCCAGTCCATCGAGCCCGTCGGTCAGATTCGCGCCGTTCGAGACGGCGGTAATGACCAGCGTAGCGATCACGACGTATACCAGCCACGTCCACAGGTCGGCCCGCTCGCTGTCGCCCGGCACCAGCCAGTGGTAATTGAATTCGTTGTTCTTGACGAACGGGATCGTAGTATTGACGGTTTTTTCGGCCGGCGCCATATAGACCGCGCTGCGCTGCCCGTTGTCGTTGACATATTCCACATGCGCGCGCGGCGCGTTTCTGTCCAGTTTCTCCTTGGTCACGATCTGCGGGCTGAGCCACATCGCGCAACCGACGATCAGTCCGAGGCCGACCTGCCCGACGATCTTGTACCGGCCGCTGAGCCCTTCCTTGTTCTTGCGAAACACCTTGATGTAGTCGTCCAGGAAACCGATCAATCCGAGCCAGACGGTCGAAACGATCATCAGCCGCGTATAAACGTTGGTCAGGTCGCCGAACAACAGCGTCGGGATCAGAATCGAAATCAGGATAATAACGCCGCCCATCGTCGGCGTTCCGCGTTTCTGCAACTGTCCTTCGAGGCCGAGGTTGCGCACCTCCTCGCCGATCTGCTTACGCTGCAGGAAACGGATGATCCGGCGGCCGAAAATCATTCCGATCGCCAGCGCCAGAATAATCGCCATCGCCGCACGGAACGACAGCGACAGGAACATCCCCGCACCGGGAATGTCGAAATGCAATGAAAGATACTTGACTAAATGATATAACATAAATACGGTTCTTAATCGAATTTACTTCTTCGTCCGCAGTGCGAACAGGTTCGAAACCTCTTCCTTGTCGTCGAAGTGACGTTTCACTCCGGCAATGTCCTGATAGGTTTCATGCCCTTTGCCGGCCAGCAGGATGATATCGCCCGGCCGGGCCAGCGTCACGGCCGTCCGAATCGCCTCGCGGCGGTTGGTAACGGCGAGATACGACGCCGACGGATCGAGCCCCGCCTTCATGTCTTCGAGAATCGTTTCGGGATCTTCCATCCGGGGATTGTCCGAAGTCAGGATCGCCAGGTCGCTGTTCGCCACGGCGATCTGCGCCATTTCGGGCCGCTTGGTCTTGTCGCGGTTGCCGCCGCACCCCACGACGACATAGATCCGCTGCCCTTCCCGGCGAATCTCGTCGATCGTCCGCAGGACGTTCTGCAACGCATCCGGAGTATGAGCGTAATCGACGATGGCGGTCACCCCGTCCGCCGAACGAACGTACTCAAAACGGCCGCTGACCGACGTCAGCTCGCTCAGGATACGCAGCACCTCGTCGCGGTCGGCGCCGAGCAGCAGGGCCGTCGCATATACGGCCGTTAGGTTGTAAGCGTTGAAACGCCCGAGGAATGTCGCCCAGACCTCCGAACCGTCCAGATTCAGCAGCATGCCGTCGAAATGCATCTCGACGATCCGGCACCGGAAATCGGCGAACGCCTGCAACGCGTAAGTCTTGACCTCCGCGCCGGTATTCTGCACCATCACCATGCCGTTGCGGTCGTCGGCATTGGTCAGCGCGAACGTTCCCTCCGGCAGCGCGTCGAACAGCATTTTTTTGGCCCGGATGTACTCAGCGAACGTATGATGATAATCCAGATGGTCGTGGGTAATGTTGCTGAAAACGGCGCCGACGAAAGAGAGTCCCTCGATGCGGTGCTGCACGAGGCTGTGCGAACTGACTTCCATAAAACAGTATTCGCATCCGCGTTCGACCATTTCGGCCATCATGCGATTCAACCGGATGCCGTCGGGCGTCGTATGGGTCGATTCGCGCTGTTCGGTATCGATGCAGTAGGTTACGGTCGAAATCAATCCCACCTTATATCCCAGCCGGCGGAACAACCGGTACAGCAGCGTCGCCGTCGTGGTTTTCCCGTTGGTTCCGGTTATACCCACCAGTTTCAGATTACGGCTCGGATGTCCGTAAAAGGCCGACGCGATGCGCCCCAGCGCAACCGTCGAATCCGCCACCCGCACATAGGTCACCCCACCGCACAACTCTTCCGGCAACTCTTCGCATACTACCGCCGACGCTCCGAGACCGACGGCCGCCCCGATAAAGCGATGTCCGTCGGTCTGCGTTCCGCGCATGGCGAAAAACAGCGTTCCCGGCTTCGCCTCGCGCGAGTCAAACTCAAGATTGTCAATTTCTACCGAAAGGTCTCCCGCCGTCGAAAGCACTTCCACGTCCACCAATAGCTCACGTAACATCCATATACACTTTATGCAATGTACAAAAGTAAGGTTTTACACCGGAGAAATAAAAAATAAGATGCCTTTTAATTGACATCTTATCGACAAAATCATTTCTTGCGGAGAATCCGCCGTACGAGCTTTTTTTCCGTTTTCGGTACGGGAGGCTTCGTTCCGACGAGCACCTGTTCGATCGTCTCCCGGTCGCCGGCGATCCAAACCATATCGTACGGCTGAAAACGCACCAGTCCCAGCGGTCTGACGTACGAGCCGTCGCTGCGTTCGATCCCGATGATCAAGCAGGCCCCTCGGCACATCATGCCGAACTGCGAAACGGTCATACCGATCAGTACGGAATGCTCGCCGACCGAAAATTTTTGCATCGTCGCCTCTTCCCGATCGACCGGCGACAGCGGCACTTCGACCTTCGAAGCGAACTGGCTCAACTGCGCATCCGTCCCGACGACCGAAATCTCGTCGGACGGCATCAGCACCATCGATGCGCCGGGCGCATTGTACCGGTGGCTGCCGCGCAGCACCGACACCACCGTCACCCCGTAGCGCAGGCGGAGATCCAACTCCCTGAAACACCGCCCGACGAGCGGGCTGTCGGCCGAAACCGTCATCTTAGCCATATGCAGGAACTTGGCGCGGTAGTTCCCGGTCGTCACGACGGTGCTCGCATCTTTTTCGTTCAGGTTGGTAAAGAAACGCTGTTCGAAACGCAGGTATCCTCTTTTGATCCGTCTCCAGAACAGCGCCAACAGCAACAGCAGAATGGCGAACGCCATCAACGCCCCCCAACGGTACGAACTCAGGTGAGCGACTACGGTCAGTACGAACATCAGCGCGAGGAGAATCCGCAGCACGATCAACGACACCAACAACCCGTGGTTGAAACGGGGATCGTTCCACAGCGGCACGAACAGCCTGCGATTCAGGTGCCGCACCGCAAGCCCCCACAACAGCGGCGTCATAAAGAGAATGGTCGTCGTCGTAGCGATCAGTTTGCCGGCGAATCCTTCGAAACGCTCCTCGACGAACGGCGAATAGTAACTCGAAGAGATCCACACCACGCCGCCCAACAGCACGCAGTAGATAAACATGTTCAACAGCGACTTTTTCAGCAGCGACATCCACTCCCGCTCGCTGTTGACGGTTTGCGACCCGGCGCTGTACCGGGCCAGCAGCGCTTTCATCCGCTTCGGAATCAACCGGTTGATCCGGTGATAGGCAGGATCGCTGAGCCGGATGATAAACGGCGTGGTAAATGTGGTCACGACCGACACGGCCACCGCGACCGGATAAAGGAACGAACTGGTAACCCCCATCGACAGTCCGAGCGACGCGATGATAAAGGCGAACTCTCCGATCTGCGCCAGCGAGAACGACGACTGCAACGCGATTTTCAGATTCTGCCCCGACACGAGGAAACCGAGCGTCCCGTAGAATATCTGTCCGACGATCACGACCACCGTCAAAAAAACGATCGGCACGATGTATTGCACCAGCATCGCCGGCTCGACCAGCATCCCGACCGACACGAAGAAGACCGCCCCGAACAGGTCCTTGACCGGAGCGATGACCTTCTCGATGCTCTCGGCCTGTACCGTCCCGGCTAGGATCGACCCCATGATGAACGCCCCGAGCGCAGACGAAAATCCGGCGTAAGTCGCCAGCACGACCATAATCAGGCAAAGGCCCAGCGAGATCACCAGCAGCGTTTCCTGATTCAGGAATTTCCGTATTTTTTTCAGGAACGTAGGAATCAGATAGATCCCCACGACGAACCACAGAATCAAGAAAAAGATCAGTTTGAAAAGCTGTTCGGCGATCACGACGTGTTCGACCGCCCGCTGCACGAAAAGCGTCGACAGCATCACCATCAACACTACGGCGAACAGGTCTTCGACCACCAGCACCCCGAACACCAGCGACGTGAACTTCTGGCTGCGGAGCCCCAGATCGTCGAATGCCTTGATAATGATCGTCGTAGACGACATCGACAGCATCCCGCCGAGGAAAATACTGTCCGTCGAAGTCCAGCCGAGGGCCCGTCCCGCCATAAAGCCGGAGCACATCATCCCGACGATCACGACCAATGCCGTCATCAGCGCGGGGCCGCCGACGTTCATCAATTTTTTGAAGCTGAATTCGAGGCCGAGCGAGAACAACAGGAAAATGATACCGATCTCGGCCCAGATGTCCACGTTCCCCATGTTCGAAACCCCCTGTAACAGGAAATTTCCGCTACACAGGAACCCGGCGACGATGTAACCCAACACGACCGGCTGTTTCAGCCATTTGAACAGCAGCGTCGTAACCCCCGCGACGGCGAGGATCAACGCAAGGTCTGAGATGATCGGATCCAGATGTGTCATATTCCCAAAACGGGCCCGGCATTCGGACCCGACATATTCATTTTTTTACGACAGTCCCGGTCGTTACGAACCGGCGGTCGTCTCCCGTCGGTCCGGTTTCGTTCGTTCCGGCGCGACCGACGGATTCCACCGGTAATACAAGCTTCCGCGGCGCACGCCCGACAGGTACAGCATCAGAGCGGTCAGCCCGGCCAACAAGGCGAACCAAAGCAGGTGGCACAACACCGTGAGCGGGTAATTCACCACCGGAACGAATACGTTGACGGGACGATTACCGTCGGCAGTCCGCACGAAAGGATTGAAAAACAGGATCGTTCCGTCGTCGAAATGCGCTTCGGCACGCGCGTAGGCATCGTTCTTCCGAAAAGCATAAACGGCCTCGGCCCCGCTTCCCTCTGCAAGCAGCGTTCCGTTTTGTCCGATAAACCGGATCGCCGAAGCGGGCCGGTCGACCCGGATGCGAATCGTATCGCCCTGCATCGAAATGCGCTCCATCCGGGGCAGGTCTCCGTGCGGATCGGGACGGTTATTAACGTCGTGCGGAACGTATACCGCATAAGCGGCCCCTTTTTTCAAAGACTTCATAATATCCCCGGGGCGTAGCGACGGCGTATTGACCATTGTGAAGCAGCGCTGGAACCACGACGACCGGTTGCGGATATTGTGCGCGTCGTCGTCGCCGATCAGGGTCGAATAGATCCCGGCCGAAAACGCCGTATCCCAGTACTGCTCGGAACGCTCGCGGCCCCGTTCCGGATTGATTTCCAATAGATCGTACCCGCGTAGCCAGCCGTACACCGCCAGGTCGATGATCCGCGTCTTGCCCGGGTGGTTCAGCACCAGCGCCTCGGCCTGCGGGCGCAGCCAGTGCAACATGTACTGCATCTGCGACTGGGTCAGCATCAGCGGAAAATCGCGCCACGTGACCCGTTCGGCCCCCATCACCAACTGATGGTAACCGTTGATCCCGTAACCGTGTTCGTAAGTCGGGATAAATCCGGGGCGGTCGGCATGCTCGGTATTCAGGCACTGATGATCCGAGATGCTCATGATATCGTACCCGTTGCTGCGATAGGCTTCGAGCATCTGTTCGACCGTATAATCGCACTGGGGTTTCTCTTTTTGATGGGCATGGAAATTGGCTTTCCGCCAACAGGACGAATCGGCCCCTGCATACGGATTGTAAACGGAATCCCCGCAGAACGAACGGCCGGACTGAAAATCATAGACCGGCACCGAAATGTAACTCAGCACGCACAACATCAGCACGGCGACGATTACAATCAAAATGTATTTCCCGAATAACAACATGGGGCGTTTCTCACAATTCAGCAACGGACAAAATTACTATTTTTATTCATTTCCCGTAAAAAACGATCGTTTTTTAGCATTTTTTTCACATTCCGCCCCGAGCTTCCGCCGGACGCTCCCGAAAAGAAAAAGCCGGCCCGCCTTTCGGGGCGGACCGGCATCCGTGACTACACGGCGGTCAGACCAGTCCGACCGCCAGTTTGCCCTGCTCGGCGGAAAACCGCACGACGTCGGTAACCGGCTCGAAAGCGTGGGGAACGTACTGCGACACCTGCCCCATCGAGAACGAACCGCTCTCGGTCGCATACAGCGTCAGCAACAGGCTGCTCGATTTGTCGTTGCGTGGAATATTCACCAGGCGCTCCATATCGCCCGACGATACGGCAGCGCACAGGGCCGGCTTATCGGCAGCCTGATAATAGATTTCGTACCGGCGAATCCGTTCCCCGGTCGGTTTATAGACCGGCGCCGCGGAGCTGAACGTCACCCCGGCCTTGATGAACCCGACGATGGCAATCAGCCCCCCGACGAGCATCAGCATCGAAGAGAGGTTGCCGCGATCGACCATCGTATCGGAAGTCAGGCTCCAGACGGCCAGCGCGCTGCCGGCCAGAGCGACGATCAAGGCGATTACGGGACTTTTTCTGCGTTGAATGATATCTTCTGCGGCGATGCCGCTGTACAGCGTGTCGTCGATTACTTTAAAATCGTTGTTCATGATTCATTGTTTTATTCGGTGATTGATAAAATACGCGGCGGAATGCTCCCTCCGCCGGGGGAAACAACACCGGAAACCGTTCCGGAGAACCGTCGTACGGCCGACGCAACCGACTATGCCGGACGCCTGCACCGAACGTTCGATCGGAATCGGCTAAACAATGATTTTTCTGAGAAAAAAGACGTAATACCCCGTGTGCTGCAATGCCGCAAGCCAGCCGTCGAAACACCGCTGCTGGAATCGCAGCCGCGTCAGCGGTCCGCTGCTCACGACGCGGTTCTCAGACACCGCATTCGCACAAAAACGGAACAGGGACGACACCCGCGACACGGGCGTTTTAGTTACGAAAGAACAGAAACCGGAAGACCCCGGCGCCAAATCGCTCTGCAACGATGCGAAGACGAACCGGTGCAACTCTCCCGGCGGAGCGGCTTCGGTGATCTGGTCGCAAACCGTTTCGAGCGCCGGCGCGCATTCCGCGGCCGGACCGTCGCCGAAAATGCGCGGAACGATCACCGAAAGGGCCATTGCCAGTAAAAAGTATCGAAACAGTCTTCCCATAAAACTTACGCTGCGTTACAAAGATATCTTTTTTCCCGGAATTATACGAATCGGCTATTTCTTCTTGCTCGATTTTCAATCGCCGCGGCCCGAAGAAGCCACGGAATCTGCCGAGCTGTCCGCCTTTTTCTCCTTCAGGTAAATCCCCGGTTCCAACGGCGTACAGCCGAGTTCCAGCCGAATCAGCATTCCTCGGCGCACTTTCGTTCCGGCCGGGACGGACTGGGACTCGACGCCGCCGACCCCCGAAAACGCGACGACCATTCCACGGCGTTCCAGCAGATAAACGGCCTCCTTCAGGCCCATCCCGACCACCGAAGGCACTTCGTCCGACCATCCCTCGTAGCTTGTATACGCAATCCCGGCCGAATCGACGGCTTCCACTCCCCGCCAGTCGGTCCGTCCGCGCCGTCCTTCGTAACGGACGTCGAAACGATAAGCGACTTCACGCATTTCGTCGGCGCAACCGGCCTTGAGCCGGGGTTTTTCATCCGTTTTTTCCTTTCGCTGCGACAACGGATCCTGCCAAGCGGTATTTTTGGCGTACACCCGGTCGGCAATCGCCCGAAATACGGGCCCGGCCAGCGAAGCCCCGTAATAAAATCTCCGGTGTCCCGGAGCATTGTAAGTCTTGAGCGCGACCAGGCAACTGTACTTCGGATCGTCTTCGGGAAAATAGCCCACCATCGTCGCCAGGTAGTGCCGTCCGCCGTTGCGGTCGGTATAGCGCCCGTTCACCGGAATCTGCGCCGTACCGGTTTTGCCGCCCACCTTATAATAACGGCTTTTCAGGATGCGTCCCGTTCCCTCTTCCACGACGCCGCGCATCGCCGCGCGAACCTCTTTCAGCGTCTCGTCCGAGGCGATCGAAGAGACCATCGTTCGCGCCCGGTAGGTCCGCAACGTCTGCCCGTACTGCCTCAACTCTTTGACGAACAGCGGGCTCACCATCCGCCCGTCGTTGGCCACCGCATTGTAGAACGTCAGCGTTTTCATCGGGGTAAGCAGCAGCGCGTACCCGTAAGCCATGTTCGTCAGCGTCGTCCCGTCCCACCAGCGGTCTCCGGGCTTGCGGATCACAGGATTCTGGCCGCCGGCGATTTGCAGGTGGAGCGGCTCGTTCAAACCCATTTTATAGAGGTGTTCGACGAAGCGTTTCGGATCGTCCTTGTAATACTTATTCACCGCTTTGGCAAAACCGACGTTCGACGACTTTTCGAAAACGCCTTTCAACGTCAGCAAGCCGTAACCGTGCGTATCGGTCACTTTCGTGCGACCGATGATGGCCGTACCGTTGCCGGTATCGTATTTTTCGTCGAGACTGGCCCCGGCATCGTCGAGCAGCGTAATCAACGATGCCAGCTTTTGCGTGGAACCGGGCTCCATGTTCATCCCGATCGCGTAGTTGTAATCTTCGACGATGTTTCCCTCGCCCTTGCGGGTCAGGTTCGTGATCGCACGGATTTCGCCGGTGGAAACCTCCATCAGGATCGCCGTCCCCCAATCGGCCTGCATCGTTTCGAGCTGCTCTCGCAGCGCTTTCTCGGCCACGTCCTGGATATCGACGTCGAGCGTCGTCACCACGTCGATACCGTCCACCGGATCGACGTTCATCTCGTCGGGAACCGGAACCCGGAACGTTCCCGAAATACGCTGCATCAGCACGTTTCCGTCGATACCGTGCAGCACGCTATCGAAAGCGCCCTCGATACCGACTTTCGTCCCGGTCTGGTTCACCATGCCGATCGTGCGCTTGGCCATATCGCCGTGAGGCAGCAGCCGACGGCTGGTCTGCTTAGCGATGAAACCGCCCCGGTTCTGCCCCAGCCGGAATATCGGGAAACGGGCGATCTCTTTTATTTCCAAATGATTGACGCGTCGCGGGGACAGCAGCACGTAACGGTTTTTCCTCCGCTCCCGGAACGCATTGATCAATTTCAGCTTATAAGCGCTCTTGCTTTTGTCGCCGAAAAAATCGGACAGGCAATAAGCCAGCGAATCGACGTCGCGCAGGAAAATCGAATCGACCAGTCCGTTGGCGGCGAAGTCCATCCGCACTTCGTACTCCGGCACCGAAGTGGCCAGAATACGGCCGTCGCAGGCGAGGATATCGCCCCGGTCGGCTTCCATCGCCACCCGCTCGTAAGTGATAGTCGTCCCTTCGCTGCGCAACCGCCCGCTTTTGGGTCCGTACTGCAGATACAGGATCTTGCCCACGATCATCAGGCCGATGATGAAAAACAACACATAGAGCACCTGCACGCGATGCAATATTCCTTTTTTGATATCCGGTTTGCGTTCCTCCATACGGCGCTACTTGTCGATGATCTTCGGCGGGCTCACCAACTCATCGAGCGGAATGCCCCGCTCCTCCAGTTCGCGGATGATCTCGCTCTGCCGCGTGGCGATCATCCGCTGCGACGAAATGGTCAGCGACTGCGCACGCAGTTCCTTGACCCGCGCGGTCAGCCTTTCGTGCTGCCGGTGCAGCTTCTGCGTATGAAACCCGTTGGCGATATACAGAAACATCAGTACGGCCATAAACAACACGTACGGGTAGTGCTTCTGCACCTCCGCATCGGCCAGAATGCTCCCGGAGATCACCCGCCTCACATAGCGCTCGAACCGGGACGGACGCGACACGGGACGCGTCGACGGCTCCGGCTGTCTCGGCGATGCGGCGGCAGGTTCGGCAGCAACAGACTCTTCTCTGGCGATTTCTTCTGGTTCGGCCATTTCACACGCATTTTAATGCAAAAGTAATCTTTTTTATCAAAAAGAGACGATCTCTCCGGGCCGTCCCGGCATATTACCGAACAGAAACCCTCCGCCGGTACTTCGGCGCGCGGCATCCATTCCGGAATGCGTTCACAGCCGAAACAGTCCGGCTTTTTCAGGAATCGTCCGTTTCGTACCGCACTCTGCTTCTTCTATTTTCTATCGTATTATTTTATAACGCAATAAGAAAGCGCGTCAGGGTATGCGAAAAACGGGGGCAAATACCCGGAAGGGCATCTGTCCCCCGATAAGGGAAACCGGTTTGTGCAACCGCCGTTTACGGCTTCATGTAGGAAAAAACGGCCGTGACCGGATAATGATCCGACAGATAATAATCCTTGCCGTCTTTCTGCACGCCGTAACAGTCGGTCAGCACCCGGTAACTCTGCGGGGCGTCGATGTTGCGGTACAGAATATGGTCGATAAACGCAGCCGAAGAACCGTTGTTATGGAAAGTCGGGGTCTGATCCATCGGGCTGAACGACTCGCGGGCCCCGGTCAGGTAGCCGGTCAGCGGGGCCATCGCAGCATTGGTATAGGCCACATTCAGATCTCCGGTAACGAATGTCGCCAGATCGTCGGCGCCGTATTTTTTCAGCCGGGCGACGATCAGTTCCGCCGAATTGCGCCGCGCGGTCGCCGACTTGTGATCGAAATGCGTATTCAGATAGAGAATTTCTTTGCCGGAATCCCGCTCGCGGAGCTTCACCCAGGTGGCAATCCGCCTGTAAGCCGCATCCCATCCGATCGACATCTGGTCGGGCGTCTCGCTGAGCCAGAAATTCCCGCTGGCAACCAATACAAAACGGTCTTTCCGGTAGAAAACGGACATGTATTCGCTGCTCTGCGGACTTCCGTCCCGGTCGATCCCGACCCGCGCATAGTTGCCCAGCCGCTCGTCGAGCGTATTCAGCACGTCGATCCGCGCCTCCTGCAAGCCGAACATATCGGGATTCTCTTCCCGCAGCATTTTCACGACGCCTTCCCGCCTCTCGTCCCAGGGGCGGGTGTTGGTCGTCTGAATATTAAACGTCATAACTTTCAACGAACGCGTCCCGTCGTCGTACCCGCGTTGAAGCACTGGCACGTCCGTCGCTTTTCCGGAAACGTCGGTAATCCGGATAACGGCTTTGCGTTCCGGCGTACTGGTTTGAGTCCCGTTCGTATTGGCCGCCACGTTGAACTTCACTTCAGACTTTTCCACATCGGACTTGCCCGAAGGAACCTGCGTAATCCATTTCGTCTGTCCGCCGGAAAGGTAGACAATGTCTACCCGGAAGGAAACGTTATGGGACACCGTCACCCGGATCACCGTATCGCAGTACTCCAGCTCGTGCTCCGTCGGGGTTACCTCGACCCCTTCCCCGGCAGGCTGACTTACGGCAATCGTCCGCGACTCGCCGCCGCAGGTTACCGTCACCGTAGCGTTACGGGCACCGAGCGACGGGTTGGTTTTCGCTTTCAGGGTGAACGAACTGCGTCCGGCCCGCCCGGACGCGGGCTCTACGGTCAACCAAGGTTCGCTCTCCGCTTCGGCATACGCAACCGCAGCCGACCATCTGTCGGGAGCCTCAATGTCCACCCGCTGGGAAAGCGAACCGGGCGTTATCGGCCAATCGCTAATCGACAGCCGAAAGGTATACGATTCTCCGTTTTTATCATCGGAACACTGCAGGGTCAGCGCACAAAACAGAACCGCCTGCAACCACAGGATCATTCGTTTCATCGTTCATTAAGTTTTAGGCGTATCCGGAGCGGCATTCCGTAAATGCTTTTTCCAGACAACGGATACTTTTTTTTAAAAAATAAAGGCCGGCTTCCTGCCGGCCTTACCTGTCGAAACCGGAAGATATTTACAAAGCTTTTATCTCTTTCAGGATCGCATTCGTCTTGCGGACAGCCTCAGCGCTCTTTTCGAACAAGGCTTTTTCATCGGCATTCAGGTTCAGTTCGAGCACTTTCTCGACGCCGTTTTTACCCAGTACGACGGGTACGCCGATGCAGATATCCTGCTGGCCGTATTCGCCTTCGAGGTAAGCGCAGCACGGAACGACTTTTTTCTGGTCGCGGATGATCGACTCGACCACATAGGCTCCCGCAGCGCCCGGCGCGTACCATGCGGAAGTACCCAGCAGTTTGGTCAGCGTAGCGCCGCCCACCATCGTGTCGGCGACCACTTTCTCGACCTCTTCCTTGCTCAGCAGTTCGGTTACCGGCATACCTTTGTAGCTCGCTTTCGAATAAAGCGGAATCATCGTGGTGTCGCCGTGACCGCCGATCACCATGCCTTCGATTTCGTTCGAATTAGCGTTCAGCGCCTTGCTCAGATAGCATTTGAAACGGGCCGAATCCAGCGCGCCGCCCATACCGAACAACTGGTTCTTCGGCAGACCCGTCTTTTTCAGCGCCAAGTAGGTCATCGTATCCATCGGGTTGCTGATCATCACGATGATCGCTTTCGGAGAATATTTCAGGATATTGCCCACTACCGAAGCGACGATGCCGGCGTTCACGCCGATCAGCTCCTCGCGGGTCATGCCCGGCTTGCGCGGCATCCCCGACGTAACGACTACCACGTCCGAATTCGCCGTAGCGGCGTAATCGTTCGTAACGCCGGTCAGTTTGGTGTCGAAATCCATCAGCGTGGCCGTCTGGAAAATATCCAACATCTTGCCTTCCGAAACTCCTTCTTTAATGTCCAAGAGAACCAGCTCGTCGGCGATTTCCCTTGTAGCAATTACATTGGCACAGGTCGCACCCACGTTGCCCGCACCCACTACTGTTACTTTGCTCATACTTCAAATTTATTTTTTAAAAAAGTCCTTATCCATTCGTATCCGCGCAACCGGCGTCTCAGCCGATCAGCTTGCCGTAATCGTCCGCGCCGAGCAGCACGTTCAGCTCGGCGGGGTCCGTCATCCGGATCTTCACGATCCAGCCCTCCCCGTAAGGGTCCTTGTTGACCCGGTCGGGAGCGTCGTTCAACGCTTCGTTGAATTCGAGGATTTCTCCGCCGACCGGCAGGAACGCGTCGGAAACGGTTTTCACCGCTTCGATCGTACCGAACACCTCGTTCTGGGGCAACGTCTCGCCGACCGTCGTGACATCGACAAAAACGATATCTCCTAATTGATTCTGTGCGAAATCGGTAATCCCGACATAGGCCTCGGCCCCCTCGACCCGTATCCACTCATGGTCTTTCGAATACTTCAAATTGACTGGTATATTCATAACGGCAACAAACTTTTTATTTCCAGAACCCAAAGGTAGTTTTTTTTACGGATTCAGGCAACGAACTGTGAATTATTTCACACAAATTATTGCGAGCCCGCGCCGGCGGTATTTTCGAACACAACCCTCATCACGACCGGATTGTGATCGCTCGACCGGAAACCGAGCGGCAGCGTACGCACCGACAGGACACGGACGCCCGGAGAGACCAGAAAGAAATCGGTCAGCGTCGTCTGCGGCCGCTGCCGAGGTTCCCCGTCTTCCGGAACCGGCGTCCACGGAGCGTCCAGGTAACGCAGCGAAGGCGCGGAATCGTCGTACGCGAACCGGAATCCCGGCCCGAAAACCTGCGAATCGACCGCCTGAGGCACGAAAAATTCGTTGGAAAGTTCCTCCGGAGAAGGCGTATATCCGGGCGGATACTGATTCCAGTCGCCGCCGACCACCGAAACGACTCCGCGCGCGGCATCCCGTCGCAACATCCCGCCGAGAAAACGCATTTCGGCATCGCGCATCCCACCGGCATCGTAAGCCGTATTATGCGTATTGCCGATCAGCACCGTATCGCCGCCCGCCGTCCGGAACTGCAAGGCCAGCAAGCAGCGTTTCAGATTGAACAACCGCACCGGAAACGGAAAGGCCGACGGATACTGCACCCGTTGAGCTTGTAGCGGAACGACCCGCGAAAGCGTCACGAGCCCGCTCCCGACGCGTCCCATCGGACTTCGGAGCGGAATAGGCACCCACCACGCCCGGTAATTATAAGCGAACGACAGCACGTATCCCGGAAAAGCTGCGCGCAGCGAATCCACCTCCCGGATTCCGTAACTACGGTGCGAATCGCAGTCCACCTCCTGTAACAGCATGATATCGGCGTCCGCTTTCCGGAGCTCGGCGACGATATTCCGCAGGTTCTCCAACGTTCGCCGCCGGCTGTCCCTGACCCGCTTTCCGCCGTCGTAGAAAAAATCCATGTCGTCGCCCAGGCCCGCATACCCGACATTCCAACTGAGGACGGTCAGCGTATCGGGCAGAAAAACGGGTTCCGCCGTGTCGTAGATCACCGTTTCCCGGACGTCGGGCCGGTACTCGGCGATCCACGATACGCCCAAAAATAGGACTGCCGCGACACAAATCGCGGCCGCCGCCCAAACCGTTGCTTTAAAAGTTTTTCTAATCCGCATTCCCGGAAGGTATTTCCACGCCCAACCGACCGCATACCCGGCTTACGATCATCCCGGGCGTAATCTGACGCATACACCGGTAATCTCCGAACAGGCAGGGTTTGTTGCCGTACACCGAACAGGGCCGGCACGGCATATCGACTTGAACGGCCAGCGCCGGGTCCTGGCCGAAACCGTAAAATCCCGCGAACGGATGGGTCGCCCCCCAGACGGACACCACCGGCAGCCCGACCAACGACGACATGTGCAGCCCCGAAGAGTCCATGCTCACCATCAGATCCAGGTTCGAAATCAACTCCATTTCCTGACCGAGACGGATGCGCCCGATCACCGATACGATATTGTCCCGCAGCGCAGCCACCTCTTCGGCATACGCTTTTTCGGCATCCCCGCCCCCGAAAACGAAAATACGTGCGCCGGGAATACGGGCCAGCCGCAGCATCACCTCGCGCATCTTGTCGAGCGGATAAATTTTCCCTTCGTGCTGTGCGAAAGGCGAAACTCCGATCCATGTGCCGTCATGCGCGCCGGCCAACCGGGCCACCGCTTCCGACATCGGGTAACGAATGCGGCTCGGAAGAGGGATCTCGGGCAAATCGAACCCGAGCCGGACGAATACTTCGCGGTAACGTTCGACGGTCGTCTTCAATTGCACCCGCTGCTTGTTTTCCGGAGCCGTCAGCATTTTTTTTTCGGCCCGCCCTTTATCGATACGTTCGATCCGGGTGCCCCGCAGTTTCATCAGACGGCACAACCCCTTGCTGCGCAACACGTCGTGCAAATCGGCAACCATATCGAAACGGCCCAAATCGCGCCCCAGTCGCAACAGGCCGGCCACTCCCTTGTGCCGCCCTTTCAGATCGGGCGCGAAAAACTCGATGTTTCCGACTTCCCGGAAAAACGGCTGCAAAAATTTCGGAGTCAAAACGGTAATGCGCAGATTCGGATAGTTTCTGCGCAGGGCTACCAGTACCGGAGCGACCATCGCCACATCGCCCATCGCCGACAAACGGATCACCAGCAAACGCACGGAAGTCGACCGAGAAATTACCGCCATGTTATTTCGACGCGTACAGAACCGGATTCAACTCCGGATCGTTATACATTTTCATCTGTTTGTAAACCTTCATGTACTTACGCCCCGCGGCGATATCTTCGAGCAACTGGTCGATCGCCGCGGACAGGTCGTCCTGCTGCTGCCGCAGTACGGCCAGTTTTCGGCCGCACTCTTCGACATGTTGCAGTGATACATCTTTACGAGCCACCTCCTGCGCCATGTGATAAATTTTCAGCGCGAGAATCGACAAGCGGTCGATCGCCCAGGCCGGACTCTCGGTATTGACCGTCGCATTTTCCGCTACGGGAACGTCCTTATACAGATCGAGAAAATAACTGTCGATGTATTCCACCATGTCGGTGCGCTCCTGGTTCGAACGGTCGATGCGGCGCTTGATTTTCAGCGCGATTTCCGGATCGATGTGCGGATCGCGGATGATGTCCTCCAGGTGCCACTGAACCGTGTCGATCCAGTTTTTCAAATACAACAAATATTCGATCGACCCGTTTTTATAGGGATTGTCGATCGGCATATCCACCTTGTCAAAACGATGATAATCGGCAATGGCTTGTGAAAATATCTGATTGCTTTTTGTCGTAAACATAGGTTTTCCGTTAAAGTTATATACAAAGCTAAAGATTTTTGCTCAAATTCCAAGAAAATATTATTTTTGTCGGAAGCATTTACCGAACCCCGATATGAAGAATCTCAGACAAATCGTTCTGACTTTCGCGTTGCTCGCCGTCACGACCGCGTCAGCCGAAGGACAACAAAAACTGACCCGCGAGGCCTATATCCAGAAGTATAAACCGCTGGCGGTCGAACAGATGGATATTTACGGCATCCCGGCGAGCATCAAACTGGCCCAGGCGCTGTTCGAATCGGACAACGGCAACAGTCGTCTGGCCCGCGAGGCCAACAACCATTTCGGCATCAAGTGCAAAAGCAACTGGACAGGGCAGACCATCTCGCATACCGACGACGCCCCGGACGAATGTTTCCGCAAGTACCCTTCGGTCGAGGAATCGTACAGGGATCATTCCGAGTTCTTGGACAAATCGGCCCGGTATCAGGACCTGTTCAAACTCGACCCCACGGATTATAAAGGCTGGGCCCACGGATTGCAGAAGGCCGGTTACGCCACCAACCCGCAATACGCCCAGCAACTGATCAAGATCATCGAAGATTACCAGCTCTTCCTGCTCGACGAAGGACAAGACGTCCGCATCGCGGAGAACGCCGCCCCCGTCGAAGAGCCCGTCGCAGAACCGATTCCGTCGGCGTCGCCCGCAGATATGGTGGACGTGGACAATTATTCGGTATCCATCCAGGGACGCAACGGCGGCCATACCGTGTACCGCAACAACGGCAGCCTGTTCATCGTCGTGCGCGACGGCGATAAGCTGGAAAGCGTAGCGTCGGAATTCCGGGTATCGCCCAAGAAGCTGATCAAATACAACGACCTGGACATCCATTCGAACGTCAAAACCGGCGATATGATCTACATCCGGCCGAAAGCCAAACGCAGTTCGAACGGCAAGATGATCCACGTAGCCCGCGACGGAGAAACGCTGCACAGCATTTCGCAAATGTACGGCATCCGACTGAAGAGTCTGTGCAACATCAACCGCCGCAGCCGCGATTCGCAGGTGACCGAAGGCCAGCAGATCCGACTCATGTAAATACGACGAAACCCAAAATACCAAACCTTAACGATAACCTTAGCAAAATTATGGACGGTGACCCTGGCAGTATACGAAACGGCATCATCGAAAAACTGAGTAACAAAGCCTCGCTGAACCAGCAAGTGTTCGACAACACGTTCTCCGTGTTCGGCAACCTGAAAGAAGTCCTGCACGAAATGTCGTCGGAAATCGACGATACGCTCGAAGAGGCGGGCAAAGAGGCGCGGATCGAATACCGCGACCGCGGAAAATTCGAAGCGCAGTTGCAAATCGCAGACGACATCCTGATCTTCAGTATGCACAGCAACGTCTTCGAATTCAACCGCGAGCACATCATTTGGCAGAACTCCTACGTGCAACAGGCCCGCGAAAACTCCTACTGCGGGATGATCAACATCTACAACTTCCTGTCCGATTCGTTCCGGTACAACCGAAGCGCCGACGAAGGATACCTGATCGGACGGATCTTCATCAACCGCGAGATGCAGTATTTCGTCGAGGGGAAACGCCAGATCAGCATGCGGCACAACAGTTTCGGCACGCAGCGGATCGACCGGGCGGCGCTGCTGAACATCATCGAGAACGCGATCGACTATACGGTCGACTTCGACCTGCTGGTTCCGCCGTACGACGCGGTGAAAGTGGTCACGGTAGACCAACTCAATACCAAGATCGAGAACTCGAAAATGCAGACCGGCAAACGACTCGGATATAAATTCAATTCCGACGATATTTAACGGCACGGATATTTCCGTGTAAACTAACCCGTGCACGGGCACACTTGAGACCCGCGCACCCAAACCGATCCAAAATGACAACGATTTCGCTCTCGCTCCGCCACGCGGCGGGCAAAACGTTTTTTGCGGCCTGTATAGCCGCTTTCTGCTGGATGCCGGAACCGCTCGGCGCACAATCCCCGTTCCCGGACGAAAACGTACCGGAAACCGGGTTCACGGCCATTTTTGACGGCAAAACGCTGGACGGCTGGGAATACGACCCGGTTTACTGGCGCGTCGAAGGAGACCGCATGGTCGGCGAAGTGACGCCGGAAACGCTGTTGGAGCGCAATTCGTTCATCGTTTGGAAGGGCGGGACGCCGGCGGATTTCGAACTGAAAATGGAATACCGGGTCTCCCCGGAGGGCAACAGCGGAATCAACTACCGCAGCGTGAAAGTGCCCGGCGTCGCACATGCGCTGAAAGGATACCAACTGGATATCGACGGCCCCGGCCAGTGGACGGGACAGAATTACGAGGAACGCGGCCGCACCTTTCTGGCGCTGCGCGGACAGGCGACGCAGGCCGAACCCGGAAAAAAACCGCACGTAATCGGCTCGACCGGAGACAAAGACGCCCTTTTCGCCGAAATCGACCGCGACGGCTGGAACGCGTGCCACGTGATCGCCAAAGGCAACACGCTGATCCATCTGATCAACGGAAAGGTGATGAGCATTGTCGTGGACGACGATCCGCACGAACGCACCCGCAAAGGACTGATCGGTATGCAGGTGCACGTAGGCCCCCCGATGAAGATCGAATTCCGGAACATCCGGCTCAAAACACGTTAACGCATCCGCAACGATTCCCCAAAACCCGCGCTATGAAAATCTCTCCGGTTATCCCCGCACCGTCTCCTGCCGTAACGATGACGGCGGGCGATCGTACCGGTTCCGAAGCGCTGCTCCCGATTTTCCGAAAAACGGAAAACGGAAAGTCCGGGCCGAAGGGTTTGTCCCGATCCCCTGAACCCGATTCCCGAAAACCTTAACCAATCAAATAATCATGAAAAAAATCAATTTCATCACGTTATTTTCCGCCGCGGCGCTGCTGCTGGGAACGTGCACGGCATCGGCCCAATTCGTAACGAAACACGGCTCGGAAGATTTCAAAATCGGCGTCGCCGGCTTTTCGTTCCGCAATTTCAACATCGACGAAACCCTGAAGATGATGAAGCAGATGGGAGTCAAATACATGAGCGTAAAAGATTTCCACCTGCCGATGAACAGCACTGCCGAACAGATGGAAGCCTTCAAGGCGAAGCTGGCGGCAGCCGACGTGAACGGCTACATCCTCGGCCCGATCTACATGAACTCGAAAGCCGACGCAGACCGCGCGTTCGAATACGTGAAACGCTACGGCGCCGACATTTTCATCGGGGTTCCGGCCTACGAGCTGCTGCCTTACGTCAACGAAAAGATCAAGGAATACAATGTCCGGATGGCGATCCATACGCACGGCCCCGATACCCAAACATTCCCGGACGCCGCCGACGTGATGGCGCACATCAAAGACCTCGACCCGCGCATTGGGATCTGCATCGACCTGGGACACACGGCGCGCTTCGGAGCGAGCTGCGTGAACGACCTGAAAAAGTACAAAGACCGCATCTACGACATCCACATCAAGGACGAGACCGAAGCGTCGAAAGCGGGCCAGACCTGGGAAATGGGACGCGGGATCATGGACATTCCGGCAATCGTCAAAACGCTGCGCAAGATCGGCTATACCGGAGTGGTCAGCCTCGAATTCGAAAAGGACGGCAAAAACCCGCTGCCCGGCGTGGCCGAATCGATCGGCTACCTGCGCGGAGTCTGCGACGCCACCAAATAGCGAACCGTACTTCTCCAGCGAACGAAAAAACCGCCGCATTCTCATGCGGCGGTTTTTTCGTTTTCGAATCCCGTCCCTCTACTTCATCCCGCGCAAGTGCTTTTCCCAGGCCCAGGCCGAAGCGAGCGTCTCCTCGATCGGACGCGTGGCTTTCCACCCCAGTTCCCGGTTCGCAAACGTGGTATCGGCCCAGATCTTTTCGATATCTCCGGCCCGGCGGCCGACGATCTTGTGCGGCACTTCGACTCCGGTGACTTTTTCGAACGTTTCGACCAGTTCGATCACCGAACGCCCCCGACCGGTGCCCACGTTGAAAAACTCGTAATTCGACCGGCTCTTGCCGCCGACCATCCGGTCGACCGCCACCACGTGCGCGCGGGCCAGGTCGACCACGTCGATATAGTCCCGGACGGCCGAACCGTCCGGCGTATCGTAATCGTCCCCGAAAATACTCAGGCACGGCCGAATCCCGGCGGCTGTCTGCGTAATGAACGGAACGAGGTTGCCAGGAACCCCTTTCGGAAGCTCCCCGATCAACGCCGACGGATGCGCCCCGATCGGGTTGAAATAACGCAGCGCGATGCCGTACAGCTCCCCGTACGCCGCCGCCGTGTCGCGCAGGATATCTTCGCATATCTGCTTGGTATTCCCGTAAGGCGATGTGGCCGGTTGACGCGGGGTCTGCTCGGTCACGGGCAGCACTTCGGGTTGCCCGTACACGGTGCACGACGACGAGAAAACGATGTTGCGGACGCCCTTTTCGCGCATCAGTTCCAGCACGTTCACCAGCGACAGGATATTGTTGCGATAATACAACAGCGGTTTTTCGACCGATTCGCCGACGGCCTTCGACGCCGCGAAATGAATGACCGAATTGAATTTGTACTTGTCGAACACCCCGGCGAGCGCAGCCTTATCGTCGCAGTCGACCTGCTCGAACGGGATCTCCGCGCCGGTAATTTCACGCACGCCGTCCACCGCCGCCCGTTCGGAATTCGAAAGGTTGTCGACCACGACCACGTCGTACCCCGCCGCGATCAGCTCGACCGCCGTATGGGTTCCTATATACCCGGCTCCGCCGGTTACCAATACACACTCTTTCATTGGACTACAATTTAATTATCCTTTATATTTTATCCATTTGTACAACTCTGCGAATCCGGGCTTCTTGCCGTACATGAAAATCCCCACCCGGTAAATTTTGCCGGCCACCCACACCATCGAAAGGAAACTGCCGTAAAGCAACGCGACCGACAGCGCCAACTGCCACGCAGGCACTCCGTACGGAATGCGCGCCATCATCACGATCGGCGAGGTGAACGGGATGATGCTGCACCAAACGGACAGCGTCCCGTTCGGGTTCTGCATCGTGGTGAACATCACGACGATCGCGAAAACCAGCGGAATCGTGGCCGGCATCTGCAACTGCTGGGCGTCCTGCGCGTTGTCGACGGCGCTGCCGACCGCCGCGAAAATCGCCGCATAGAGCAGGTAGCCGCCGACGAAATAAACCAGGAAACCGCCGAACAATTTCAGCAGGAAACCGCCGTCGGTTACCTGCCGGATCGCCGCAAGCGTACCGGCGTCCATTTGCGGCACAACCCCGGGTACGGCCGCGCTCCGGATCAACGCGTCGGGCGTCAGCAGGTGCAGGGCGGCCGTTCCCAGCGCCAGGATCAGCGCAACCCAGATCAGGAACTGCACCAACGCGACCGACGCGATGCCGAGGATTTTGCCGAGCATCAGTTCGAACGGCCTGACCGACGAAACGATGATCTCCAACACCCGCGAGTTTTTCTCTTCGATCACGCCGTGCATGACCATCACGCCGTACATGAAAACGAACATGTAGATCAGGAACCCGAACAGATAGGAAGCGGTCATCGACAGGACGCCGGAACTGGCCCGTCGTTCCCCGGTATCGTGCCGTTGAAAAGTCTGCATCGAAACGTCCGTTTTGACCTCCTGCATGATCTGAGACAGGTTCCGGATATCGTGCGCTTCGAGTTTCCGCTTTTCGATAATCCTGCCCAACTGCGACTTCAGATCGTTTTCAACGTCGAACGTCAGGGCTTCTTTCGTATAGAGACGGACATCCCCGGGATCGGACAGAACGTCCTCACCGATAACCAGGTAGTTGTACCGGTTTCCCGGTGCGCCGAGCTCGTCTTCGGACAAGTCGGTAGGCGTCAACTTCAGCAGCGCGCCGCTTTGCAACTGCGGGGCGATCCAACCGCTGCGGTCGAGCACCAGGATCTCCAACTGCCGGCTTCCGCCGACCTTGTTCAGCAGTACCGGCGCCACCATCAGGACGACCATCAACAGCGGCGTCAACACGGTCGTCAGGATAAACGTCCGTTTCCGCACCCGCTGGTTGAATTCGCGACCGATAATCAATCCTATCTTACTCATGGTCGGTTTGTTCAAGTTGTCCGTTGACTGCCCGGATAAAAATGTCGTTCATCCCGGGGATCACTTCCGAAAAGCCGTGCAGTTCGGTTCGTTCGTTCAGCAGCCCGATCAGCGGACGCACGGCGTCCGGCGAGACGAGCCGCACTTCGGCCGTATGATACGGCGCCCCGCGTTTTATGCCGAGCACCGAACAGTAAGGCTGCAGCTCCTGCTGCGACAGCGCCGCCGGGTCGCCCGCGAAATCGATCCGGAAAACGGATTCGCCGTACCGGCGGCGAATTTCGCCGACAGCGCCGCTCAGGACGTTGCGCGAACGGTCTATCAGCGTGATATGGTCGCAGATCTCTTCGACCGACGACATGTTGTGCGTCGAAAAAATCACCGTCGCCCCGCTGTCGCGCAGCGCGAGGATTTCGTTTTTCAGCAGGTTGGCGTTGATCGGGTCGAAGCCGCTGAACGGTTCGTCGAAAATCAGCAAGGCCGGTCGGTGCAATACCGTGATGATGAACTGGATCTTCTGCGCCATCCCCTTACTGAGCTCCTCCACCTTCCGGTCCCACCACTCGGCGATCCCGAATTTTTCAAACCACGCCCTCAGGCGCTCCGTCGCTTCCCGCTTCGAAAGACCTTTGAGCTGCGCGAAATAGAGCGCCTGTTCGCCGACGCGCATTTTTTTATACAATCCGCGCTCTTCGGGCAGGTAGCCGATCCGGTAAATGTCGTCGGGAGCGAGCGGCCGTCCGTCGAAAAACACCCGGCCGCTGTCGGGCGCCGTGATCCGGTTGATGATGCGGATCAACGTCGTCTTGCCCGCGCCGTTCGGCCCGAGCAACCCGTAAACCGCCCCCCGCGGAACTTCCAAAGACACGTCGTCGAGCGCCGTATGAGCGGCGTAACGCTTGGTGACCTGTTCTACCCGTAACAAACACATGGCGGATGCGAGGTTAAAATAATCCGAAAATAATCGCCGGCACGCCTCACGGTATCGGGCTGATTGCCACATAAGTCCGCACTTGCGACCCGCCGCCGCGAACCGGCAGAGGGAACAAAGGTATGAAAAGTTGCCATAATTTGTTAAATTTGTCGTTAAAATTCAGGGCTTTGTCTGCCGTTGCGTTCTCCGTTCCGGGGAACCGTCCGCAGCCGGGCTCGCTAAAACGTTGCGAATGCTGTATCCGTTAAAATTCAGCCTCGGCCGAAAGAGCGTATCTGGGGGGGGCGGCGGCTGTCCGAAAAACTCGGAAAACGGCTGCCCCGGGAGCGTACGATCGGCGAAAGTTGGGAAATTTCCGCCTCGACGGCGACGTATCCGTCGTCGGCAACGGCATACTGGCCGGAAACAACCTCGAAGAGTTGATCGAAGTCTATATGGGCGATCTGGTAGGCGACAAAATTTACGAGAAATTCGGCCTGCAGTTTCCGCTGCTGATCAAATACATCGATGCGCAGGACAAACTCTCGGTGCAGGTGCATCCGGACGACGCCCTGGCGGCGAAACGGTACGGCGGTTACGGCAAATCCGAAATGTGGTACGTCCTGGACTGCGATCCGGGAGCCGAGCTTTACTTGGGATTCGATGGGGACGTATCGCGCGAACGCTATGCGGAACACGTGGAGCGCGGCACGCTACCCGAAATTCTTTCTCGTCCGAAAGTAAGCCCCGGAGACGCATTCTTCATTCCGGCAGGCACGATCCACGCCATCGGCAAGGGAATCCTGCTGGCCGAGATCCAGCAGGCTTCGGACGTCACCTACCGGATTTACGACTGGGGACGCACGGACGCTTCGGGTAAAGGGCGCGAACTGCATACCGACCTGGCCGCCGACGCGATCCGTTTCGACAACGACATCCCGTACCGTATCACCGCCGAACCGCGGACGAACGAAGCGGTTCCGCTGAAAAGATCGCCTTACTTCACCGTCAACCTGATCGGACTGGACGGCGCGGTCGAACGCAACCACGTGGAACGCGATTCGTTCGTCGTCTACATGTTGACCGAAGGACGGGCGACGCTCGGCTGGGAAGGCGGCTCCGAAACCGTCAAAAAAGGCGAGACCCTACTGGTACCTGCCTGCATCGAGGAGGTAACGCTGACCGGACAGGGAAAACTGCTGGAAATTTACATCGAATAAAAACTGAAACGGCATACACGACATCTTTTTATGGGATACCAGGAAGAAAAACAACGTCAGCTCGACATTCGTTACATCAAAATGGCCCGGATCTGGGCCGAAAACTCCTACTGCGTCCGCCGGCAGGTAGGCGCCCTGCTGGTCAAGAACAAGATGATCATCTCGGACGGTTACAACGGCACGCCGGCCGGATTCGAGAACATCTGCGAGGACGAGGCCGGCAAGACCAAACCCTACGTTCTGCACGCCGAAGCGAACGCGATCACCAAGGTGGCCAAATCGAACAACAGCAGCGAAGGCTCGACGCTGTACGTCACGTCGTCGCCCTGCATCGAATGTTCGAAACTGATTATTCAGAGCGGCATCCGCCGCGTAGTCTACTGCGACGACTACCATTCGACCGACGGTCTCGACCTGTTGCAGCGCGTCGGGATCGAAGTGGTGCGGGTGACGCTGCCGGAAGAACGGTAACGCATCGGCCTTTATCCAAACCGAACCCGAATATGAAAAAACGCAGGAAAGAACGGCAGGCAATACGACTCCAGGAACCGGCCAAAACGGTTCCGATGGTTTCCCGTTACGCGAACGGCGCGTATCGGCTGATCCGCGTGTTCGTCGAAGGGTACGACGACGTGGCGTTCTGGCGCAGCATCTTCGACGACTACGAAACCGAGCGGCTGAAGTTCGAAATCAGCGTCCCGTTGCGCGACGACCTGGCAAAAGGCAAAAAAGTCCTGCTGGCGATGATCGACGAGCGCGACCGGGATACGATCCTGTGCATGGACAGCGACTTCGACTACCTGTTCAAAAACTTCAACGACCAGTCGCGGCTGGTGAACAACACCCCGAGGCTGTTCCACACCTACGCCTATGCGACCGAAAATTTCCTGTGCCACCCCCCGTCGCTGCATAAGGTGTGCGTCAAAGCGACCAAAAACGATACGCTGATCTTCAACTTCGAAAAGTTCATGACCGCTTATTCGCGGACGATCTACCCGTTGTTCCTGTGGTACGCCTACTCCGCCCGCCGCAAAAGCGAAAAGGCCTTTTCGTTGCTCGACTTCCGCAGCAGCGTCCGGCTCAACTACCTCGATTTGCGCGACGACGGCGCCGAAACGCTGCACTGGCTCGGCCGTCAGGTCGAAAAGCGTCTCCGAACGTTGGAAGCCAACCATCCGACCTGGATCGGCGAAGTGGCCGCTTTCGGGCGCCATATCCGGCAGTTCGGCGTCGAAACCGACAATGTCTATTTTTTCATGCAGGGCCATACGCTGCTGGACAACGTGGTGCTGATCCTTCTGCACACCGTTTGCGAACGGCTGCGGGACATGACCGTCGAACGGATCACTTCGGGAACCAAGCAGGGCGTGTCATTGAAAAACGAACTGAGCAATTACAACAACTCGTTGCGCAACGTGCGCGAGGTACTGCTCGACAACGAACAGTATAAGGAGTGTTTCCTGTATAAAAAACTGAAAAAAGACATCGAACTGTATATTCAACAACTGATCGCGGAGGACGAAGCCGGCCGTCGGCCGGCCGACGCTCCGTACGATCGGGCAATCAGATAGACTATGGCCGACGTAATCAAGAATTTCCCGTCCCGCCTGCACAAGATGACGCAGGTGTTTTACCGCGAAGTTCCGTCTCAGGTGGCCACGCGCCGTTTCATCGACACGCTGACCAACCTGCTGTTCCCGGTACGGGACAAAAGGAACATCTCGCTGAAGGAAATGGATCTGAAATGGGAGAATCTCCAGCACGATTTCCTGGAGATCATCAGCCCGCTGTGCGCCGACATGGACTGTTGCTGCGAACATCTCACCGAACGGTTTTTCGGCGAAATCCCGCTGATATACACCCGGCTGATGCAGGACGCCAACCTTTACAAAAACTGCGACCCGGCGGCCTACTGCACCGAAGAGGTGATCTTGTGCTATCCGGGATTCTACGCCGTGATGGTGTACCGCCTGTCGCACGTTCTGCACAAACTGAAAATACCGGTATTGCCGCGCGTGATTTCGGAATACGCGCACAGCCAGACCGGAATCGACATCCACCCGGGAGCCACCATCGGGCCGAACTTCTACATCGACCACGGCACCGGGATCGTCATCGGCGAAACGACCGTTATCGGGCGGAACGTCAAAATTTACCAGGGCGTCACGCTGGGCGCCACGTTTGTCGACAAAGAGCTTTCGGGCGTCCGGCGTCATCCGACCATCGAGGACAACGTGATCATCTACGCCGGCAGCACGATCCTCGGCGGCGACACGGTGATCGGCCACGACACGGTGATCGGCGGTAACGTATGGCTCACCGAGTCGGTTCCGCCCCACTCGACGGTCTACTGCAAACCCGAAATCGTCATCAAAGGAAAACGCACGAAAAAATGAACCGGAAAAACGGCAGGCATTTCGACGGATTCTGCCCGGCGCTGGCGCTCGTCCTGAGGTTGGGACTGCTGTACGCGGCGTGGCTGTTGTGCCGCATCGTATTCTTCCTGCAGAACCGGGCCGAAATCGGGCCGCTCGCGGCAAGCGAACTGCCCGGACTGCTACACGGCAGCCTGGTGTTCGACACGGTGTCGATCCTGTACGTCAACTCGCTGTTCATCGTGCTGTCGCTCGTACCGCTGCGGCTGCGCGAACGGCGGTGGTACGGCACGATGTTGTTCTGGCTTTTTTCCGTCGCCAACGCCCTCGCGCTGATCGTCAACGTCTCGGACGGCGTCTATTACCACTACGCGAAAAAAAGGTTCACCTCGGACGAACTCTCCTACCTCGGCAACAACGACAATACCGGAACCGTACTGCTGAAAGCGCTCGCCGAAAACTGGTACGTCGCGCTGTTTGCCGCCGGATTGATCGCCGCCCTCGTCTGGGCCTACCGCCGCATCCGGGTCGCTCCGTCGCGGATCCGGTCGAACACGGCCTACGCGCTGATCCATCTGCCGGCGCTGCTGGTCGCAGTCGGACTGTCCATCGGGGGCATACGGGGCGGATTCAGCCGACAAACGCGCCCGATCACGCTCAGCAACGCCACGCTGTATACCGCGTCGAGTCCGAAGGCGAACCTGATCCTCAGCAACCCGTTCTGTATGCTGCGGACGCTCGGCAACCGCTCGATCGCGTACACCGAATTCTTCGACGACCGGACGCTCGAGGCCATTTACACCCCGATCCACCGGCCGGAGGCCGCTGCGAGCGACTCCCTTGCGTTCGGCGACCGCAATATCGTCATTTTCATCCTGGAAAGTTTCAGCAGCGAACATTCGGCGCTGCTGAATCCCGACCTCTATCCGGACGGGCACGGGTACACTCCGTTCCTCGACTCGCTGATGCGCGAAGGATACTATTTCCAGAACGCATTCGCCAATGGACACAAATCGATCGAGGCGCTGCCCTCGGTGCTGTCGTCGATCCCCTCTTACCGGACGCCGTTCGTACTGATGCCTCAGGCGCTCGCCCCGATGAAGGCGCTGCCGGCACTGCTGGCCGAAAAAGGATACAAAACGTCGTTCTTCAACGGTTCGGGACGCGGTTCGATGGGTTTCGGCGCCTATGCGGCGCAGGCCGGCGTACAGGATTATTATAGCCGCGAGGATTATGAAAAACGGTGCGGCACAGACGATTTCGACGGCTACTGGGGCATCTGGGACGAACCGTTCCTACAGTACATGAGCCGCGTGCTGTCCGAAACGCCTCAGCCGTTTTTCGCATCGGCTTTCACGCTCAGTTCGCACCACCCGTTCGTCGTTCCGGAAAAATACGCCGCGACGCTGCCGGAAGGAAAAACCAAGGTACACAAAGGCGTGGCGTACACCGACCTCGCACTGCGCCGTTTCATGGAGACCTCGAGCCGGGAACCGTGGTACGAAAATACGATTTTCGTCTTCGTAGCCGACCACGTATCGTCGGAAATCTTCGCGCCGAAAACGCTGACCCCGACCGGCAACACGCAAATCATCTGCCTGATCTACACGCCGGACGGATCGCTGCGCGGCGTAAACCGTTCGGTCGCCCAGCAAATCGATCTGATGCCGACGCTGCTCGGGCTGACCGGCTACGATCGGCCCTATTTCGCCTTCGGACGGGACGTGCTGCGCGAAACCGACCGCGAACCGATGGTGTCGAATTATGCGGGCGGAACTTACCAGGGCATTACCGATTCGCTGGTGCTCTTTTTCGACGGAGAACGGACGCTGTCGGCCTACCTACGCAGCGACACCCTGCAAAAAAACGATATTTCGGGAATCCGCACCCCCGCGTTGGAAGCCGCCGAACGCGACCTGAAAGCGCGCCTACAGCAATACTACCGGCATGTGAAACAAAAAGATTATTTAGCCGAATAGAAACATCCGTTATTATTCCCCGAATCCCGGAACGGCCGCGCCGGAAACATTCAGCAAGCCGCGTGCCTGTCGATAAATCCGCGAATGATCTCCGCGGCGGCCTCGGGTTCTTCGAAAAAGCCCATGTGTCCCGAATGATCGAGCCACGCCGCTTCGGCCTGCGGATGAGCGGCGACCAGCGCTTCGGCCCGTTCGACCGGGATAAATTCGTCCATCCGGCCGAATATGAACAGTTGCGGCACTTTCAAACCGTGCAGCATGTCGTTCATATCGTTGCGGCCGATCATCCCGTTCAGCAGCGCCACAATGCCGTCGTCGTCGGTCGACGAGATCAGCTCCTGCAGTTGTTCGATCCGCCCGCGAAGCCGTTTGCGGTTCGCCTCGGCAAAACCTTTCGGAACGAAAAGCGAGGCGATCAGTTCTTTCTTATCGCTGCGGATCAGTTCGATCTCGCGGCGTCGGTCCTCTTTTTTCGCATCGGTATCGGCATTCGGCGTCGAGTGGAACAAAATCAGCCCCTGCAACATTTCGGGATAACGGGCCGCAAAAGCTTCGGCGACGTATCCCCCCATCGAGTGCCCGGCCACGAAACAGCGCGCGACGCCCTGCTTGTCGAGCACCCCTTTCAGCACATCGGCCACGAACTCCATGCTATGCACCTCGCCCCGCACCTCCGAGATGCCGTGACCGGGAATGTCGATCGCGATCACACGGTAGTAGGGCGTCAGCAATTTCGTGAAATCCTCCCACACTTCGAGAGATTCCAGGTAGCCGTGCAGCAGTACGAGCGTCGTATCCCCCTGCTGCGAGTCGCTGATGCGCAATGCCGTTTCGGCGGCAACGATGAATTTTTCCATGATTGTTCGATATTTTGTAAAAAATGGCCGCCCTGCGGCAGCCATTCCCGTTTCATTCGATTTATAAACGATCGTTTATCGTTCGTCCTGTTCTTCCTCGCCGTCGTCGAAATAGTCGAGAACCGATTCGCGTTTCTTGAAAGAGAGTAACTCGTCGTCGTCGTCCTCGTCGAGTCGGCTGTAAATCGCCCGCTTCTCTTTTCCGCTTTTTTTAATAGGTTCGAGCTTGGCCGCTCGCTTTAACGAATCTTCCGGTTCGGAATCATGGGCCTTGTTCCGGAAAACATGGGTCGATTTCATGGGTCGTGAAAACGTAAGGGTTTAAACGTTTGACATGGATTTCAGTTCTTCGTACGCAGGATTCACGTCCTTTGTACGATTGCAATGATAGAGATTTTTTTTGAAAAAACAACCGCTTCGGGTTTAAAATTTTTCCGCCAGGCAGCCTTCGAACACCTTTTGCGCCGGGCCGGTAAGCGTCACATTCGTAAAACGCTCGTCTCCTGTCCGTTCGAAAGACACGAAAAGGACTCCGCCCTCGACGTCGACCCGGTAATTCCGGCAATCGCTTCCGGATCGCACGGCAGCCGCCAGCGCCGAAGCCGTGGCCCCGGTTCCGCAGGCAAGCGTCTCGGCCTCAACGCCCCGCTCATAAGTACGCACCCGGATACGACCGTCCGAAACGATCTCCACGAAATTGACGTTCGTCCCTCCGGCGGCGGCGTACGGATCGCTGCGGCGTATCATTGCGCCTTTTCGGGCGACGTCCTCCCGCCGGACATCCGGCACGAATTCGACATGGTGCGGCGAACCGGTATCGAGAAAATAATGATCGGGGAATTTCTCCACGCGCGGAACGTCGATCATGCCGAGCCGGATCTCGCCCGCCGTCGCGTCCGCCGACAGGATTTGCGCATCGTGCACGCCGTCGATCCCCGAAAAACGCTTGCGCGATCCGCCGATCCCCAAATGATGGGCGAACAACACGATACAGCGGCCGCCGTTGCCGCACATGGTCGATTCGCCGCCGTCGGCATTGAAATAGCGCATCCTGAACAACTCCTGGGGATCGTTTTCCAGCAGCATCAGCCCGTCAGCGCCGACCCCGGTGCGGCGGCAGCACAGGGCGGCCACATGCGCGCGGGAAACGTCGAATCCGCCCGAACGGTTATCGATCAGCACGAAATCATTGCCCGCTCCGTGGTATTTATAAAATTTTTGTTTCATATCGTTTCCGGCTTATCCGTGCAAATATCGCGAAATTTTCAAAAAGCTTTTCCTCTTTCAAAAAAATAGCGGATATTTGTATAAATTCATGCGGAATCCGCGTTTCCGTTAAAAAGACAGAAAGCTATGATCAAAACGATATTCGAGCATCGGTCGGTGCGCAGCTACAAGCCGGATCCGGTGGACGAGGCCCTGCTGCAACGGATTCTGGAAGCTGGCACGAGGGCTTCCAACACAGGCAATATGCAGATATACAGCATCATCGTGACGACCGACCCGCAGATCCGGGAACAACTGTCGCCGTGCCATTTCGGACAACCGATGGTCACTCAGGCCCCGATCGTGCTGACGTTCTGCGTCGACGTGCGCCGGTTCTCGCTGTGGTGCCGCCAGCGGGGGGCCGACCCGCAGTACGACAATTTCGTCTGGTTCGTCAACGGCGCGATCGACGCGATCCTCGCTTCGCAAAACGTCTGTCTCGAAGCGGAGTCGGAGGGGCTCGGCATCTGCTACCTCGGCACGACGACCTACAACGCCGACCGGATCGCCGAGGTGCTCGCCCTGCCCGAGGGGGTGATCCCGGTCACTACCGTGACGATGGGCTACCCCGACAAACTGCCGCCGCCGACCGACCGCCTGCCCTTGGAAGGGGTAATCCACCGCGAACGCTACCACGATTACACGCCCGAAGCGATCGACGCGATCTGGGCCGACAAGGAAGCTTCCGAAGAGACGGCCGGCCTGCTGAAAGCGAACGACCTACCGAACCTGGCGCGTATTTTCACCGAACGTCGCTACAAGGGCGAAGACAACCGTCTTTTTTCGCGGAAATATTTCGAAATGCTGAAAAAACAGGGGTTCTTCAACCAGTAAGAACCCGTAAGACCGACCGGATATGGAAACGATTCACGAAAAAGCGTTCGCGCTGTTACAACGGTGCGAAGTGATTACCGTGGCGACGTTGGACGAAAAGGGTTTCCCGCGCCCCGTTCCGGTCGTCAAAATACACGCCGAAAAACCGTTTACGATCTGGTTCGCCACCGGCACCAGCTCCGACAAAACGGCGCATCTGCGCCGGAACCCGCGCGCCGGCATCTCTTTTTTCGACCGCGGAGACAGCGTCGCACTAACCGGAACGGCCGAAGTGATCGAATACCCTGCGGTCAAAAAAATCATGTGGCAAGAGTGGCTTATCAAACATTTTCCGGGAGGAGTCGAAGACCCGGAGTACTGCCTGGTTCGGTTCGAAGCCCGGAAAGGCGTTTTTTACATCGAAGACAAATTCGTAAAATCGGTTTTAAAATAACGATGAATCAGATCGAACAAACTCCGAACGGAAAAGACTATTTCGAGCCGATGCACTCGGCCGAGCACCTGATCAACGGGGCGATCGCCCGGACGCTCGGGTGCGGCCGGGCCTTTTCGACCCATATCGAAAAGAAGAAATCGAAATGCGATTTCCGCTTTCACCGCAACCTGACGCCCGAAGAGCTGACCGGAATCGAACGGACGGTCAACGAACAGATCGCCTCGCACGCGGACGTGCGGGACGAAATATTGACCGCGGCAGAGGCCGCCGCCCGTTACAACCTGTCGCGGCTGCCGGAGGGCGCAACCACCGTCCGCATCGTCCATATCGGCGATTTCGATAGCTGTCCGTGCATCGGGGCGCACGTATCGAACACGGCGGAGATCCCGCCGGTCAGGCTGATCTCGAGCGACTGCGCGGACGGCGTTCTACGGGTGCGTTTCAAATTTGTAAAATAGTTGGCGGAGTGAGTAGGATATTCCGGTCGGATTCGTTTGCAGAGGCGGCAAAAAGGCGGCTGCGGCTGCCGGTCGTCGTCGTTTGCGGCTGCTTGCTCGCAGCATGCAGCGCGACGCGGCACATTCCGTCCGGGCAATACCTGCTGTCCAAAAGCGACGTCCGGATCGAACGGGAGAAACAACTGACGCGGGACGAACGGGCGACACGGACGGAATTGGAACAATTCATCCGCCAGCATCCGACCAAACGTTTCCTGGGAACCAATTTCTATCTGTGGGCTTACAATTCGGCAGACCCGGACAAAACGAACTGGTGGAACCGTTTCAAACGCCGCATCGGCAAGGAACCCGTGCTGCTCGACTCGACACTGACGGCCCGTTCGGCCGAAGGCATGAAAATTTACCTGAACGGCAAAGGCTTCCTGGACGCTTCGACGGCATTTCGGGTCGACACTTCGGGCAAAAAAGCGAAAGTCACCTACCTCGCCCGGCAAGGCGAACCGTACCGGATCGGCAGCATCCGATACGATTTCCGGGACCGGTCGCTGCAATCGATCATTTTCAGCGACACGATTTCGACGTTGCTGCATACGGGCGACATTTTCGATGCGAATACGCTGGACGACGAACGGGTACGGATCACTTCGTTCCTGAAAAACCGGGGATATTACAACTTCTCGATCAACAACATCAGTTATGTAGCCGACTCGACGGCGGGCAACCGCACGGTCAACCTGACGATGGTCGTAAAACGTTACATGGCCGGATATACCGCCGAAGGCGAAGCGACGCTCGACGACAACCGAATTTACCGCATCCGGAACATCTATATCTATCCGGATTACAACCCCTCGGCAGCCGTGTCGGATTCTCTTTACGAAAGCCGGCTCGACACGCTCGACTACAAAGGCCTGAAAATCGTTTACGACACCCGGTCGAAAGTGCGGGCGGAGATCCTGCGCCGGACGATCAGTCTCTACCCGAACTACCTGTATAATGCCGACGAAGTGAAACGGACTTACGAAAACATCATGCGGCTCGACTATTACAAAAGCGCCAGCATCCTCTTTTCGGAAGCGGAAGGCGATACGCTGCTGCGGGACAACCGGATCACCTACATCGGGCAGTCGCAGGACTCCACCGGCGTCGGCGAAGCCTCGTACGGCACCGAACACTACCTGAACTGCACTATTTTCTGTACGCCTGCGCTGCGGCAGGGATACTCGCTGGAACTCGAAGGAACCACGTCGGCCGACTATTTCGGAATCGCCGCCACGGTGGGCTACCAGAACCGCAACCTGTTCCGCGGCGTCGAACTGTTCGACATCAAGGTGCGCGGAGGCTACGAATTCATGCGCGTCAAACAGAAGCGCAACTCGTTCGAATTAGGCGTATCGACCTCGTTTTCGTTTCCCCGTTTCATCACGCCGCTGCGAATCGACCGCTACAACCGAGCCTTCAATCCGCGAACGAAAGTAGAAGTCTCCTACAGCGTACAGCGCCGCCCGTACTACCATCGTACGCTGGCCAGCGGCGTCTGGGGCTATACGTGGGGCAACGGCAAAAACAGCACCTTCGTCCTGCGGCCGGCGGACATCAGCGTGGTGAAACTGCGGCAGATCGACACGGCTTTCCTCGAACAATTGCAGAATCCCTACCTGCGGAACAGCTACGAATCGCAGCTGATCGCCGGACTGTCCGGCTCGTATATCTTCAACAACCAGAAGATCAACACCGAACGCAATTCGCTGGCGTTACGGTTCAATTTCGAAACGAACGGTAACCTGATCGACGGACTGAGCCACCTGTTCGGCCGTTCGTCGGGGGAAGAGTATTACAAACTGTTCGGTATCCGGTACGCCCAGTATTTCCGGTTCGATCTGAACCTGGCGCGAAAATTCGTATTGGGGCCGAAAACCAGTCTCGTATATCGCTTCTACGGCGGATGGGGATACGCTTACGGCAATTCGACATCCATCCCGTTCGAGCGGCTGTTCTACTGCGGCGGCAGCAACAGTATGCGCGGCTGGCTGGCCCGGACGCTCGGCCCGGGCAACGAAGTGCGCTGGGTCAGCGACTATCCCACCCAGTTGGGGAACTTCAAACTCGAAACGAATCTCGAAGCCCGTTTTCCAGTCTGGGGAATCTTGCAAGGCGCGCTCTTTTTCGATGTCGGCAACATCTGGTTCCTCGGACAGGGCGGCTACGGCGAAGAATCGCAGTTCAAAATCGACCGATTCTACAAACAACTGGGATTCAATACCGGACTCGGCGCGCGGTTCGATTTCAGTTTCTTCGTATTCCGGATCGACTGGGGCATCAAACTGCACAACCCGAACGAAGCGGCCGGACAGCGCTGGATCCAGAACTTCCGGATGCAGAACACGACGCTGAATTTCGGCGTAGGCTATCCTTTCTGACGACGACGGACGCCGAAAACGAACGCAACGCCGTACTATTCCGCAAAAGCGATACGCCGAAAACTTTTGGCAAATATCCGAAATGTTATTACCTTTGCCGCCGTTACTGAATTTGTGGAAAGATTTGGCCGCTTGCAACCACGGAAAAAAATGCTAAAATAGTATTTGTGTTCATCTACAACAGCTGAGTTTTTCCCATTGTTTAAAAGTATTTTAAACCATTAAAAAATTTTAAAGATGGGATTTTTATTTACCTCCGAATCGGTGTCCGAAGGACATCCCGACAAGGTTTCGGATCAAATTTCCGATGCAATCCTCGACGAATTTCTTCGTCACGATTCCAATTCGAAAGTAGCCTGCGAAACGCTCTGCACCACGGGGCTGGTCGTCGTGGCCGGTGAAGTCCGTTCGGAAGCGTACGTGGACGTACAAGACGTCGCGCGCCGCGTGATCAACCGGATCGGCTATACGAACGCCGATTACCGTTTCGACGGCAATTCGTGCGGCGTGCTGTCGGCGATCCACGAACAGTCGCCCGATATCAACCAGGGCGTCGTACGCGAGACCGAAGAGGAGCAGGGCGCCGGCGACCAGGGAATCATGTTCGGTTACGCCTGCTCGGAGACCAAGGAGCTGATGCCCGCCACGCTGATCCTGTCGCACGTAGTCCTGAAGGAACTGGCCGCCATCCGCCGCGAAGGCAAGGTGATGACCTACCTGCGACCCGACGCCAAGAGCCAGGTTACGATCGAATACGGCGACGACAACAAACCGCAGCGCGTGCATACGATCGTAGTATCGACCCAACACGACGAATTCATTACGGCCGCCGAAGCGGGCGGCGAAAAAGCCGCTGAACAAGCGATGTGCGCCAAAATCCGCGAAGATGTCCAAAACATCCTGATTCCGCGCACCAAAGCCCGCCTGGAACGAGCCGGCGACTGCCTGGCCGAACTGATCGGCGACGACTACATCCTGCATGTGAATCCGACCGGCAAATTCGTGATCGGCGGCCCGCACGGGGATACCGGAGTGACCGGCCGCAAAATCATCGTCGACAGCTATGGCGGACGCGGAGCCCACGGCGGCGGAGCATTCTCCGGCAAAGACAGTTCGAAGGTCGACCGCAGCGCAGCCTACGCCGCCCGGCACATCGCCAAAAACCTCGTAGCGGCCGGTATCGCCGACGAAGTGCTCGTACAACTGTCCTACGCGATCGGAATCGCACAACCGCTGAGCGTCTACGTCAACACGAACGGAACTTCGAAAGTGAAAATGACCGACGGGCAGATCGCCGCGAAAATCAACGACTTGTTCGACCTGCGGCCTGCGGCCATCGTCCGCGAATTCGGACTCCGCAACCCGATCTTCGAAGCGACCGCTTCGTACGGACACTTCGGCAACCGTCCTTATACGCAAAAAGTAACCCTTTTCGAAAAAGGAAAAGAAGTGAGCAAAGAGATCGAATTTTTCGCATGGGAGAAACTGGATGCCGTCGATAAACTGAAAAAAGCGTTCCGCTGCTAATCGCGGCGATCGACGACTGCATAGGAACAGCCGGTTTTCCGGACGTTTTCTTATAAAAAGAGGAACGGGTCGATAATCGACCCGTTCCTCTTTTTTATCGAAATAAGGCCCGGTCGGGGCAGCGGGCCTCGTTACTGCAACGCCTCTCCGCTCCCGGCGAACCATCGCCGTCGAAATCTTTTGATTCAACGAACCGTACCGGAAGATTCACAGCATCCCGAACTACACGTAAGCCGGCCGCAAATCCGATAAAAAGAATAACGCGTCCTATAATTTTCAGATTTTAGGCGGTTTTCGAAGACAGCAGATTTTCCTTGGCGCCGGGAGTATGCTGAAAAACGGCGCCGACTATCCGGCAAAATAAACGGTTCCTGCCGCCCCCGCGGCTCGATCGATCCGGTCGCAAACGCCATCCCGACCGTCGATCGGTCGCAAGCCAAACGAGCGCCCGCCGCGGACAAGTCTCAAAAAATCTCACGCAAAATCGACACCGACCGGACGGTACGGATAGCGTCCAGATGATAACCAAAAAACAGCAGCATCGACTCCATAAAAGCGGAACGCTGCGTCCGCGACAACGGCAGGCTACCGAGCCGGTCGGCTTCGCAATCCATCAGATCGCCGAGCAAGCCGGAACAGGAAGCGTCCATGCAGATCCGATGCGCCGGAACGGACGGCGTAAACACGCCGCCCCGGATATCGAAATAACCGTTCGGGATCGGCTCGTTGCCCGGATAGAATCCGAGGTAGGCGGAAAGTTGCACGAGGAACCACAGGTGAAAATTGGAAATCCCTTCGGTCATCCGATCCAACTGCACGACCGACCGGCAGACGAAATCGAACAGCGGTTCGTTGGCCTCCGACTCGCGGATCAATCGGTACAGCACCTCGGCCATAAACAGCGAAATGGTGCTCTTGCGGACGTCGAACGGCAGGCTCGAAAGCGGCGTCAGGCTGCGCACCTCCTTCATGCGATGCATCCGCGCCTGCGGCTGCTCGATCCCTTCGAATTCGACCAGGAACATCGGCTGGAACAGCGCCGCCTTGTTGCCCCGCCCCCGGCTGCTGTGCACGCCCTGGATCATGTAATTCATCCGCCCGAACAAGTCGGTAAACAGGTAGGCGACCATCGAACTGTCGCCGTATTTGATCGTATGCAGCACCACGCCGCGGGCTTTGTACGTACGCATTATTTCGCTCCCGAAAGAAACGCCGCCAATTTTTCGACGGCGCGGCCGCGGTGACTGATCGCGTTTTTGGCTTCGGAATCCATCTCCGCGAACGTGACGTCGTAACCATCCGGAACGAAAACCGGATCGTAACCGAATCCTCCCCCGCCGTGCGGCGTATCCGTGATCGTACCGTCGACCACCCCGTCGAACTGATATTCCTTTCCTCCGAAGATCAGCGCGATCACCGTGCGGAACCGGGCCTTTCGGTCGGCCTGTCCCGAAAGGTTTTCGAGCAGCAGCGCCACGTTGTCGGACGAATTTCTGCCATCCCCGGCATAACGGGCCGAACGAACCCCCGGCGCGCCGCCGAGCGCATCGACTTCCAGACCGGTATCGTCGGCGAAACAGTCCAGCCCGGTGCGGTCGTACAAGTAGCGGGCCTTCTGAAAAGCATTTCCCTCCAGAGTCGGCTGCTCTTCCGGTATATCCTCGGTAATACCCAGATCGCAAGGCGTTACCAACTGATAACCACTGCCGAGAATCTCCTGCGCTTCGGTCAGCTTATGACGGTTATTGGTAGCAAAAATAATTTTCATAGCTTTTAAAAATACAAATTACTTTTTATAGAATTTGCTCAACTTGTGGTCGGCTTCGATCTTGTCGATGATCGTCCTGACGAGACAGTCGATCTCCTTATCGGGACTGTAATCGGCAGCGCAGATATAGCTGACGCGGTTATCGCGGATCAGTTCCATCATCTCCATGCGTTTCTGGCGCGAACGGGGATTGTAGACGGCGATCGAATGTCCTCCCTGCTGTTTGACCAGTTTCATACACGGAATATCGGTCGTCCCGTCGCCGAAATAAATCATGTGACGGAACTGCACCGGACGCTGCTCCTCCTCGATATACTCGTTGATCCGCCGGCTGTCGTACACGCTTTCGATCCCTTTGTTGATCTTGAAGATGAACTGCGTTTTATTGGTGTAGTTGACCGCCACGGCCGGCCAGTAAGCCACGCCGTCGATATCGTAAAGGAACGAACAGGCGTAAATCTTCCGGAATTCCTTGGCGATCGGGGTCCCTTCGATCATCTCGCGCAGGCCCGACGAATTGATGTAATGCTGCAGTTGGATGCCGCGTTCGGCGGCATAGGCGTTGATCCGCGGGAACCACTCGCGAACGCCCTCGTACAGTTCGATATTCTGTCCCGACCGGGCGAACGACTCGCGACGCAGCGAAATGCCGGAACTCTTGGCTTCGTGCAGCATCCGGTACATATAGGCGAGGATCGGGTCGCCGTCCTGTTCGCGGGCGGTTTCGTTGCTCTCCTCCCAGAACTCGCGGTTGCTTTTGCCGATCGCCGGAATAAAGTCGTACTCCTGCATGTTGCCCGGCGAAAGCGTGCCGTCGAAATCGTAGATCAGCGCTACGGTCAGTTTCTTTGCCATAATCGAAGTAATTGATGCCCTAAAGATATAAAAAACGGGAATAAACGACAATCACCGTCGCGTAGTCTTCCGTCGCGCACGGATGCGGCGGCAGATTTTCGTCCCCCGGTTCCGCAGCGCCGGACCGTCGTCGCGCATTAGCCAACAGATCGTATCGTAAAGCTGCTCTTCGACCCACGGCAATTCTGCCGACAGGCTGTCGAGTATCTCCATCGACCACACTTTTACGGCCGGACGCACCGACGGGTCGATCAGCCGGTCGAACGTCGCTTCGGCAACCTGTTGACGCTGACTGTCGGTCAGTTCGATCCGCCTCCGGTCGAGCAGCCACGCCATCATCTTCGAATAATGACGGCACGCGCTCGGATTGACGATCGCAAGGTAATTCCGGACGAAATGCCCGATATGCCGCCCGAACGCCTCCGGCGCGATAAAAAACGCCCTTTCCAACGCATACGAAGCATGAAACGCGACGGCCGGATCGCGGTCGAGTCCGAGGTTCAGCGCGAACCCGAAAAGATCGTTTTCCGCAATCAATTTCCCGTAACGCCCGGCAAACCCTTTGGTAAAATTACCTTTCAGTTCGGCGGCCAGTTCTTTTTCGGTCATCGTACCCGGATTAAAAACTGCGGAGCGGGATCCCCCGTCCGCAGTTCCCTGTTTTTCAAAAACGAATCCTTACAATGCAGCCATCCACCCGTACGTATCGGGTTCCTCGGCATACTGGATCGCACGCAGGCGGTGGTACAACTTTTCGCTCCATTTGCCCGGCTTGCCGTCGTTGTAAACGAAAGTATGTCCGGTCTGCGGATCGTAAATGCTGCCGATCGGCGACAGAACGGCCGCCGTACCGCACGATCCGGCCTCGTCGAACGTCCCGAGCTCGTCGTAATCGACCGGACGCTGTTCGACTTTCAGCCCCATCTCCGCGGCCAGCGTCATCAAACTCATGTTCGTGATCGACGGCAGCACCGAATGGGATTTGGGCGTAATGTAAACGCCGTCGCGGATGCCGAAAAAGTTGGCCGCGCCGCATTCGTCGATGTGCTTTTTCTCCTTTGCATCCAGATACAGCACGCTCGGATATCCTTTTTCATGCCCGATCTCGGCCGAAGTCAGGCTCGCCGCGTAGTTCCCGCCGGCCTTCACGTGCCCCGTTCCGAGCGGAGCGGCGCGATCGTGGTCGCGGTCGATCAACACCTTGATCGGATTGAACCCTTCCTTATAGTAAGGACCTACCGGAGTAACGAAAACGATCAGCAGGTATTCCCCGGCGGGCTTTACGCCGACCTGCGGGCCGGTGCCGAACAGCACGGGGCGGATATACAGCGAAGCGCCCGTCCCGTAGGGAGGGACGAAACGTTCGTTGGCCTTAACCACCCGCTTCATCATATCGACGAACATATCGACCGGCGGCAGAGCCATTTTCAGGTATTCGGCCGAGGAGCGCATCCGTTTGGCATTCTCTTCGGGACGGAAGATGCGGATCACGCCGTCGGCGCCGCGAAATGCTTTCTGTCCTTCGAAAGCCTCCTGCCCGTAGTGCAGGCAGGTCGCGGCCATATGCATCGTGACCGTTTCGTCAGTTGTCAGTTCGGGCGTTGTCCAGGCTCCGTCGCGGAAATAACTCCGTATGTTATAGTCTGTTTTGATGTACCCAAAAGATAGGTTTTTCCAATCTAAGTCCATAACTCTATTTTTATTCAATCGTCACAAATCCGTTTTTATTCCCGCTACCCCACCATCGTGCCGTTGCCGACCGGCTCGGCAGGGGACAGCAGCACCAGCTTTCCGGTAGCGTCCTGCGCCATCAGGATCATCCCCTCGGACAGCACGCCTTTGAGTTCGCGCGGCTCCAGGTTGATCAGCACCTGCACCTGCCGCCCGACAAGCGATTCGGGAGTATAGTGCTCGGCGATGCCCGACACGATCGTCCGTTTGTCGATCCCGGTATCGATAGTCAGCTTCAACAACTTTTTCGTCTTGGCGATCTTTTCGGCGGCGATGATCGTCGCCACGCGGATATCCATCTTTCCGAAATCGTCGAACGCAATGCTCTCTTTCTGCGGTTCGACCTTCTTGCCGGCCTCCTTTGCGAGGTTGGCCCGTTTCGTAGCGGCCAGCTTTTCGAGCTGCGCCTCGATCACGCTGTCTTCGATTTTCTCGAACAGCAAGGCGGGCGTCCCGATCCGGTGTCCGGGCTTCAATAGGGCCGTATTTCCAAGCTGATCCCAGCCGAACTTTTCGACGTCGAGCAGCCTCAGGATCTTCTCCGCAGTAAAAGGCATGAACGGCTCGACGGCGATCGCGAGCGACGCGGTGATCTGCAACGAAACGTTCAGGATCGTCTGCACGCGTTGCGGATCGGTCTTATACAGCTTCCAAGGCTCCGTATCGGCCAGGTATTTATTCCCCAGGCGGGCGATGTTCATCGCCTCTTTGAGCGCTTCGCGGAAACGGTAATTCTCGATATTCTCTTCGAGCGCCTTTTTGATCTGCGGCAGTTCGCCGAGGATATCGCGGTCGTAATCGGTCAATTCGCCGCAGGCGGGAACCTTCCCGTCGTAATATTTTTGCGTCAGCACCAGCGCGCGGTTGACGAAGTTGCCGAGCACGGCCACCAACTCGTTGTTGTTGCGCATCTGGAAATCCTTCCACGTGAAATCGTTGTCCTTGGTTTCCGGCGCATTGGCGCACAACACGTAGCGCAGCACGTCTTCCTTGCCCGGAAACTCTTCGAGGTATTCGTGCAGCCACACCGCCCAGTTCCGCGACGTCGAGATCTTTTCTCCCTCCAGATTCAGGAACTCGTTGGCCGGCACGTTCTCCGGCAAGATATAACCGCCGTGCGCGCGCAGCATCGACGGGAACACGATGCAGTGGAAAACGATGTTGTCCTTGCCGATGAAATGCACCATCTTGGTGTCCTCGTCCTTCCAGTATTTTTCCCAGTCGGGCGTCAGATCCTTGGTCGCCGAGATGTAACCGATCGGCGCGTCGAACCACACGTACAGCACCTTCCCCTCGGCACCCTTGACCGGAACGGGAATCCCCCAATCCAGGTCGCGGCTCACCGCGCGGGGCTGCAATCCCAAATCGAGCCAGCTTTTGCACTGCCCGTACACGTTGACCTTCCACTCCTTATGCTCTTCGAGTATCCATTTGCGCAGAAACTCCTCGTGCTTGTCCAGCGGCAGGAACCAGTGCGTCGTCTCGCGCATCACCGGAACCGACCCGGTAATGGCGCTGTGCGGATCGATCAGGTCGGTCGCGCTCAGCGTACTGCCGCACTTCTCGCACTGATCGCCGTATGCGCGGTCGTTCTGACAGTGCGGGCAGGTGCCGACGATGTAGCGGTCGGCCAGAAACTGCCCGGCCTCCTCGTCGTAATACTGCATCGTGGTCTTTTCGATGAACTCTCCTTTGTCGTACAGCGCGCGGAAAAAATCCGACGCGGTTTTATGGTGCGTGGGCGAAGTCGTCCGCGAATAGATGTCGAACGACATGCCGAGTCCTTTGAAAGCGTTCTTGATGATATTATGGTACTTGTCAACGATATCCTGCGGCTTGACTCCCTCCTGGCGCGCCTTGATCGTGATGGGCACGCCGTGCTCGTCGGAACCGCATACGGAGATCACGTCCGCGCCCCGCAGGCGCAGGTACCTCACATAAATATCCGACGGAATGTATACCCCCGCAAGGTGTCCGATATGCACCGGCCCGTTGGCATACGGGAGCGCCGATGTGACAAGATAGCGTTTAAACTTTTTCATCGTAAAGGTCAAAAATCAATATTCCGTACAAAGTTATGAATTTTTCGTCAAAAACGGTTCGCCGCAGCCCCATTAATCAGCCGAAGAGGCCGAAATATCATCGGCGGACGAGCGGATCGAAAAATTCGCGGAACTTCGTATGCGGAACCGATACGCAAATCCGGCTGAACCTCGACGCGTAACCGGCCAACGCCGCGTCGCGCGTAAAAAAGTCCAGCGACACGCTGCCGATGCGGTGTTCGAGCAGTTCCTTCTCGCTGCGGTCGACGATCGCGAAAATGCCGACCGGCATCGACTCGCGGTAAAATTCCGTGGCCAGCAGGCCGTTTTCTTTCAGGTAAGCGATATTCAGCCCGATGTCCCGCACGGTCGCCGCTTTGAAATCCGCGACGGCGCGCCGTCCTTCGGGCGTCGTAAGCAAGCGCAGCACGAGCGTCTGCGCGAACGCGTTGACGCCGTTGTTCGTGTACATCGTCCGCTTTTCGAGTTCGGCGTACAGTCCCGGATCGGTCGTATGGATAAACCCGATCCGCTGCCCGCTGAGCCCCATCGACTTGCTGAAACTCTCGACGATCGCCACGTTGCGCAACGGGCGTATTTCGCGGTAGAACGTGTCCGTCGCGTCGCGGAAAACCCGGCGGTAGGGGCTGTCGAAAAAGACGGTTACGCCGGCGGCGTCCAATTTGCGCAGCAACGCCAACAAACGGGCGTCGTCGTACTTTTGTCCCAGCGGATTGCCCGGATCGCAGATCAGCACGCCGCAGCCGGTCAGTCGCGGGATCATCGACTCGAGTCTGTCGAGCGACGGGTATTCGGCGCGTTGCACGCCCCGGATGGTCAGCAATTTGAAATAGCACCCCCAGTAATAAACCGGCAGATACAGCCGCTCGATGTCGACGCTTTGCGCCAGCAGGTCGAGTCCGTTCATCGCCCCCGGCACAATCAGCAGGTTGTCACGCGACGATTCGCCGCCGAAGTACTCCGCATTGATCGCGTCTCGCAACGCCGCAAAACCGCGCCCCGGCGGATAGGTTTGCATCTGCGCCGTATTGAAGTCGATCCCGGCGATCACCTCCCGCAGATCGATATTTACCACCGAATTGATCCCCCGGTTCAGCCGCAGGTATTCCGCCCCGGTACGGGCGCTCAGAGCCGCCAGATTCTCTCCGATCTCGACGATGTGCGACAACGCGACGCCGCTCTCTTTTATTTTCATTCCGATATGATAACGTTCCGGCATAAATTTTCCGAAATCTCTAACTTATTTTTTCAACGCTTCGAAGCCATGACCGTAAACGCCCATCACGTTGCCGACCGTCATAAAGGCCTCCGGATCGACCCGTTTAATCAGTTTGAACAGCGTTCCCGTTTCGTATTTGCGACAAACCACCATCACCACTTTCGTCGGCTGCTTCGTGTACCACCCTTCGCCGTCGAGCAACGTCACACCCCTACGCATCTCGCTGAAAATCAGCCGAGCGATCTCTTCGTATTTTTTCGACACGATCAACACCTGCGTCGACTGCCGGTTGCCGGCCATCACGGCGTCGATCGTATACCCGTTGACGGCCACCATCACGTAACCGTAAATGGCGGCCGTAATATTCTTGAATATGAAAATCGAACAGCCGATGATCAACAGGTCGCACAGCATGATGATCCGCCCGTAACTGATCGTCTTGTAACGGTTGACGATCATCGCGATAATATCCGTGCCGCCGGTGCTGCCGCCCTGCGTGAAACAGATGCCGATACCGCCGCCCGCCACGGCTCCGCCGAGAATTACCGACAGCAGCTTGTCGTTGCCGAGTCCGAGTAGATTGTTCGGTATCAACCCCTGCATCACCGACATCGCCGCCGAAATGAAAACGATCGCATAGATCGTCTTCGCGCCGAACCGCAGCCCGACCAACACCGAACTGACCGCCACCAGCACCGAGTTCAGCACCAGGAACGAAAGCCCCAGCGGCACACCGCCGTTCGTCCCGCCGGTCGCATAATAGATCAGCAGGCCCACGCCGTTGATTCCGCCTCCCATCACATCGGCCGGAATCAGGATGCCGGTCCATGCGAAAGAATACATCACCAGACCGATCGAAATCAACGTATATTCTTTAATAGTCTTTAAAACAGCCGTCTTCGAGAAATCCGCATTCATATTCCATCGTTATTTCGGTTTCCCGCCGCGCAACCCGAGCGACGGCGATCCGATTAACAAAGATCGGCAAGATTTTTCGATCTGCCAACAGTTTTTTGCACTTGCGGCCCGTCCGGAGCGGCCGCCGGAAGAATTTGCCGCGACGACCGGCTTCACCCGGAAACAATCCCGAAAAAACGCTATTTTTGTCGAAAAACATCCTTCTTTGGAAAAACGACCCGACAAATCTCCCGCGACGGCCGACCGCTACGCCGACGTGATCCTGCCTCTGGCCGCGCCGGCCATGACTTTCGCCGTCCCGGACGCGATGCTGCGGCAGATCGTGCCGGGCTGCCGGGTGATCGTCCAACTGGGAGCCCGGAAATACTACACCGGGATCGTCGACCGGCTACACGGCCAGCGGCCGCCTTTCGACCGGATCAAACCGGTCGGGCGGATCGCGGACGCGGAACCCGTCGCCACGGCGGAACAACTGCGGCTGTGGCATTGGCTGTCGGAATATTACATGTGTCCGTTGGGAATGGTACTGCGGGCGGCGCTGCCGGCCGGCCTGAAATCCGACGGTTTTTCGGAGGACGAGACATTCGGCCGCAGCTACATGCAGCCGCGGCAAACGGTCGTTTCGCTGCATCCGGACATCCGCAATGAGGAACGGCTGCACGTCGCGCTGGATTCCCTGTCGCGCGCGAAATCCCAGTACAAAGCCCTGCTGGAATACCTCGAAAAAACCGGGAATCCCGACTTCGGCGCACCGATCGAAATTCCGCGCAAACGGCTTTCGGCTCCGACCGCGATCCTCAAAGCGTTGGCCGAAAAAGGATTTATCCGGATCGCCGATACCGAAATCCCGGCATCGGACGCGCCCGCCGCGCCAGACAAACTGCCCGAACTTTCGGCAGCGCAAACGGCGGCCTACGAGCGGATCAAAACCTGTTTTTCGGAGAAAGAGGTCGTCCTGCTGCACGGGGTAACCGGCAGCGGCAAGACCGAAATCTACATCCGGCTGATGGCCGAAGCGCTGGCAGCCGGGCACAACGTGCTGTACATGCTGCCCGAAATCGCGTTGACCGCACAACTGATCCGGCGCATGGAAAGCTATTTCGGAAAAGCCGTCACGGTCTACCATTCGCGGCTGAGCGACAACCGCCGAGCCGCCGTCTACCACGAACTGCTGCGCTGCGACGGCGGACGGATCGTGATCGGCGTGCGCTCGTCGGTACTGCTGCCGCTGCGCAACCTGTCGCTGGTAATCGTCGACGAGGAGCACGACACCAGCTTCAAGCAGACCGACTCGGCCCCTCGCTACCACGGCCGCGACACCGCCGTGGTGCTGGCATCCGTCTGCGGCGCCAAAGTGCTGCTCGGCAGCGCGACGCCCTGCGCCGAATCGTTCCACAATGCGGTAACCGGCAAATACGGACACGTCGTGCTCTCGGAACGCTACGGCGGAGTCACGCTGCCGCAGGTGATCGTGTCGGACACGCTGCGCGCCGCCAAACGCGGCGAAAAGTACTCGCATTTCAACAAAATCCTGCTCGATCAGATCGACCGGACGCTGCAACGGGGTCGTCAGGCAATACTGTTCCAGAACCGGCGGGGATTCTCGCCGTATGTCGAGTGCGGGCATTGCGGCTGGACGGGCGTCTGCCCCGACTGCAACGTTTCGCTGACCTACCATAAAAACGACGGAACGCTGCGCTGCCACTACTGCGGCTACCACATGCCGATCCCGAAAACCTGTCCGTCGTGCGGAACCGGCGAACTGCTTCCGCAAGGCTTCGGCACCGAAAAAATCGAAGAGGAACTGGCGGCGATCTTTCCGCAGGCGGCGATCGAACGGCTCGACGCCGACACCGCGCGTTCGCCGCGCAACTACCGGCGCATCATCGCTTCGTTCGAACAGCGTAAAACGGACATCCTGGTCGGGACGCAAATCATCACGAAAGGGTTCGATTTCGGCGGCGTCGCGTTGGTCGGCATCCTGAACGCCGACAACATGCTGAATTACCCGGATTTCAGGGCCGGGGAGCGGGCTTTCCAGATGATGATGCAGGTCGGCGGACGCGCCGGACGCCGCGAAGAGCAGGGAACGGTCGTTATCCAGACCGCCCAGCCCGAACACCCGGTCGTCCGGCAGGCGCGCGACAGCGACTACGATGCGATGATCCGCTCGCAACTGGCCGAACGCCGCGCCTTTTTTTTACCCGCCCTTCTGCCGGTTGATCGCCGTCCTGCTGCGCCATCGCGATCACGCTTTGCTGTGGAAAGCGGCTGCGACGTTCGGGACGGAAGCGCGCACCCGGTTCGGCCGCCGGCTGCTCGGCCCCGAACCGCCCGCAGTAGATCGGATACGCGGACAATTCCGATTGCAGTTCCTATTGAAAATCGAAAAGCAGCTACCGGTCGCCGCCGTGAAAAAAGAGTTGTCCGGACTTTTCGATCGGTTGCATGCCGTGCCGGAATTCCGGCCGGTCGACATCGTCGTAGACGTAGACCCGCAATAGCGTTTTTTCGGAAAAAAACGCTATCTTTAGAGCTTACCGATATCATGTACCTAATTATGGAACAAAAATTCTGTCAAAGTTGCGGAATGCCGCTTACGGACGCCTCCCAATTCGGCACGAACGCCGACCGAACCCCAAACGAAACGTACTGTCATTTTTGTTTCCGGGACGGAACGTTCACGCAGAAATGCACGATGGACGAAATGATCGAAAACTGCCTGAACTACCTGGACGAATTCAACCGCGATTCCCCGGTACAGTACACCCGCGAACAAGCCCGCGAGCAGATGCGACAGTTTTTCCCGCACCTGAAACGCTGGCAATCCGGTTCTCCCGAATAATCGATTTTTTCAGGGCCGCAACGGCCGATGTCCAAACCCAGAACGTCCGTCATGCTTCGCACCTATTTTTCGGAAATATTCCGCCTGTTCTTCCCGGAACGGTGTCCGGCCTGCGGGCGGTCGTTGCCCAAAGGCGTCCGGTGGCTGTGCCCGCACTGCCGCTGGGACATGCCGCTGACCGGGTATGCCGCCGAGCACGACAACCCGGTCGCCCGTAAATTCTGGGGACTGGTTCCGGTGCAAGAGGCGGCCTCGATGTTCTTTTTCACCCGGCACGGCCGCTACCGGGCAATGATCCACGGATTCAAATACCACGGACAATGGAAAACCTGCCTGCGACTCGGAGCGATGTTCGGCGCGGAGCTGTCCGAAAGCGGCCTGTACGACACGGTCGACCTGATCGTCCCCGTACCGTTGCATTACAGGCGACTTTTCCGCAGGGGCTACAACCAAGCGGAGTACCTCGCGCGCGGCATCGCCGGGGCGCTCGGCAGGAAGACCGATTGCCGCAGTCTCGTCCGTAAATCCTACAACCGTTCGCAAACCGCCATGCGCAACCGCAAAGACCGCTGGGAAAACGTGGCGGACATCTTTTCGGTACGCCGTCCGCAACGGCTGGCCGGACGCCATATCCTGCTGGTCGACGATGTGCTGACGACCGGTTCGACGCTGACCGCCTGCGCCGAAACCATCCTGAAAGCAGCCCCTTCGTGCCGCATCAGCATCGCTACGCTGGCCGTTTCGGCGACGGAACTGTTCGGGGGCAAAGGACAGGGAGGACTTTAACGGGAAGCGGTCGCCTGGACAAAACCCGGCGATTATTATATAATAATTAAAGGGCCGTTCCGACAGGATTTTCAGCCCGGTGCGTGCTTATTCGCTGAGCCGGTACGCTTTCGGCGTCATGCCCGTATGCTTCTTGAAAAAACGGCCGAAGAACGACGGTGTCGGGAAATTCAGGTAGTTGGCGATCTGCTGCACGGTCATCTGCGACGATTTCAACTGCGTTTTCGCATCGAGCACGACCGTCTCGTTGATCCATTCGGTAACGGTGCGGTTGGTGGTCTTCTTAACGACCGACGACAAGTATTTAGGCGTCAGACACAACTCCCGCGCATAAAAAGCCACCGTCCGCTCCTCTTTATAATGCAGGATAATCAGGCGGATCAGCTTGCGGAAAATCTCCTCGTCGCGGGTCAGTTGCCGGTCGCTTTTCGCATATTTTTTCTGATACAGGGCGCTGATCTCGTAAAAAAGAGTCAACAGCAGGTTCTGCACGATCTCCCTACAATAACAGTGCTCCTTGCGCAGCGCTTTCTCGTACAGCAAATCGAACAGATCGAGCAGCGTTTCGGCGTCGTCCGCAGCCAGCGGCAGCACCGGAGTCTGGAAAATATACGGATAAAGCGGATTGATCGCCTGGTAAATCCCTTTCAGGAATTCCGCGGAAAAACCGGTCATGCAAAGGCTGAAATCGTCGCTTTGGCGCGGAATATGGACGATCGTTCCCGGGACGATGAAGATTAAATCGCCGGGACGGATTTCGGAAATTTTCAGGTTCAGCGAGATCGTACAACTCCCCGCCGTACAAATTCCGGTGCACGCACCGTAAAACCGTACCGGCTCGGCGAAAAGAGCCGGCGCGCTCCACCTGCGGTCGGTAACCAGAAAATGATCGGTCACGTAACCGCGGCCGTCCGCCGGCCCGATTTGCGCTACGCCGATACCGGGCAATCCTTCTTTTTTCATCATCTTCGCACAACGGCATAAATGTGCCGGACAGGGGCAAAGATAACAAACCGGCGGAACTCCGACAAGGAGAAAAAAAGGTAGTAAAAAAGAAATTTAGGACATTAATGCCGTGGATCGGGACTTTTTTGATCCGTTCAACTCCGTACCTTTGAAATGTTTTTTTTAATTGGAAAAAAGTTATGGAATCGGAAAACATATCGAACACGGCCCATCCGTCGCAGATTACAGGTCGCATTTCGCAGATTATCGGCCCCGTGGTGGACGTGGCGTTCGAAGGCCCCGAAAACGAGGTCGTTCTGCCCAGCATCCACGACGCCATGCAGATCCGGCGCGACAACGGAAAAATCCTGATCGTCGAAGTACAGCAGCACATCGGTGAAAACACCGTGCGCACCGTCGCGATGGACAGCACCGACGGCCTGCGCCGGGGAATGGAAGCGGTATCGCACTTCAGCCCGATTACCATGCCGGTCGGCGAGCAGATCAAAGGGCGGCTGATGAACGTCGTGGGCGATGCGATCGACGGCATGAAGCCGCTCGACGAAAAAGGGGCTTACCCGATCCACCGCGAACCCCCGAAATTCGACGAACTGACCACCGTGCAGGAAGTGCTCTACACCGGTATCAAGGTGATCGACCTGCTCGAACCCTATTCGAAAGGCGGTAAGATCGGACTGTTCGGCGGCGCAGGCGTCGGCAAGACCGTGCTGATCATGGAACTGATTAACAACATCGCCAAGAAACACCACGGCTTTTCGGTTTTCGCAGGCGTCGGCGAGCGTACCCGCGAGGGCAACGACTTGCTGCGCGAAATGATCGAATCGGGCGTGATCCGCTACGGCGAGGCGTTCAAGGAGAGCATGGAAAAAGGCGAATGGGATCTGTCGAAGGTGGATTACAAGGAGGTCGAGAAATCGCAGGCCACGCTGGTGTTCGGACAGATGAACGAACCTCCCGGAGCCCGCTCTTCGGTGGCGCTGTCGGGGCTAACCGTAGCCGAATCGTTCCGCGACGCGGGAACCGGAACCAAGGACATCCTGTTCTTCATCGACAATATTTTCCGTTTCACGCAGGCGGGCTCCGAAGTATCGGCGCTGCTCGGACGTATGCCGTCGGCCGTGGGTTACCAGCCGACGCTGGCCACCGAAATGGGCGCGATGCAGGAGCGGATCACCTCGACGAAAAAAGGTTCGATTACCTCCGTACAGGCCGTTTACGTGCCGGCGGACGACCTGACCGACCCGGCCCCGGCGACCACGTTCACGCACCTGGACGCCACCACCGTACTGAGCCGCAAGATCACCGAGCTGGGGATCTACCCGGCCGTCGATCCGCTCGAATCGACTTCGCGCATCCTCGATCCGCTGGTGGTCGGCAAGGAACACTACGAAACCGCGCAGCGCGTAAAACAGATCCTTCAGCGCAACAAGGAGTTGCAGGACATCATATCGATCCTCGGCATGGAGGAGCTCTCGGACGAAGACCGGCAGACCGTGAACCGAGCGCGCCGCGTACAGCGTTTTCTGTCGCAGCCGTTCACCGTGGCCGAACAGTTCACCGGCGTACCGGGCGTGATGGTCACCATCGAGGAGACGATCCGCGGGTTCAAAATGATCCTCGACGGCGAAGTCGATTACCTGCCCGAGCCGGCCTTCCTGAATGTCGGAACGATCGACGAAGCGATCGAAAAAGGTAAAAAACTGTTAGCACAGGCTGCCGTATGACCCTCGAGATCTTATCCCCCGAACGGACGCTTTACAGCGGAGAAGTTGAGCGCGTAACGCTGCCGGGAGCGCTCGGCGAGTTCACCGTGCTCAGAAGACACGCTCCGATCATCTCCGCCCTCGTCAAAGGGGAGGTCAAATACCTGCTCAAAGACGGCAAAGAAGAAAAAGTGGCGATCGCGAGCGGTTTTGCGGAAGTGAAAAAAGACAAAGTGTCGGTCTGCGTCGAAAGCGTCTGACGACAGAAAAAAGAAAACACGGGGAAGCGTCGGGCTTTCTCAAACGACTGGAAAAAATGGAAAACGGGGAACGTAAATTTAAAAGGCATTACGTGATCGGGCTGACCCTCCTGACACTGATTTCGGGCTGGGGCGGCGCGGCGCTGATGCTGGGCGCTTACCCGAAACATTATGTGGAATGGCTGCCGTACATGCCGCTGTTTTTCTATTTCTGGGGGCTGATTTTCGTGGCGCTTTTCCGCCGCAACACCGGGCGGAAAATGACGCGACTGTTCCTCGGCATGAAAGTGGCGAAAATGTTGCTTTTCGTTCTGCTGATCGGGCTTTACACGTCGCTGGTGGATGTTCGCAATACGGAGTTCGTCGTGACGTTTCTCGCCTACTACCTGATTTTCCTGCTATTCGAAACGGTGTTTTTCTGGCACTATGAAAACAAATTGAAAAAAAACGAAGGGAATGAATAGTTTACGACATATCGTTGCCATCGTGTGTCTGCTGCTGTTCGGGATCGCGAAACCCGCAGCGGCGGAAGACCTGCCCAAAGGCGAGGATGCAGACGTGAAGGAGATCGTTTTCGGACACATCGGCGACGCTTACGGATGGCACATCACGACCTGGGGCGAAACGCACGTGACGGTTCCGCTGCCGGTGATCGTTCGCAGCAAGACCGGACACTGGAACGTATTCTCATCGTCGCGCCTGGAACATGGGGAATATAACGGCTATTACATCGCGCAGGACGGCCCGTACGCCGGCAAGATCGTCGAACGCATCAACGGACAGGAGATGCGCCCGCTCGACCTGTCGATCACGAAGACGGTGTTCGCGTTGCTGCTGAACAGCCTGATCCTCGTCTGCATCGTACTCGGCGTCGCACGGTGGTACCGCAAACGCACAGTCGAAACGGCCGCGCCGGGCGGATTCGTCGGAGCGATGGAAATGTTCGTGATGATGATCCACGACGACCTGATCAAAAGCTGCGTCGGGAAAGATTACAAACGGTTCGCGCCGTACCTGCTGACCGTCTTTTTCTTCATCTTCATCAACAACATCATGGGGCTGATCCCGATTTTCCCCGGAGGGGCCAACGTGACCGGCAATATCGCAATCACGATGGTGTTGGCGTTGTGCACATTCGTCGCCGTGAATCTGTTCGGGACGCGCGAATACTGGAAAGAGATTTTCTGGCCGGAGGTTCCCGTATGGCTCAAATGTCCGGTTCCGATGATGCCGGCGATCGAACTGGTCGGTATTTTCACGAAGCCGTTCGCGCTGATGATCCGTCTGTTCGCCAACATGATGGCCGGACACGCGGTGATCCTGAGTCTCACGTGCCTGGTATTCGTCACGGTCAGCATGGGCCCGGCCGTCAACGGATCGATGACAGTGGTATCGGTATTGTTCTGCATCTTCATGAACCTGCTGGAACTTCTGGTGGCGTTTATCCAGGCCTACGTATTCACGATGCTGTCGGCCGTATTCATCGGCCTGGCGCGCGTGGAGCACCATAAAACCGAAGAAGCGGAAATTTAATCCGGATACGGAATTTCAAAAAGTTACTAATTCAAATAACAATTAAAAACCTAAAGTTATGTTACTTACATTATTGTTACAGGTTGCAGCAGAATTGAGCCTCGGAAAACTGGGCGCAGCGATCGGCGCCGGTCTGGCCGCCATCGGAGCAGGTATCGGTATCGGTAAGATCGGCGGATCGGCGATGGAAGCCATCGCACGCCAGCCGGAAGCTTCGAACGATATCCGTACGAATATGATCATCATCGCGGCGCTGGTCGAAGGCGTTGCGCTGTTTGCCGTGGTCGTTTGTTTCCTCGCGCTTTAATCCTAAATCCGGAAAGCGATGGGACTCTTACAACCCGAATCGGGCCTCCTGTTTTGGATGCTGCTGTCGTTCATCGTCGTTTTCATGATCCTGGCCAAATACGGTTTCCCGGTTATCACGAAGATGGTCGAGGAGCGTAGGGTTTTCGTCGAAAAGTCTCTGGAAGCGGCCAAAGAGGCAAAAGCCCAACTGGACAATATCAAAACCGAAAGCGAAGCCCTGCTGCAGCAAGCGCGCGAAGATCAGATGAAAATCCTGAACGAAGCCGCCGCCGCCAAGGAGCGTATCATCAGCGAGGCGAAGGGACAGGCGCAGGCCGAAGCCCAGAAACAACTCGAAGAGGCGAAACGCCAGATACGGCTTGAGAAAGAGGCCGCCGTACGCGAAGTACGCAGCCAGATCGCGATGCTGTCGGTCGATATCGCCGAAAAAGTGATCCGTAACAAGCTGGACAACACCCCGGCGCAGATGTCGATGATCGACCGCCTGCTCGAGGAGATGCCCGACATGAAACAGTCGTAGCGTATGAACACAGGAATGATCCCGGTACGGTATGCCAAAGCGTTGCTGGAGTTCGCGTATGAAAAAAAATGCGCGGAACAGGTGTACGCCGAGATGTCCGCCGTGGCCGGAAGTTTCGAACGCGAACACGCGCTGCGCCGGGTACTGGATAATCCCGTACTGCCGGTCGACAAGAAAACGGAACTGATCCGTACCGCGGGCGGAGGACGAACGAGCGAAGTATTCGACCGGTTCGTGTGGCTCGTGCTGCACAACCGCAGGGAACGTTACTTGCAATCGATCAGCCTGATGTACCTCGATCTGTACCGCAAACTGAATCGCATCAGCACCGGCAGGCTGGAAACGGCCGTACCCGTAACTCCCGAAACCGAACGGAAGATCATCGACCTGATCGCCTCCGAAACGAACGGGAAGGTGGAACTCAAAACGTCCGTCAAACCGGAATTGCTCGGCGGGTTCGTTTTCGAAATGGACTCGGAACGGCTGGACGCCAGTATTGCGACGCAACTGCGCAATATCAAGAAACAATTCGTCGAAAAGAACAAACGGATTGTATAGTGTTTTTAATCAGTAAACAAAGAAGGTATGTCTGAAAATATAAAGGCAAGCGAGATTTCGGACGTGCTGCGGATGCAGCTCGAGGGAATCGACACCGACCTTCGGTTCGAAGAAGTCGGCACGGTGCTTCAGGTCAGCGACGGCGTCGTCCGGATCTACGGCTTGCAGAATGCTGAGGCCAACGAACTGTTGGAGTTCGACAACGGCATCCGGGCCGTGGTAATGAACCTCGAGGAAGATAACGTCGGCGCCGTGCTGCTGGGCCCGACGGATCAGATCCGCGAAGGAGACACCGTGAAACGCACCAAGCGCATCGCGTCGATCAACGTCAGCGAAGCGATGCTCGGTCGCGTGATCGACCCGCTCGGCAATCCGCTGGACGGCATGGGACTGATCGGCGGCGAAACGATCGAAATGCCGCTGGAACGCAAAGCGCCGGGCGTTATTTTCCGGCAGCCGGTGAACCAGCCGCTGCAAACCGGACTGAAAGCCGTCGACGCGATGATCCCGATCGGCCGCGGACAGCGCGAACTGATCATCGGCGACCGCCAGACCGGAAAAACGGCTATCGCCATCGATACGATCCTGAACCAGAAAAGCAATTTCGAAGCGGGCGACCCGATCTACTGTATCTACGTAGCCATCGGGCAAAAAGGCTCGACCGTAGCCACGATCGTCAACACGCTGCGTGAAAAAGGAGCGATGGACTATACGGTCGTCGTGGCCGCTACGGCTTCCGACCCGGCCGCCATGCAATATTTCGCACCGTTCGCCGGGGCCGCCATTGGCGAATACTTCCGCGACACGGGACGCCACGCGCTGGTCGTTTACGACGACCTGTCGAAACAGGCGGTAGCTTACCGCGAAGTATCGCTGATTCTCCGCCGCCCGTCGGGCCGCGAAGCGTATCCGGGCGATATCTTCTACCTGCACTCCCGTTTGTTGGAACGCGCCGCGAAGATCATCAACCAGCAGGAAGTGGCCGAGCAGATGAACGACCTGCCGCCCAGCCTGCAAGGCAAGGTCAAAGGAGGCGGTTCGCTGACGGCGCTGCCGATCATCGAAACGCAGGCGGGGGACGTAGCCGCCTATATCCCGACCAACGTGATTTCGATCACCGACGGTCAGATCTTCCTCGACACCGACTTGTTCAATCAGGGAAACCGCCCGGCTATCAACGTCGGAATCTCGGTATCGCGCGTCGGCGGTAACGCGCAGATCAAGGCGATGAAAAAGGTGGCCGGCACGCTGAAAATCGACCAGGCCCAGTACCGCGAATTGGAAGCGTTTACGAAGTTCGGCGGCGACATGGATCCGGTGACGGCGCTGACGATCGACAAAGGACAGAAAAACACCCGTCTGCTGGTACAACCGCAATACTCGCCGATGCCGGTCGAACAACAGATCGCCGTACTGTACTGCGGTACGCACGGCCTGCTGAAAGACGTTCCGCTGGATCGGGTGCAGGATTTCGAAACGGCATTGATCAACAACCTGCTGGGCAGCGAAACGCTCGCCACGCTGAAAAAAGGCATCATCAACGACGAGGTAACCGCCAAAATCGAGGAAGTGGCTGCAGCAGTCGCCTCGGCACTTAAAAAGTCATAAGTCATGGCATCGCTGAAAGAGGTCAAGGGAAGAATCGCGTCGGTCAACAGTACGCTGAAAATCACGTCGGCCATGAAAATGGTAGCGTCGGCCAAGTTGCACCGCGCGCAGGGAGCCATCGAAAACATGCTCCCCTACGAGCGGAAGCTGAACGGCATCCTGTCGGGATTCCTGTCGGCCGAAGGTTCGGTCAGTTCTCCCTTTGCCGAAAAGAGGGAAGTGCAGCGGGTGGCTATCGTGGCCGTTTCGTCGAACTCGTCGCTCTGCGGTGCATTCAACGCCAATGTCGCTAAAAAACTGCACGAAACGATCGCCTCTTACGGCAAGCTGAAACGGGAAAACATTCTGATCTTCCCGATCGGGAAAAAAATCGCCGAAGCGACCCGCAAAGAGGGTTTCGAACCGCAGGGCGATTACCAGAAAATGGCTGAGAAACCGACTTACAAAGAAACTTCCGATCTAGCCGCCCGGTTGATGAAAATGTTCGCAAATCACGAGATCGACCGCGTCGAACTGATATACAACCATTTCAAAAGCACGGCCGTACAGGTGCTGACGCGCGAGGAATACCTGCCGATCGACACCGAACAGCAGAAAGGGAAAGGTCTGAGCACGGATTATATCGTCGAACCGGATCGCGAGACGGTCGTCAACACGCTGATCCCGCAGGTGCTGGGGCTGAAAATTTTCACCGTGTTGCTGGATTCGAACGCCGCCGAGCATGCCGCCCGGACAATCGCCATGCAAATGGCGACGGACAATGCGATCGAACTGATCCAGGAACTTACGATCCAGTATAACAAAACACGCCAGCAGTTGATTACGAACGAACTGCTCGATATGATGGGAAGCGAAATCGGCAACGACTGATTTTTCGACATCGCACACCCGACAAAAACGCTTCATGCGATGAAGGCGTTTTTTTATTACCCGAAAAAGCTTCGTATACACGCTGCCGACACAGTGATCGCCCCCGGCCGATCATGTTTAGCAACCGGGACGATCCCGTCGCTGCCGACCGCTTCGAATTATCGATCTTCATTTTACCCCCTAAACATCATAAGAGAAGTTCCGGCTGTCCGCCCATCTCGGAGTCGCTATAGGGGCGAAAAACGAGCCGGGTGGTAGATTTCGAACCGGAATTTCAGCCGAATAACCCCCCGCACATTTTCCGGAAAGAACATCGGCCTCAACCGGAAGTGATTTAGAACGCACTTTAATAAAAATTTTTAGTAAAAGTTTCGGCGATGTTTTGGCTTTTCTGGCATATTTTATATAAATTTGTATTTAAGCTGTGGAGTGTGGCTAATTGAAAATTTTAACTATCAGTTTGTATGTCCGGGAAATCCGAAAAAAAAGAGCATCAGAAAAAAATTATAGGGCTTAGCCGTAAAGGACTCATTTTAACTGTCATAGCGGCGGTTGCCGTCGGAGCGAGCATCACGATCGGATTGAACAGAGTTTACATGCAGAGTTCGACGGACGAGTCGTGCCAGTCGTGCCATGTGCACCCTCAGGCGGATAAAAGCTGGAAACTGTCGTCGCACCACAACAGCAAAAGCGGCGTAGTGACCGGTTGCGCCGAATGTCACCTGCCCCCGAAAGGCTCTTTCAAGCATTTCACGGCCAAAGCGCGGACCGGTTTGAAAGATTTGTGGGCCTACTGGACGAAAGACAGTTCCGAATTCGACTGGGAAAGTAAAAAAGAACTGGACCACGCCGTCACGATCGTCTACAACGAATCATGCAAGGAGTGCCATCAGCAGTTGTTCCCGTCGCGGCTCAGTCAGGAAGGTATCACCGCCCATCTCTACTACGAAGAAAACGAAAAGAAACTCGACCTGCAGTGTATCAGCTGCCATCTGGACGTAGGCCATTACGATCCGAACTATACGCATGCGAAAATGCAGGGCATCCCGCAGCCCGAAGCGAAAAAAGGCGAACCGTTCACCGAAGCGGCTACCGTAACCGCATTCGAGAATTTTACCGAAACCATCCCCGGTACGACCGTATCGTTTGACATGAAAGCGATCCCCGGAGGAACTTTCGCAATGGGCAGCCCGGACGACGAACCGTTCCGCAGGGACGACGAAGGCCCCGTAAAAAAAGTGACCGTTTCGCCGTTCTTTATCGGCGAAACCGAAGTGACCTGGGATCAGTACTGGGCTTTTTACGCCGAGACCATGTCGGAAGGACGCACGCCGCCGGAAAAGGTTTACGCCAACAATTCGAACCCGGAAGTAGACGCGATCAGCGGCCCGACCCCGCCGTTCGGCATCCCCGACCAGGGTTGGGGCAGCGGCAACCGGCCGGCCATCACGATGACCCATTACGCGGCCGAAACGTTCTGCCAGTGGTTGTCGAAAAAAACCGGCAAGAAATACCGTCTGCCGACCGAAGCCGAATGGGAATACGCGACGCGCGGCGGAACGGAAACGCCCTACTTCTTCGCCGGCGATCCGAAGAAACTCTCCGATCAGGGCTTCTGGCGGAAATTCTTCGATGCCGACACGACCAACATAAACCGTTACGTCGTCTATACCAAAAACAGCAAGAACAAAACCCAGGAGCCGTCGTTCGTACAAGCCAACCCGTTCGGGCTTAAAAATACGCTCGGCAACGTAATGGAATACTGTTCGGACTGGTATGCCGAAGACGCCTACGCGAAAATGCCCGACGGCGCAGTCGATCCGAAAGGCCCCGCATCGGGGAAAGAACACGTAGTGCGCGGCGGTCAGTTCTCCGACGACGCGGCGGATCTGCGATCGGCCGCCCGCGGACATACCGAGCACGACAAATGGCTGAAAACCGATCCGCAAAATCCAAAAAGTATCTGGTGGTACTCGGATATCCGCAGCATCGGGTTCCGGGTCGTATGCGAACCCGCCGAGGGTCAGCAACCGTAATCGTCAGAGCTTGTCCGACAAAAAAGAAACCAAATCAATAAAACCTAAACATTAACTATTATGAGCAAGGATAACAAAATTACCAGAAGGGAGTTCCTCTCCTATTCGGCAGTGGCCGGCGTAGCCGGAGCGCTGGGCTTTTCACCGCTTCTTTCCTCGTGCGGAAACAGCAAAAAGACGGCTTACGTACCGTTGAAGGCGCCCGGGGAATATTACATTCCGGAATTGCCCGACAAAGCGGCCGACGGAAAAGAACTGAAAGCCGGCGTGATCGGCTGCGGCGGACGCGGTTCGGGAGCGGCCGAGAACTTTCTGGCCGCCGCCAACGGAGTCACGATCACGGCGCTTGGCGACGTATTCGACGACCGTCTGCAGGGATTGAAAAACACGCTGAAAGACAAATACCAGATCGAAGTAGCCGACGACAAATGCTTCACCGGTTTCGACGCCTATAAAAACGTGATCGATTCCGGCGTAGACGTGGTAATCATCGCCACGCCCCCGTTTTTCCGTCCGGAACACTTCAAATACGCCACCGAAAAAGGGGTACACAGTTTCCTCGAAAAACCGATCTGCGTCGATCCGGAAGGTTACCGCACCGTAATGGCCGCGGCCAAGCAGGCCCAGGCCAAGGGGCTGTGCGTTATCACCGGAACGCAGCGTCACCATCAACGCCCCTACGTAGAATCGTATAAAAAGGTGCAGGAAGGTCTGATCGGCGAAATTACCGGCGGCAACGTCTACTGGAATCAGCCGATGCTGTGGTACCGCAACCGTGAAAAAGGTTGGTCGGACATGGAGTGGATGATCCGCGACTGGGTGAACTGGAAATGGCTTTCCGGAGACCATATCGTTGAACAACACGTTCACAATATCGACGTATTCAACTGGTTCTCGGGTTATAAGCCGAAACGAGCCACCGCTTTCGGAAGCCGCCAGCGCCGCGTGACGGGGGATCAGTACGACAATTTCAGCGTAGATTTCGAATACGACAACGGCGTTCATATGCACAGCATGTGCCGCCAGATCGACGGCTGCGATTCCAACGTCAGCGAATTCATCCAGGGAACCAAAGGATCGTGGAGCAGCACCGACTTCGCCATCCGCGACCTGCAGGGCAACATCGTATGGCAGTACGACAGCGCGACCGAAGATGCCGCCCACCAGCAAAACGACCCGTACACGCTGGAGCATGTCAACTGGATCTCCTGCATCCGCAACAATACCCCGATCGTACAGGCCGAAGAGACCGCCACATCGAATATGTGCGCCATTATGGGCCGGGAATCGGCTTACACCGGCAAGTCGGTCTCTTGGGACGAAATGACGGCATCGCCGCTGAACCTCACGCCTGCCAAGATGGAACTCGGCCCGATGGACATGAGCATCTATACCATTCCCGTCCCGGGCACAGGCAAATAGAACGAACTCCGGCGATCCGGATTCCGGCAATAAAACGGGTATATACATCTATACCCGTTTTTATTCGTTCCGGGAGACAACCTGAAACAAGATGAAACTCATCGATGCCGAACTGTTGAACCGTACCTCCGCCCAGGCCAGAACGGACGACCGTCTCCGAAAGAATTATAACTTTCACGAACGGCCGGACGATCCGGTAAACCGGCTGTTGAATGCGCTCGAACCGGGCAGCTACCTGCCGGCGCACCGCCACCTGAATCCTGCCAAGGACGAGGCGATCGTGGTATTGCGCGGCAGCGTCGCCTCGTTCATTTTCAACGACCGGGGCGAAATTGCCGAATGTGCCGTGATCGACCCGCAGCAAGGCGTTTACGGATTCGACATTCCGGCCGGCGAGTGGCATAGCCTGTTGGTGCTCGAAAGCGGTACGGTCGTCTACGAAGTGAAGCCCGGCCCGTACGTCCCGCTGCAAGAGTCCGACCTGGCGCCCTGGACGCCGCGCACCGGCGATGCCGAGGGAATAGACCGTTACCTGAAACGATTGCAGGACGAATTATCGAACCGAAACAAACAATCAAAAATATGAAAAGAAGAGACTTTTTACGGGCGACGCTGGTCGGCGGAGCCGTCGCAGCGGTCAGTCCGCTGAACATGCTCGCAGGATGCGACAGCACTAAAAAGAAAAAAACGGAACTGAAACTCTCGTTCCAGGAAGGAACCGCTCCCGGTGAAACGCTGGAGCAGAAATTCGATTTCATGGAACAGAACGGCGTGGTCGGCTTCGAACCCGGCGGAGCCGGCTTGGCCGCACGGGTCGGCGAACTGCAAAAACTGCTGCAAGGACGCAACATCAAGGTCAGCGCGATCTGCGCCGGTTTCCAGGGCTTCATTCTGTCGGAAGACGAAGCCGTGCGGCAACAGTTCGACCAAACGATGCGCGAGATCATCGCTGCGGCCGGCGAACTCGGCTCGACGGGCGTCATCATGGTTCCGGCTTTCAACGGGCAGGTTCCCGCAATGCCGCACACGATGGACACCCGCAATTACTTGGTAGACCAGCTCCGCCAGTTGGGCGATTACGCGGTACAGTGCGGCACGACCGTCATTCTCGAACCGTTGAACCGCAACGAGGCATTCTACCTGCGCCAAGTGGGCGACGCCGCCTCGATCTGCCGCGATGCGAAACATCCCGCCGTGAAATGCATGGGCGACTTCTGGCACATGACTTTCGAAGAACCTTCCGACTACGGGGCCTTCTTCTCCGCCGGCGAGCACCTGCAACACGTACACATCGCCAGCCGCGGCACCCGCAACACGCCCGGCGAAGACGGCGACGTAGACAACTACGTGGACGGCTTCCGCGCCCTGAAAGCGATGAATTACCCGAATTACGTCAGCTTCGAATGCGGCTGTAAAGGAGACAGGACGCAGAGCGTTCCGGCTGCGCTGAAACTGATCCGCGAACAGTGGGACATGGCCTAAACCGGTCGGTTCCTCGCACTGATTCGGGAATTATTTTCTTTTTCTGAAAAATAATTCCGATCTCATTTCCAAATAAAAGCCTTACAATAAGCATATTGTAAGGCTTTTGTCGTTTACGCACCGGAATAGATTGAGAAAAACATGGTACTTTGTATTGCAAAGTATAATTTTATTCCATATATTTGTCGTATCCATTCAAATATCGTTTAATCTCAAAAAAGCGACATCATGAAAAAGACCGTAAACGTAAACATAGGAGGCGCTCCGTTCATCGTGGACGAAGACGCCTACGGCATGCTGAAAAAATACCTGAACGAAATCGAAATCCGTCTGGACGGCGTAGACGACAAAGAGACGATGCAGGACATCGAGATACGGATCGCCGATATTTTCAACGGCGCGATTTCGGCCCAGTCGCAAGTCGTGGACGCGGCGCTGGTCAAACGGGCGATCGCGATCATCGGCAGCGCCCGCGAGTTCGGGGAACCGCGCCGCAGTCTCCCGGACCAAGAACCCGGACCGGGACCCGATCGGCAGCGCCGGCTTTACCGGAGCCGCCGTGAGAAGATCATCGGCGGCGTATGCGGCGGTATCGCCGAGTACTCGGAAATCGATCTTACGTTGGTCCGGGTCCTTATGGCGCTGTTCATCATTTTCGGAGTCGGCCTGATGGTCTACATCGTCATGTGGATCATCATCCCGCTGGAACCGGCAAAACAAGAGAACTATAACGAATACAGGAGGTAAGGCCATGACAGAACTGAATATAGACAATATCAAGGCCCAGATGCGGAAAGGGATCCTGGAGTATTGCATCCTGTCGATCATATCGCGCAACGACGCCTATGCTTCATCGATCATCGCCGAGCTGAAGGCCGCCGAAATGATCGTGGTGGAAGGGACGCTCTATCCGCTGCTCACCCGGCAGAAAAACCAGGGGCTTCTTTCGTACCGCTGGGAAGAATCGCCGCAAGGACCGCCCCGCAAATATTATTCGATCACGCAGAAAGGCCGAGAATGCCTCGAACAACTCGACATCGCATGGAGTGAACTGATCTCGCAGATCCGGATCATCCGCGACGGAAACCGTTAAAACCCGACAGCCATGAACAACACGATCAATGTCAGCATCGCCGGCATCGCTTTTATCCTCGAAAACGAAGGATACCGGCTTTTGAAAGACTACCTGGTACGGATCGAGGTAGGATACAAAGGAAATCCGGACGGCCCCGAAATCCTGTCGGATATCGAAGCCCGCATCAGCGAACTGATCCTGAACGAACAGGACGCCGACACGGTGGTCACCGCCGAGCGAATCCGTACCATTATCGGCCAACTGGGTCTGCCCGACGGCATGGATACGCGCACGCCGGCAGACAACATTCAGGCAGACAGCGTTCCATCCGACAACTTCGCGCGACGGCTCTACCGCAACCCCGACGGAGCCAAACTCGGCGGCGTGTGCAACGGAATAGCCACCTATTTCCGGGTAGACCCGACCCTGGTGCGCCTGATTTTCTGCTCGCCGCTGTTGATCTTGGTCTGCATCAGCGTCATCCCGTTTCTGAATATGTTTTGCGGATTTTTCGGGGTGTTGATCGGCGTCAGTTCCCTGCTCTACCTGATCCTGTGGTTCTCGATCCCGAAAGCGCGCACGCCGCGCCAAAGGCTGGAGATGAGCGGGGAAAAAATCACCGCCTCGTCGATCCACCGTAACATCAGCGAAGATCTGAACAGCGCCCATCCTTCGCCGAAAAACGAACGGACGGCCTCGGTATTTTCCGAGTTGCTTTATGTTCTGGGCCGGGTATTGCTGTTTTGCATCAAGGCCTTCGTTCTGATCGTAGGCGGCATTCTGGCGCTGAGCATCATCGCAGCCGTCGTCGCCGTCATTTCATTCCTGATCGGCGGATCGATCGTCGGAATGCCGTTCCACATCGCCGGCACCCAGAGCGTCCTGCTGGTGATCCTGTTGCTGCTGGTGTTCGTCCTGCCGGTTTTCATCGTCATCTACCTGCTGATGAAACTGGTTTTCGACCTGCCGAGTCGGAAAACGACCCTGTCCGTGCTGTTCGGTATCTGGATTCTAATCCTGATCTATATCGGCGTATACGTCGTAAGGAATTACGACCGCTTGGAAGAAGCGGTGCGAAAAGACAACATCGAACTCTTTTTCAATGTAACCCGGAGCGTGACCGTCATCCCGACTCCGACGATCGTCAACGATACGGTGCGCGTCGAAACGGTTTCAATAGGCGACTCGACGGCCACCGACACCGTTCGCATCGAATATTATACGGAATAAAACGGAAAACGGGGGGCGCGTCGGCAGATCCCGACGGCCGACCCGACACAACCCAATAACTACCATCGGCATGGAAATCATCGAAAACGACAAACCCGGACGCAACCGAACGGTTGAAATAATCCGTCCGCGCAATCTTTTTATCGGGATCATCCTGATCCTCGCAGGCATCCTGTGGCTGCTGAACAACTTCGGGCTGCTATCCGACAGCGCATTCGAGCTGATCTTCTCCTGGCACATGCTGGTCGTTCTGATCGGAACCTACCTGCTTTCGCTGAGCCGGTGGATCCCGGGCGGCATCGTCACGGCGATCGGAATCCTGCTGCTGCTGGTCGACCGGCTGTGCCTGGATATCCCGTTCGAAAAGATCATTTTCCCCCTTCTTTTCATCTTCGCAGGAATTTTCTTTATTCTGAACTGCAGAAACCGGAATTAACGTTCCGGTTTCTTCTTTTCTTTCCGTTCAAAAAATCAGGCATCCAATGTGCAGGGGAATTGATTAATTACTATTTTTGTAACGGATAAAGATTGAACCGAAAAGGAGGAACGATTATGGAAGGAAAGAAATGCGTGGGTATTCTGACGTCGGGCGGAGACGCCCCGGGTATGAATGCGGCCATCCGTGCCGTGACGCGGGCGGCTATTTACAACGGATTCGACGTAAAAGGGATCATGAGAGGATACAAAGGCCTGATAACCGATGAGATCATTCCGTTCCAGACCCAGAATGTCAGCAACATCATCCAGCAGGGAGGAACCATCCTCAAAACTGCGCGCTGCGAGGAGTTCCGGACGCCGGAAGGCCGGAAGATCGCTTACGACAACATCATAAAGCACGGCATCTCGGCGCTGGTCGTAATCGGCGGGGACGGGTCGCTGACCGGAGCGCGGATTTTCGCTTCCGAATACAATTTCCCGATCGTAGGAGTGCCGGGAACGATCGACAACGACCTGTTCGGCACCGATACGACCATCGGGTACGATACCGCTCTGAACACCATCGTAGAATCGGTCGATAAGATCCGCGACACGGCGACCTCGCACGAACGCATTTTCTTCATCGAGGTCATGGGCCGCGAAGCCGGATTCCTCGCGCTGAACGGAGCCATCGCTTCGGGAGCCGAAGCGGCCATCATCCCGGAAATCGCGACGGAAGTCGACCAACTGGGCGAATTCATCCAACAGGGATTCCGCAAATCGAAGAACAGCAGCATCGTCCTGGTGGCCGAAAGCGAACTGACCGGCGGCGCCATCGGACTGGCCGAACGGGTCAAGAACGAATTTCCGCAGTACGATGTCCGCGTAACGATCCTGGGACACATTCAGCGCGGCGGTTCGCCGTCGGCCAGCGACCGGATTCTGGCGAGCCGGCTCGGAGAAGCCGCCATCAACGCCCTGCTCGAAGACCAGCGCAACGTAATGGTCGGCATCCAGAACGATGAACTGGTTTACATCCCGTTCAGCAAAGCGATCAAAAACCAGAAACCGATCAAACGGGAGCTGTTGAATACGCTGAGAACGCTTTCGATCTAAACCGGAACGGGAGACGGCTGTTCCGTCTTAAACATACAGGCAGCCGGCCCTTCTTCCGAAGAGCCGGCTGCCCTGCTTATAAAACAAAACATCATGGCACACACGCACAATCATTCGGTCGATCACCTGAACCGGGCTTTCATGCTGGGCATTCTGCTGAATCTGGTTTTCGTAGCCGTCGAGTTCGGCGCGGGACTCTTTCTGGACTCCGTCGCCCTGATCTCCGACGCGGGGCACAACCTGAGCGACGTCGTCAGCCTCGTCCTATCGCTGCTGGCATTCCGGCTCGCCCGGCTGAAACCGACCCCGAAATACACTTACGGATACAAAAAAAGCACGGTGCTGGTCTCGCTGCTGAATGCATGTATCCTGCTGGTGGCCGTCGGCGTCATCTTTGCCGAAAGTATCGACAAGCTGAAAAATCCGACTCCGATCGCCGGGGGCAGCGTCGCCTGGGTCGCCGGCGTGGGAATCGTCATCAACGCCTTTACCGCATGGCTATTTCTGAAAGACAAGGAGAAAGATCTGAACGTCAAAGGCGCCTACCTGCACATGGCGGCCGATACGCTGGTTTCGGTCGGCGTACTGATTTCGGGCATCGTCATCAGTTTTACGGGATGGTACGTCATCGACCCCATCATCGGCATGGTGATCGCCGTAGTCATCCTGATCTCGACCGCGCATTTGCTGCACGACAGCCTGCGTCTGTCGCTGGACGGCGTCCCGACCGGGATCGACAGCGAGCGGATCCGGAAAGAGATCCTCGATGCGGACCCCGGAATCGCAAACGTCCACCACCTGCACATCTGGGCCATCAGCACGACCGAGAACGCCCTGACAGCCCACATCGCCGTTCGCGACACGGAACAAATTCCAGCGCTCAAGCACCGGATCAAACACCTGCTCGAACACACGGGAATCACCCACGCCACCCTGGAATTCGAACGGCCGGAAGAGACGTGCGACGACCCGGGATGCAATCCTCCCTGCTGATATCGGAACCGGAATGTCTTTTTTCGGCCGGAAATCCGAGCAAAACATCGTCGCAGTCCGAATTATTTCTATCTTTACGATGAAATCATCGTTAAACCCGAATATATAAAAAGCGCTATGAAGAAACTTCTGATCGCGGCGTTCCTGCTGGCGGCCGTTCCTTTCTCTTCGTTCGGATGGAACAAATTGGGCCACGACATTTCGGCGGCCATCGCACAACAAAACATGACAAAAAAAGCGAAAAAGAACATCGCCAAATACCTCGAAGGACACGACATCATCTATTACGCCTCGTGGATGGACTACCTCGGCTACGTTACCAAAAGCGGCTACTCGAACGAATGGTTCGACCATTGCGTTCCGGTCAACAAGGATTTCGAATATGCGGAAGGCGACTTCCCAGGCGATGCGCTGATGGCCGTAGAAAAAGCGATCGACCGGATGAAGGATGGCAAGTACAAGAGCATGGACGATTCGACCGTATTGCTGCTGATCAAACACCTGGTTCACTTCCTGCCCGACATGCACTGTCCGGCTCACGTCATTTACAATTACCGCCCGTCGAACTACTGGCTGAAAGTGGACGGCGAGGCGATTCTGTTCCACAGCGTATGGGACGACATGCCTTCGCTCGGCCCCCACGCATGGAGCGTTACGGAATGGTGCGAACAACTGGATCGCTGTTCGAAAGCCGAAAAGGCCGAAATGGTCAGCGGGACTCCCAGGGAGTGGGTGAGCGACAATGCCCGCAACTGCATCGTCGCTTACGACATCGTAAGACCCGACACGGAACTTTCCGACACGGAACGCTACGAAGGCAACCTGCTGGCCGAAAAGCAACTGCTCAAAGGCGGCTATCGGCTGGCTTACGTACTGAACCTGATTTTCGGATAAAGCGTCTGGAAACCGGTGCGCCGCATCCGGCAATCCGGCACGCAATCATTCCATATTCGATATAAACAAATAACAACCAGCCTATTGTGCGCAACACCCCTTCGGCACGCGCCAAATAAAGCCGATATTTTTTGCGGATTTGTTTTTTTTGGTTATCTTTGTACCATAATACCGCGGGGTGGAGCAGTTGGCAGCTCGTTGGGCTCATAACCCAAAGGTCGGAGGTTCAAGTCCTTCCCCCGCTACTAAGACAGACAAGGCTCTCATATATGAGAGCCTTGTCTGTCTTATGAAAGTATTACGAGATCTTTGATTTGAACCGGCGCCTCGTTTACCTGAGAATCTTATGTAGAATTCGATTGCAAAATTACTCGGCTCGTGAGGAGACAATCTCTTCCTTACGATATACTGATCGTTATAAACCCCGTTTATCCTTTCGAAATCTTTCAAGATGTATTTCCCTGTCGAAACGTCCATAACGCTCCAGAGATCGTCTTTCAGAATCAGAACATGATTTTCGGGCAGGTAAGTCTTGGCGACTCCCCCTACCCACCCATCCGAATAGTAAGGATTGGTTATCCGGTTATCCATCTCGTCGTAGACGGGCGGTATCAATATCTCCCTTTAGCATTCATCAAACCGAATTCTTTACCGTCATACGGATCGCCGTCAACGACGAGATAGTAATTGCCGTTCTCATCCGGGATATAAGTATATATAAAAGGCGTTATTTCACCGCTGCTCAACACCAGAGCCTACATGTCGTCGAAGTCCTGTATAATGCCCAGCCCATTCTTGTAAAAATCAATGTCCTTATATATCGGCGGAATAATTTCGGTATAGTCTATGTCGATTGCGACCTGGACCTGGGTTCGATGACTCTGCTCGACGGCACCTACTACATTCTCTCCAGACGGATGTTCGACATGACGAATTTCAGAGACTGGACAGATAAGTTTTACGCTTTTTCGAAAACAGGGGAGAAACTCTCAGAAATCGACATCTCGCAAGTATTTACCAGCTATCACTACCTGCATTGTCAGAACGACACGCTCGTCGCCCGAATAGGTAGCCGCAAAGGAGCCAGAACCCTGTATTTCGACAAACGCGGGCAGAGCTGGAACCTTTCGGGAAAGCAGCGTCTCTGTTCAAGGAAAATATTACGTATCCAATTTTCTGGGACACGTGCGCGGACATTCGACCCTGTACAAAATAGAAGATCCTCGAAGCATGAACATCTACACGGGAGACAGACCGAAAGCCGACAAACTCATCGACCAGAGAGAGTGCAAATCGACCGAGGCATGAAAAAATGGCTGGACATCATCGGGCGCCCACGAACCATGGAATTGCTCTCTTCCTTCGTCCGGAACAACCGGCTGTTGCACCTCTTCGGACGACAACGACGTGTATATATGCCAATCGGCGGACGATGATTCCGTGATCGACGAAACGAAAAACAGCCGCATCCAGCATGTCTATCGCTTTAAAATTCCGATGCACAACAATCCGTGGATAAAATTCAGCCGGACGAACTACCGCCAGTTAAATCTGCACACGGACCCAAACGATGTCGGCGTCATTATGGAAATTCCCCCCCTCCACGATTTTCGTACACTATATTATCCGCAAAAACAGGCGACTTGCGAATTCTTAATGCAAAATAAGAGTATAGCATAATTACAGCTTTTCGCCGACCGATCGACCGCTAACGCAAAAAATCGATACCGTCCGGCAAAAGGCCGGCTAACCCTTTTCCCGAGAATATTCCCTGTCCGCAGCCGGTGTAGTACGTATTTTGCATGTCTTCATGCAGAATTATTCATTAATAAAATAAAACAGCCATGAAAGAGAATTGTAACACATGCGATCCTTGTGAGGAAAATTTCTGGAACGAAGTAAAAGAGATCGTCGACAACGTGAAAAATTACACGAAGAAAGACCACGAAGAAAAAAAGAAAGAGGTGCAGGACGCTTTTTCCGAAGAAGAAAGCAAAAACGGCAAATAACTGCCCACGCAAAAACGGCAACAAAGCTTTCCCTCAGGGAGAACAAACTTACCGGGCCAAAACAAAAGAAGAAGGAACGTTTTCACGTTCCTTTTTCTTTTGAGCCACAAGTGGGACTCGAACCCACGACCTTTTCGTTACGAATGAAATGCTCTACCGACTGAGCTATTGTGGCAAATCCAAACGATCGTGCTCCCACAACCGGATTTAGCGAGTGCAAATTTCGTAAAATTAATCGAATTATCCGCAAAATCTTGCGACTTTTTTACCTCGCCACCGCTCTTTTTCCCGAAAAATCCGAAACAAGAAGACCGACGATCGTTTATCCGACACGATCCTTTGCTATTCGGCCAACAATTTCTGCAACATAACGGGCTCGTCCGTCGTAATATAAGTAACGCCTTTACCGATCAACCATTTCATATTCGGCTCGTCGTCGACGGTCCAAACATTGACTTCCAACCCCAATTGTTTCGCTTCGTCGAACCACTCTTCATGGGCCCGCATCGCACCTATATGATAATCCAATCCGGTATACCCCTTGTCGGAGAGCTGTTTCGGGGTCAGATCGCTGCCAAGATAAGCCACCTTCGCTTTCGGCGACAACGCGATCAGGCGCTCGCAGACATTTTGACTGAACGAAATATATTCGACCAACTTATCCATCTTGTTTTTTTTCACCAGTTTCAACACAGCATCGACTGCCGCCGCCTCCTTCTCCTGGGTATTATGCGACTTGATCTCGATAATCAATTTCGTATGTTTCTGTTTACGCGCAATCGCAAGAAGCTCGTCCAGCGTCGGAATTGCTTCTCCGTTCGATAATTTGCAATCTTTCAAAGCCGCGTATGTGCTTTCGTCGATCCGCTTCCCGTCGATCGTCGGATCATGATGCACGACGACGACTCCGTCCGTCGTAATATACACATCGCATTCCGATCCCCTGGCTCCGATCTCAATCGCCTTTTTCAACGACGCGACCGAATTCTGAGCGGAACCCTCCGCCTTCCAATACCCCCGGTGCGCAACCACTTCCGTCGCAGGCTTTGCCCCGGCACCGACGATACCACACATAGCCACAACACTTAATAAAATCTGTTTAATTCCCATTTTATGCTTTTATTTATGTTCTATTCAGAGAGTAAATATAATGATTATAGCGAAAATAATCAACAACGCCTAAAATAAAAGAAACGGAAACCCGTTGGTTTCCGTTTCTTTATCATGTAGACGATCGACTTATTCGGGAGATTCGTAGCCCGGATTCTGCCAGTTCGTCCCGGTAAGTTTATACATCTTATTCACTTCGTCCGTAGGCAACGGGAAAAGCAGATAAGTATCCGCATTCGATTTGCGTTCGCTGACAACAAAACGTTTATAAGTAAACGTATTATCATCGTTCTTGGTCGCCCGCATACCCGTTACGACCGTTTCGGTTTTGTCAAGGATCTTCCAACGCCGGATATCATAGAAACGAAGCGGTTCAAAAGCGAATTCCACCCGACGTTCATTCCAGACTCTATCCCTGAACACATCCCTATCCGTAGTATATTCGTCTCTGACACCCGGCATACCGGCTCTCGAACGGATTGCATTGACAGCCTCTACGGCAGACATTGCAGGCTGTCCGCTATATCCTTCTACCTGCTGAGTCGGGCTATAAGCTTCATTGGCCGCTTCTGCGAAGTTCAGATAAAGCTCTGCCAACCGGAATCTACGTACATATCCGGTAACAGGCGTTTCATAAGATGAAGTATGTTTGTCGTACTTTCTCATGTAATAACCCGTTCTCGTATTCCGAATGGTCGTTTTATCAATTGCGCAGGAACTGTCTTTCGGCGCATTGTCATAAATTTTCACGAGTTCGTCCGGATCGTCCCAATGGCGCTGTGCTCCATTGAAATAAACGGATTGATAGAAACGAGGATCGCGGTTCTCATAAGGATTCTGATCGTCGTATCCGGCAGCTTCATTGAAGTTCGGTTGCAAATGAGAGTCATCTTTATAATATTTGCCATCCCCTGTTTTCTTAAGAATCGGGTGTCCATCGGCCGTTTCATAAGAGTCGATCAACTCCTGTGTCGGGCTGATTCCGGCAGAAGACTGTTTGGGATTAGTCGGAAGACCGTAACCATTCCAAACCGAAATCCCGGCAACACCGTAAATCGTTTCCTTGTCACTCGGACGGTCGTAATCGTACGGAGTGAAGAAATAATAATCATAAGCGCCCTTCGAATCGGTCTCGATGATCGGCAGACGGGTAAACAACGAATAATCGTGAGCCAGACATTGGTCGAGCGCTTCCTTCGTAATTTTAGCGGCATCCTCCCAGGTATAAGGATTTCCTTCTTCATTTTTGTGAAGCGGACTTACAGCCAGCATAATCGCTTCCGAACGGATAGCATAGGCCAATGCGCGGTGCATCATATTGGCATAGTTCGAGCCCAATACCCAACGGAATCCTTTGCTCGTATAAGACATATCCTCGGCTCCCGGAGCTGCAAGAGCATCATCGGTATCCTGCAGAATCTGCTTAACGATTTCCCAGACTTTAGCACGCCTGTCGGAAGAAAAATCGTGATCATAAGAATATGGCTCCGTAATCAACGGAACACCGCCGTAATCTCTGATTAGCGTCAAATAATAATAAGCGCGTAATGCCTTGGCTTGAGCGATCCAGCCTTTCTTTTCCTCCTCCTGAGCATAGGCGGTCGCATTCGGCAATGCCTGAATAAAAACATTGCAATAACGGATTCCGACAAACGCATTGCCCCAAGATCCTCCCAGCGGCCATTGAGTAGCACTGACCAAACCAGAGTACCAGTAAGTAACTCCAGAATTTGCCAGGTAATCATATGCGTCCTGCGCATCGTCCGTATAAGATATCACTCCAAAATTCGGACCGGAAACGTAATTATAGCAAGTATTCAGATAACCGATCGTTCTGTTCCGATCCGACCAGATACTCTCGTAACTGATACGTCCGTCATCCGGCAGATCGAGTGCATCCTTGCAAGAGGAAAGCCCTCCGGCAACAAATGCTGCAAAAAGAAGATATATATGTTTTTTCATACAATTTTTTTTTACTCGTTAAAAGAACTTTTACTGGTTAGAAAAGAACACTGACACCTACGTTATAAACACGGTAGGCAGGAATGGTATACAAACCGCCGTATTCCGGTTCAATATCCTTGTTTTTCATGCGGCCCCAGGTAACCAGGTTCTGTCCGCTAAGCGAGAACCGAATTTTATCCGCAGAAATCTTCTTCGATACATTCAACGGCAATGTATAAGCGATCTCCACATTCTTCAACCGAAGGAATGCCCGGTCGTTCCAGTTATAGGAATTATTACGCATATCGCTCGAGGTCTGACTATTGGACAAAGCCGGAGCCGTAATCTCTTTCCCTGCGGCATACCTTTCAGGCGTCCAGGCGCCTTCATGCAACCGGGTATAGATCCCTTCGTAGTTAAGATGCCATGTACTGCTTTCGAATCCCCCCGTTCTGGCTACGCCCTGGAAAAGGAAGCTAAACTCCAGATTCTTGTATTTGAATCCGCCATTGAAAGCGTAGAATACCTGCGGTATGCCACCGTATCCGAAAGGAACCTGATCTTTCTCATCGATGATATAGTCTCCGTTTATATCCTTGAAGATCAAATCGCCGACCCTGGGAGAAGGCATGTTCCATCCGTAAGTACATTCGTAACGATCGATTTCTTCCTGCGAATTGAAATAACCATTACCGTTGCTATAATCAACCATCAATCCGAAAGAAGTTCCGAGCGGGAATCCTTCCTCTTTACGTCTGTAAGAATAGCTTTCACCCAGTTCGGTTTCGTCTTTGTAAATAACCTTATTACGGGCATAGCTAACCCAACCGCCTACGTTAAAACTCCAGTCCGCATTGATCCGTTTGTAGTAGTTAGCCGACAGATCATAACCTTTGTTCTCGTAAACACCGACTTGCGTAGCAGGATAATTGTTGATGGGAATACCCTGATAACTCGGAATCGTCGAGGTCGCATGGATCAGCATATTATCCATCCGTTCTTTGAAATAGTCGAAAGAGAACGTAAACCCGTTGAACAATCCTACGTCGATACCGTAATTTTGTTTGAGCATCGTTTGTGCCTGAAGCAAAGCATATCCCTTTTTATTTTCCCATGTAGAATAAGCCAACACGGGAACCGAACCGCCAGTACCAAACTGGTTCTCATCCAAGTAACCATGACGTCCGTTCTGCAAATCGTCCTCGGCAGTACGTCCGTAAGAAGCACGGATTTTAAACTCGTTCAGCCATTTCACATTTTTCATAAAATGTTCGTTCGCCAGATTCCACGCGCCGGAAATAGCGGGCGTAGCGATCCAACGGCGATCGGGAGCGAACTGCTCGGTCGCAGAATAACCCAGATCGACTTTTACGAAATAACGGTTGTCATAACCATAGGCAGCCTCGACGCCGGACAACACCGTATTGAAAGGCAAAACATTATTGGAAGACCCCATATCCGCCTTAGACAGGTTCTGGTAGTAAATAAAAGCGGTAGCCTGTACATTATGTTTTCCAAAAGTACGCTGATAATCCAAATAAGCCCGATAATCCAAATGATAGTAAGAAGAATAACCTTTCCCGTAACTCAGTTCGGAATCTTTCGTCGTACCGATCGTTTCGAAAGCGAGTACGGACGGATCGTCGGTCGTTTTCCTCTTAACAAGTTCATTGCTCTGAATAGCGGTAAGAGAATTGTAACCATAAGTCTGGTAAGCGATATATCCGCCTAATTTCAACCCTTTGGTCACGAAACTCAGATCCAGATCCAATCCGAACTGGGAATTGATGTTCACGGAAGTAGCCTTATTATAACCCATCCGGTTCAACACTCCGTAAATCGAATAAGTATTCTTCTCTTCAACGACCAACTTTCCTCCAGGATCCAACATCGTTCCGTCTGTCGGGTCATATACGGCAGGCGTCAACGGACCGTAAACATTCGCTCCACGATAATACATATTTTGGAACAATGTCTGATCCACGTTATAAAAGAGACCCGTGCCCGGAGTACGATCACGTCTTACGGTACCGCTCAACCGAAGGTATGAGCTCAGGTATTTGTTCACCTTAATATCTACGTTCGTGCGGTAATTGAACCAGTTCGTATTGAACCCGGACTTATAACGTTCATTGGTCACTTTATACTGACCTCCCTGGTGCATGAAATTCACCTGTGTGAAATAAGTGAACTTATCCGAACCACCGGTAACGTTTACATTGGCCCGCGACATGGTAGTTAATTTCTTATAGAACATATCGCGCCAGTTGTTATCCGGATACAGATCCCTGTTTTCTCCGGAGATATAATTGGCGATGTCAAGAGACGAGTAAACAGGCGTTTTACCCAAGCTCGGATTATCGTTATAGGTAGCTTCGTTCTTTAATGTAGCATATTCCCACGAATGTAAGAATTTCGGAGAAATCGTCGGCTGCTGTACCGACTGATCATAAGAAACATCGATCCGAACCGGCCCCTTCTTACCTCGTTTCGTCGTAATTACGATCACACCGGCATTTCCCTTAACCCCGTACAAAGCCTGCGTAGAAGCATCTTTCAACAAAGTAATCGATTCGACCTCTTTTGCAGTCAGATAGCGCAAAACATCGTTACTATTATAAGAAGACATCACGCCATCGATCATAATCAACGGGGCCTGCCACCCATTCTGCGGATTCGAAGCGCCGCGGATCAACATATTAACCGTCTCATTACCAAGTACAAAGTTATTTTCCCGTACCATCAAGTTGGTCACAAAACCGTTCATAGCAGCACCGAAACTCGAAACGGGAGCGGCTTCCATCGGAGTTCCTTTCACAGAGCTAACAGCTCCGGAGATTGCTCCCCGCCGTTGCTGAACGAAACCCATGTCTATGATCTCATCGCTTTTCAAAGCGTCGGGTTCCAATTTCGCATCGATTGTTTCCTTCTCTGCGATGGCCACCTTTTTATCTTTATAACCGAGATAAGAAAAAACGATATCCTTACTCCCATCGTCCACTGTCAGCATATAGGAGCCTTCAATATCTGTCGAAGTTCCGTTCTTTCCCGTCTCGGAATTAACGACCACTCCGGACAGCGGCTTGCCAAACTCGTCCGTTACGACACCCTTGATGGTATAGACGGTTGACGACTGCGCACTGACTTTAGCCCCGAATGCACTCAAAAACATGCATGTGAGCAACAGCGCTATTTTAATATTTACTTTATGTCTCATATTATTTATCATTTAATCGTTTACACAACCCGTAAATACTACCATCCGGGATTTTGCCATGCATGTCCGGTCAAAGTTTCCAACCGATTCTGATCGCTCAACGGAATGGGCACCCACAACCACTTATTGGAATAACAACGGCGGGGAGAGTTCCGAATATGCTTACGAGTGTAAGTATACATCGGCTTACCTTCCTTATCATCGCCCAACCATGAAATCTCCATAGCCGTCGGCCACTGATAATCCGACATATCTCCGTCGGGCCTCTGCCAACGACGCATATCGTCCAAACGGGTATCCTCCATCGCCATTTCGACACGGCGTTCATGTTTCAGATACAACAGAGCTTCGTTCTGCGTAAGACTTGTCGGCCAAGCCGGCATCCCCGCGCGGTTTCTGATTTCATTGACCAACGTCATACCTTCCTGGATATGACCGGCATTAATAGCGCATTCGGCAGTATTCAGAATAATTTCGGCCAAACGGAAAATTTTATACTTTACACTACCGCCTGCGTTCTCTCCTTCGGACGGCTTCAAGTATTTATTGAGATAGTAACCGGTACGCGTTCTCTGACGACGACTGCTATGGATACCGGTGTAATCGTCTTCCTTATTCGTCCAGATCGTTTTGGAACGGATGGCATTTCCGACATAATGAACTCCCGAACGACCGTCGATCTCTTCGTTTTTCCAGAAGGCGGTACGAACACACTCATTGTAAACGACCGTTACGTAGAAACGCGGATCCCTGTCCCCATAAGGATTCGAAACCTGATCGAAAATCGTATTTTCAGGATTAAAATTCGGTTTCAAATGCGTATTATCCCGGTAAGGCAACGCCAAATCGACAACCGGATAACTTTCCAAGGCAGTACTGCTGTTGTATTTTACATTTTCATACTGATCGACCAGTTCCTGCGTCGGCGTCAATCCGCACTTATAATATCCCTGGAAACCGATCCCGTTGATAAACCACATATCACCGCGGGCGCCACGGTCTTGCCAAATCGTCTCCTTATCGTTCGGATTCGCATCATAACTCAATGTTGAACAGAAATATTCATGCATTGCCGCCGCAGCGTCGGAACCTTTTTTCCATTTCACCTGCCCTTTGGTAGCGAATACATCGTATTCGGACGGATTCTTGCACGTTTTATAAAGTTCATAGCTGTTCTCACGCAAACTAGCCAACGCTTCCTTATTGATCTGATAGGCCTCTTCCCAAGTCATCGCATCCAGCGCATTCGTCGCGTTCAGCGGGCTGGCGGCATAAAGCGAATAACGGGACTTAAGAGCGCAAGCCAACGCTTTCGTTACCCGGTTCGATTCTCCGCCGGTAGTAATTCTCCAAGGAACTGCCGGTTCCGCCAGCGCCGAATCGCAATCGGCAATGATAGACTCGACCAACTCACGGTAAGTAGATTTAATCGCATATTGTTCAAAATCATCCGTATAAGCAGTGGCAGTCTTTATAAGCGGAGCCATCGAACCGAAATAACGAATCAATTCCGCATAGAAATAAGCCCGCAACAAATAAGCCTCGGCTTTCCAACGGGCGCGGTTCTTCTCTTCGGTAACCGTTGCCGAATCGATATGAGTCAAAAAGATATTGCATTTACGCACGCCTTCATACAGATTGCCCCAACTGATATTACCGCTTCTTAACAACGGATGGTTGCTGGCCGAAGCCACTCCATTATAAGCCTGAGCCGAATATAATCCCGTTTCTACTTCTGCGTCCGCATCCCACGCATCATCCGACATGGCAACCGGAATATTGGTAGTAAAATACCACTGTCCGATTCCTTTGTTTGTAACATAACTTCCACTGTAAATAGCATTCAGGTAAGCCCCGACTCTATCGTTATCCTTCCATATCGTGGACATGTCGATGTAACCAGCCGGAGCCATATCCAAAGCGTCCGAGCACGAACTCAATGCAACGACCGACGCTATAGCTGATAAAAATATATATTTCACTTTCATAATGAGAATTTTAGTAGCTTAGAATGTTACGTTAAATCCAAAGTTGAACGTCTTCACGATAGGATAACCGATCTGGTCCGTTTGTTCGGGGTCTGTCGTACTTGTTCTCAGACGATCCCACGTAACCAGGTTATCACCGCGGAAATACACTCTCAATTTATTAATACCGATTGCACGCAGAGCATTCGACGGCAAAGTATAACCCAATTCGATTGCTTTAAGACGGATAAAAGCACGGTCCATTACGAAGAAATCATTTTGGATCTTCGAGCAGGTTTCTCCGGTAGACAATCTCGGATAAGTGATCTTCTGCCCGGCAGCATAACGTTCGGCGGTCCAAGCGGTTTTGTGATACTTGAAGAAAGTACCCTGATAGATGTTCTCGTTCACACCCTGACCGCTGTAATAGCTCGAATATTTACCTACCCCCTGAAGGAAGACCGTAAAGTCGAACCATTTGTAATTAAGAGAAACGTTGAGACCGTAAGATACGCGCGGCACATTCGTGTAACCGATGGGCACCCGGTCTTTCTCGTCGATAATTCCGTCCCCGTTCTGGTCGATGTACTTGAAATCGCCCAACAGGGGAGCCGTAGAAAGGTTGTAAGTAATACCCTTGTGTTCGACGCCGTTCTCGTCTACATATCCTTCCGTATACTTGTCCAATTCTTCCTGAGTATTGAAATACCCGTTGCCGTTGCTCCAGTCGATCTTGTAACCGAAAGTCTGATTGAGCGACTGTCCGGTCGTACGATACTGGTAATAATAACCGTCCGCATAAGGCACTTCATCCCAGAATTTCACTTTATTGTGGTTATAACTGAAATTACCCTTTACAGAGAGGAACAGATCCTTGTTGAAAGACTTGTTGTAATTAATTTCGAGTTCATAACCCGAGTTATCCACCACGCCGAGGTTCAAGTAAGGCCACTGGGGGACACCCGCAAACTGCGGAGCCATTCCCTGGGTCTTCAGGATCTTCGAACGCTGTTCGATAAAGTAATCGAAAGTAATCGACCAATCGCTCCACAACTGGAGATCGATACCGTAGTTCTGTTTCTTGGAAACCTCCCACTGCAGGTTGTAGTTACCCGGACGATTCTCATTGATCGTACCGTAACCGCCGACGGCAACGCCACCGCTTGCACTATAAGTGTGATTGTCCAAATAAAGGAAACGGTTGTTTCCGATCTTATCGCTACCTACTTTACCGTAAGAAGCTCTCAACTTCAAATTGGTGATGACTTTATTGCCTTTCAGGAAATTTTCATTGGAAACAACCCAACCCACTGCAAAAGAGGGGAAGAAACCGAACCGATTTTTCGGAGAGAACTGCTCGGAACCGTTGTAACCCATATTGGCGTCTAACAGATAACGGTTATCGAAGCCGTAAGTAACGCGGGCAGCCATACCCATCATATTATAAGGCATGTTAAGCGGAGCGCCGTTGGTTTCCCAAAAATCACGCTGTACCAAAATCATGGCGCCTACGTCGTGCTTGCCAAAAGTTCTGCTATAATTCAACGATCCCTGCAGGTTGACCGTATAATTGGTATAACCGCTCTTGCTCAGGCTCAACGTACCGTTCAATTCGCGGTCGGCCGCAAAATAGATCTGGTCGTTATCTTCATCAACCGAAGTTGCGAAAGACATTTCCGTAATGTCGCCGCCCAGAATCGTATTGGCTACGGCATCGAACGAAGCCATACCTTTCAAAGACAAACCTTTGGTGATAAAGGTCATATTCCACTCGCCTCCGATAGACGCATTCAGGTTCGTTCTGGTTTCATCCCGGTAACCTTTACGGTTTACGGATTCGAAAGGCGAACGGTCGGTTTCGACCGGACGGATCACTTTATCCGGAATTACATCGTAGCCCAGAGACGCATCGGGAGTGGTAGGACCTACGGTCATCGGCTTCATACCTACCGTACAGTGGATAAGGTCACGGATCATCCATTTATTGTCTCCGCCGTAAGTCGTAGTACCGGGCATGCCCACTTTTTCAATGTAGCTACCCAAATTCAGGAAAGCCTTGAAGTTCTTCGTGATGTTATAGTCCAAGTTCGAACGGAAGCTGTAACGGGTCATCCTTGCCTGAGGATCGTAGCCGAGCTTGCTTTTCGGTTCCGTATGCAAGTTACCACCCTGATGCAAATAGCTGGCATTTACAAAATATTGCAGCTTTTCGGTACCGCCGCTGATATTGATGTTCACACGACTCTGAGGCGACCATTTTTTGAAAATTTCACGATACCAGTCGTGGTTAGGATACATATAATGCCTTCTGGCCGCTTTCAATGCATAATCCGGATCGTTCGGATCCAGCCCCATCAACGGATTCAACGAACGGGAAATCATCTTTCCGGAATATTCTTCGTTCATACCGTCGTTCCGGTTCGCTTCGTTACGCAAAGTCATAAATTCCCACGAATCAACCCTTTCCGGCTCGCGCGTGAACGCCTGGAAACTCTGGTCGAAAGAGATATCCAACTTAGTCTGTCCTACTTCGCCACGCTTGGTCGTGATCAGGATCACACCGTTCGCGCCACGCACACCGTATACGGCGGTAGCCGCGGCGTCCTTCAGCACGGAAACCGTAGCGACCTCGTTTGCATCCAACGTACGGATATTGTCACGAGGCACACCGTCAATCAGGATCAGCGGTCTCGTACCGTTCGTAGTGGAAGCCCCACGCAGATACAGGTCGGCATCATCGAAACCCGGCTGAGAACCGCCGGACTGCAACGAGGTCAGACCGGCCAGACGTCCGGCCAATGCGTTGGCCAAGTTCGGCGAAGAACTCTGACGGAGTTCCTTGCTGTTAACCGACGACACGGCGGCAACCACGGAAACTTTCTTCTGCGTACCGTAACCGACAACGACTTGCTCTTCGAGCTGCTGAGCATCGCTTTCCATCTTCACGTTGATCGTGGTACGAGTGCCAACTTTCACTTTCACTGTCTTATAGCCCAAATAGTTGAATGTCAACTCGGCTCCTGAGGGAACTTTGATCGTAAACTTACCGTTCACGTCGGTCACCACGCCGTTCGACGGACTCGAAGTAACCGTCACACCGATCAGGGGAGTGCCATCCTGATCCTGAACGGTACCTGAAACAGTCTGAGTTCCAGCCTGCATAGACTCCGAAACTTCAGATAGGCTCCCATTGCCAGAGAAAGCCGCGTATGGAACTGCCGACAACAAAACAACCAGGCTCAGCACCTTCGCACTGACCAGATTGCGTCCTGTTGCCTTCATCCATGTCTTGAAGTAAAGTAATGTTTTGTTCATAGATAAAAATTTAGGTTTAATTTTCTTGTTTTACCAAATTTTCCCCGCGTATTTTTATAGAAAATTCCGATAGCACGAAATTCTACAAATATTAGCTAATAATAGACTCATTTGTTTCAATTTTTTTCAAAACATGTTCATTCTTGTACCCATGCGGGCTATATTCATTTAAATTCTGGTCAAAAGCATAATTCATAAAACCCTTATTAACAACAATATATAAAAGGATAAAATGTTTTTTGAAACAAAAACGAAAAAAATTATCAAAGAATGATTATTTTTGTGCTATCAAGAATATGAAATTGCCGAAACCTTCAACGATGAATTGCAGATACATTTTTATTATTTACGTCCGTTTTTGCTTTTCTAACGTCAAAAACGGATGTAAAAGCCCAACAAAATTTTCATTTTTCACCCCGGATCTCAAACCTTCAGATACGGGATATCTGTCAGGATTCCTTGGGGTATCTCTGGATTGCGACGGCCCGCGGTGTAGACCGGTACAACGGCTATGAATACGCGCAATTATTCCGGGACGAATCGGCTCCCGAAACGTCTATCCAATCCAGCCGGATCAACAGGTTGCATTTGGACAAAACGGGAAATCTATGGATAGCGACATCCAGGGGATTAAGTAAATACGATCTAACCATCGACAAAATAACACCCTATACCATCAGTAACGGACAAGACGAATACTTCGTAACCGATCTCGCCGAAGATTCCACCGGTAATTTATGGATCGCGACTTACAGCAACGGAATTCTCAAAATGAACCGCACGACGGGCATTTTGTCTCCGATGCCCCTTCCGTTCGGCAACCGGGCTTCCCAACGGGCGCATACCCTGTTTATAGACGACTTACAGAATCTATGGATCGGATACTCTACCGGATCGGCGCTCGGCAGATACAACATCGACGACCAGACGGCAGAATTGTACACGCTCCCGGATTATATCGAAATCAACTGCCTGTCCAAATTCGGCGATTCACAGATATGGATAGGAACCGACCAGGGAATACTCGCTTACAGTATCAAAGGAAGGAAACTGACCTCCGTTCCGCCATCCATACGGAAACACCCGGAGCTATCTGCCGCAAAAATAAACAGCATTAAACTGATAGACAAGAATAATTACATCATCACATCAACGCATTATGCATATAAATATTGCATCAGTACAGGCGAAATAGCCGTCATCCCGGTAAAAAGCGAAAAAAACGATCAAAACAACGACATCACCTGTGCATTGAAAGACAAGCAGGGAAATCTATGGCTCGGGACTTTCGAACAGGGCATCGTCAAAGTCAACGCCGCGGAAAATACGTTCAACCATCCGGAAATATCTTCGGTCACACTGAACGGGAAATCGGTAACCGTCGTTTGCGAAGACAAAAGGTTCGGCCGGATCTGGTTCGGCTCCAAATACGACGGACTCTATTGCTATTCGAAAAACGGTTCCGTAAAAAATCTCACAAAGAACAACCATCCTGCATTGGCTTCAATCCGCAACAACTCGATACGGGCCCTGTTTTGCGACTCTCAAAACAGGATATGGATCAGTACGGGACGTAACCTGATCGTGGGACAGCTCAACGCGTCCGGATTTTCGGAAATTACGACGCTGCAAAATTTCGGGCCGATCACGGCGATCGGACAGGATCTGTCGGGCAATATCTGGGCGGGGGGATTCTCCGGACTTTATTTTTTCGGTCAAAATGTGACGGCCGAGCCTTCGCAGGTCGTAAAAAATGTGACGGTCACCACGATCCAACCCTATAAAGCCGATCAGATCGTTTACGCCGCCTACGGGCAAAATGTTTTCACGATCGATCACCGCGATTTCGAACCGGAACCGTTGATCCCGGAGGGTCAGTTCGCCAACATGCACGCGTTGAACGCATGTACCGATATCCGCCGATCCGAAAACGGCTCCCTATGGATCGGAAGCTACAACAAAGGGCTGCTCGAATACGATCCGAAAACACGGAAAATCACAAAGTACACCTACACGGAGGGACTTCCGAGCAACGACATCCTGGCCCTGACCGAAGACGGAAACGGACGTATCTGGCTCGCCACCTCCAACGGGCTGTCACGGTTCGATCCCAAAACGAAACGGTTCCGTAATTTCAACGAAACCGACGGACTGAACAACACCCAGTTTTTCGAACGAGCGATGCTGACCGCATCCGACGGGCTGATCTACATCGGTGGAAATTTGGGAACCGACTGTTTCAATCCGAACGACGTCAAGCAAAACGGATACCATCCATCCGTCGTATTGGAAGACATTAAGATTCAGAACCGGAGCGTCACTCCGGGCGGCAAGCACGCTCCGATCGGCAAAAGCATCGCTTACGAGCGGAAGATCACGTTGAACCACTGGCAAAATTCATTCAGTATCGACTACGCAGGCATCGACTACAATTACTCGGACAAACTTCGTTATGCGTATAAACTGGACGGTCTCGATAAAGACTGGGTAGAGGCGGGAAACAACAAGCGGGCCTCTTATGCGAACGTTCCGCCGGGAGAGTACCGGTTCAAACTCAAAGTGCAGAACGGGGACGGGGAATGGAGTCCGGAAACCGGGATCGATATCCGGATAAAAGCTTCCCCATGGCTGACGGGCTGGGCCTACGCCCTGTATATCCTGCTGGTTCTGGCCTTCATTATTACGGTCACCAAGCTGTATTTCAGGACGAAATACAATAAAAAAGCGCTCGCCCTCTCCGAAAAACAGCGACTCCACGAACAGGAGATCAACCAGCAGAAAATCGACTTTTACGGAAACATCTCCCACGAATTACGGACTCCGCTGACCCTGATCAACGGAAACATCGAACTGCTGGCGCATGGCGCGCTGAACGAAGACAACGAGCATAAACTGATAACGACTCTGTCCTACAACTCCAACCGGCTGCTGCGACTGGTCAACCAATTGCTGGATTTCAGCCGGATGGGTAACGAAACGATCCCGTTGCACGTCATGCAAACGGATATCGTGCCGCTCATCCGGAATGTGGCCGGCTCGTTCCGTTTCAGCGCCCATACCAAAGAGATCGATTATTCGCTGCACCTGACGGAAGACTCCCTGCAAATCTACACGGACGAAGACGTGCTCGAAAAAATACTGACCAACCTCGTTTCGAACGCGGTAAAATACACTCCCCGGCAAGGTCGTATTTCGATCGACTTTCGGAAAATCGACCGGAACACTGCGGTCGACCGGTATCCCGAATTTGACGCCCCCGGTTCCGAATGTCTGGAGTTTCGAGTCGTGAACTCCTGCAAAACAATCGATCCGCAGCAATTGGAACACATCTTCGACCGGTTCAGGCGGTTGGAAAATACGGAAAGTACGGAGGAGATTCCGGGAAGCGGCATCGGCCTCCACTACACCAAAATGCTCGTCTGCCGACAGAAAGGATCGATAAAAGCCGTCTTCTCCGAAACGGAAGGTCTGATTATGAGTTTCGTGATCCCAATCGGTAGAGAGGCGTTCCCGGCCGACGAAATTTTCGAACAGCAGACGCCCGGAAACCTTCCTGAAAATACAAAATCCGACGGAGCGGATTTCGACACGCCCGTCGTTCAAACGCCCTCGCCCCCCAAAGGACGCACGATACTGATCGTGGAGGACGACCCGCAGATTCACACGCTGCTGCACGAAATTCTGCACATCGAATACGATCTACTGCACGCCTATAACGGAACGGAAGGCGTCCAGATGGCCAGGGAACAGATGCCGGAAATGATCATCAGCGACATCCGGATGCCCGAAATGGACGGGATCGCCCTGTGTAAAACCATTAAAAACGATCCGCAACTCAGCCATACCATTTTCATCCTGCTGACGGCCAAGAACCGGATCGAAGAGCGGATCGAAGGATACAACTGCGGCGCCGACGCCTATATTAACAAACCGTTCCGCGCCGACCACCTGATTTCGGTCATCCACAGCCAAACGAACAACAGGGACCGGCTGAAAGCCTATTTCAGCGACAAAGGTCTGCACGCCGAGCAGGAGGAACCTTTCGGGGACAACGACCGGATACCGGGAAACCTGCCGGAGATCGACCAACGTTTCATGGAAAAGTTGCATTCGTTCATCGACAAAAGCATCGAAAATCCGGATATCAACATCAACGTGATCGCCGTCGAATTGGGTTTCAGCCGAACCAGTTTTTACCGCAAAATGAAGAGCCTAACCGGCCTGGCTCCGAACGATTACGTACGGAATTTCAAAATGAAAAAAGCGGCCAAACTGATCCTCGAAGGAAATCTGAGCATCGCCGAAATTTCCGACCAGACCGGATTCGGCACACAGTCCCATTTCTCGACCGCATTCAAAAAATATTTCGGAGTGAGTCCGAAAGACTACAAAGAGAAATGGAAGGAAGAGCACAAACGATCCCATGCGAAATAATTTGCAAATAAAACGCATAAACCGCCGGGAAAGTCTGAAAAATTTGTTTACTTTGTCTTTATTGAGGTATTTGTAGCTCAAAATATACGTAACAGGACGATTTTTGCCTGCAAACGTAGACCGTTTTCAAGCAGAAAATGTTGTGTTTGCAACAAAAACCAAACCGATCGGGTGTCCAAACGACTGATTATGAAAACCTATCTGCTTTGTGTCACGCTATGCGCGGGAATCTGTCTCGCACTTGCCGGCAACACGGCGGCCCAATCCGTAAACAGCGATTTCTGGGCGGCGACCGATGCGCTCGGACGCAAAGTTCGGGAATACGGGGAAACCGGGGAACGCAAAAAAGATAAGTTCGTCGCCATGTTCTACTGGACGTGGCACATCTACGACATGCCCCCGGGCAGCCAGGTCAACAACACGACCGAGATACTCCGCGAACACCCGGAAGCGATCCGCTCGTTCGACGATCCGGCCTGGAATAATCCGGGCCGGTACTACTGGGAGCAACCCCTTTTCGGATACTATAAAACGACCGACCCGTGGGTGTTGCGTAAACACGCCGAGATGCTGGCCGACGCAGGGATCGACGTCGTTTTTTTCGACTGTACGAACCTGACACTGACCTGGAAAGAATCCTACGACGTACTGATGGAGGTATGGTCCGAAGCGCTAAAAGACGGCGTCAAAGCCCCGAAGATCGCATTCATGCTGCCGTTCGGTTCGCCGGAATACGGCGGCCCGCAGTTGCACATGCTCTACGAAGACATCTATAAACCGGGACGGCACCGGGAACTGTGGTTCGTCTGGAAAGGAAAGCCGTGCATCATGGCACGGCCGGAAGACCTCGGCGATACGCCTGAAGACCGTGAAATCGCCGATTTCTTCACCTTCCGTCCCGGACAGCCCGACTATGTGAACGGCCCGCAGCGAAAAGATAACTGGGGATGGCTGGAGCTCTACCCGCAGAACGGATATGCGCCGCTACCGGAAGGAGGTTACGAAGAAGTGCCCGTCGGAGTGGCCCAAAACGCCTGTTTCGCCAGCGGAGGCCGTTTTTGCTCTTTCAACGAGCCGGAAACTTTCGGGCGGAATTTCAGTATGCTGAAAGGATTCGACCCGCGCGTGGACGGCTATCTGTACGGATGGAATTTCCAGGAGCAGTGGAACCGCGCGCTTGAGCTCGACCCGGAACTGGTGTTCGTCACCGGATGGAACGAATACATCGCCGGCCGGGTCGCCGATTGGCCGCCCCACAGGCCTTATTATATGGGATTCCCCGATCAGTACGACTGGAATTGCAGCCGCGATATCGAGCCGAACGCCGGATGGGGCGACAAAGGAGACGTATATTACCTGCAACTGGTCGACAACGTCCGAAAATTCAAAGGAATGTACAGGCAGGAAAAAGCTTCCGCCCCAAAAACGATCCGGATCGGCCGGGCCGACGGATGGGACGACGTGGCTCCCTACTTCGCATCGTACAAAGGCAATACGATGCACCGGCGGCACAAAGGATACGGAGGAAACGTTTATGAAAATAATTCGGGCCGTAACGACATCGTCGGAGCGAAAGTGGCACGCGACGCCGACAACGTCTACTTCTACGTCGAAACCGCCGACAAACTGACCCCGGCGACCGACCGCAACTGGATGATGCTGTTTATCGACGTCGACCGCGACAAAGCGACCGGATGGAACGGATACGATTTCATCGTCAATCGCACGAGTCCGCACGGTAAAAAAGCCGTGATCGAAAAGAACGTCGGCGGACGATGGGAATGGGAAGCCGTCGGCGAGAGCAAGTTCGCCGTCAACGGCAACAAGCTCGAACTGGCTATCGCAAAACAACTGATGAACCTCACGGGCGACGACGTCGATATCGAATTCAAATGGAACGACAACATGCAGGAAAACGGCAACATCATGGACTTCTACGTCAACGGAGACACCGCGCCCGGAGGACGGTTCAACTACGTTTATACCACGAAATAACCCATTCAAAATCTAACCCTAATAAAATCCAACAAACCATGAAAAACCTAACTTGCCTCGGACTTCTTCTCGGAATATGCTGCCTATGGGCGGCCGGCGCGCCGGCGCAAACCGTCAACAGCGACTCGTGGGCGGCGACCGATGCGCTCGGACGCAAGGTGCGCGAATACAAGGAAGCCGGCGACAAGAAAAAAGACAAACTCGTAGCGATGTTCTATTGGACGTGGCATACCGACTTCGTCGCGGACGGAGACGGAAAACCGGTACAGAATATTACCGAAACGCTCCGGAAATACCCTGAAGCGGCTTTCGACTACAACCACCCGGCCTGGAAGCACGGAACCTGTTTCTGGGAACAGCCCCTCTTCGGCTACTACCGGACGACCGATCCGTGGGTGCTGCGCAAACACGCCGAAATGCTGGCCGACGCAGGAGTCGACGTCGTATTTTTCGACTGTACGAACGGTTCCTACACCTGGAAATCGTCCTACGATGCGCTGATGAAAGTCTGGGATCAGGCCCAGAAGGACGGCGTGAACGTGCCGAAAATCGCTTTCATGCTGCCGTTCGCCCCGCTTCCCGCTTCGCAGGTATCCATCCGGCAGTTATACAACGATATTTATAAGCGGAAACGCTACGAAAACCTGTGGTTCGTGTGGCAAGGAAAACCCTGTATCATGGCTTATCCCGAATCATTGTTGGACACTCCCTCGGATCGTGAAATCGCCGAATTTTTCACGTTCCGGCCCGGACAACCCGACTACGTGGACGGCCCGAGCCGCAACGACCAGTGGGGATGGCTCGAAAACTATCCGCAGCACGGTTACGTGAAGGGCCCCGACGGCAAATTCGAACTGGTTACCGTCGGAGTCGCGCAAAACGCTACCGCCGAGAACGGAGGACACGCTTACGCGTTCAACGCGCCCAAAGCCTTCGGCCGCAGTTTTTCGATGCAAAAAGGATTCGACCCGCGCGTGGACGGTTACCTGTACGGATGGAATTTCCAGGAACAGTGGAGCCGCGCTTTCGAACTCGACCCGCAGATCGTATTCGTTACCGGATGGAACGAATTCACTGCCGGGCAACACGAGAACTGGCCGCCCACCAAGCCCCATAAACCGTTCGCATTCCCCGACCAGTACGACTGGAATTGCAGCCGCGACATCGAGCCGAACGCCGGATGGGGCGATAAGGGCGACGTATACTATATGCAACTGATCGACAACGTCCGCAAATTCAAAGGCATGACGCCTCCCGAGAAAGCTTCGGCTCCCAAGACGATCGAGATTGGCAAAGCGGGCGAGTGGGACGACGTGGCGCCCTATTTCGCTTCTTACAAAGGAAATACGATGCACCGGAACCACAAAGGACACGACGACACGCACTATACGAACAACACCGGCCGCAACGACATTGTCGGAGCGAAAGTAGCCCGCGACAAAGACAACCTTTATTTCTACGTCGAAACAGCCGACAAACTGACCCCGGCGACCGACCGCAACTGGATGATGCTGCTGATCGACGCCGACCGCGACAAAGCGACCGGATGGAACGGGTACGACCTGATCGTCAACCGAGTCAGTCCGCACGACGGCCTGGTCGTGATCGAGAAGAACGTCGGGAACCGTTGGGAGTGGGAGAAAGCCGGGGAAAGCCGGTTCGCCGTCAACGGCAACAGTCTCGAATTCGCCGTAACGAAGGCCCTGATGGGACTCTCCGGAAACGGGGTAGACATCGAATTCAAATGGAACGACAACATGCAGGAAAACGGCAATATTATGGACTTCTACGTCAACGGCGACACCGCGCCTGGAGGACGGTTCAACTACGTATATACCGCGAAATAAATCCTTGTCCGCAAAACGCCCGCCCCTATGAAAACCTCAATCGAAATCGGTCTGTCGTTCGGAATGCTCCTGCTGCTGGCAACGGCGGCGGGACAAACCGTCAACAGCGACTCGTGGGCCGCGACCGATGCGCTCGGACGCAAAGTCTGCGAATACGGGGAAGCCGGCGACCGGAAAAAGGATAAGTTCGTCGCCATGTTTTACTGGACATGGCATCAAATGGGAATAGACACGGCTTACCAGGTAAAAAACATCACTGAAATCGTCCGGCGATACCCCGAAGCGATGAAAGACTACAACCATCCGGCTTGGGGAACCTCCAAACCAGGCCTATACTACTGGGAACAGCCTTTGTTGGGTTATTATAAAACGACCGACCCGTGGGTGTTGCGCAAGCATGCCGAGATGCTGGCCGACGCAGGTGTTGATGCGGTATTTTTCGATTGCACGAACGGCAGCCAAACTTGGCGGGAATCGTACGAAGCGCTGATGAAAACCTGGGATCAGGCGCAGAAAGACGGCGTAAAAGTGCCGAAGATCGCTTTCATGCTGCCGTTCGCCCCGGTTCAGCATTCGCTGGTCTCGCTCAGACAACTATACGAAGAAGTCTACGAACCGGAATTTTACAAAAATCTTTGGTTCATGTGGGAAGGCAAGCCCTGCATCATGGCTTATCCGGACAACCTGACCGACTCGCCGAAAGATAAAGCCATCGCCGTTTTTTTTACTTTCCGGCCTCCTCAAGCCGGATATTACACAGACGGGCCTATCGCAACACGATATGACGAATGGTCATGGCTGCAAATCTACCCTCAACACGGTTTTGCAAAAAAGGCTGACGGAACATTCGAACAAATATCCGTCGGAGTCGCACAAAACACCTCTCCTGACAAAAAAGGACGTTGCGGCGCATTTAACGTGAAAGACGCTTACGGGCGGAATTTCAGCGTACTGAAAGGATTCGACCCGCGCGTGGACGGCTATCTGTACGGATGGAATTTCCAGGAGCAGTGGAACCGCGCGCTTGAGCTCGACCCGGAACTGGTGTTCGTCACCGGATGGAACGAATACATCGCCGGTATGCACACACCGGCAGACGGATGGAACGGTTTTCCGTTCTCTTTTGTCGACCAGTACAACTGGAATTGCAGCCGCGACATCGAGCCGAACGCCGGATGGGGCGACAAAGGAGACGTATATTACCTGCAATTGGTCGACAACGTCCGGAAATTCAAAGGGATGACCCCGCCCGAAAAGGCTTCGGCCCCGAAAACGATCAAAATCGGCAAGGCGGACGGATGGGACGACGTGGCCCCTTACTTCGCATCGTACAAAGGCAACACCATGCACCGCGACCACCGGGGCTGTTACGACCGATACTACGTCAACAACACCGGCCGTAACGACATCGTCGGCGCAAAAGTGGCACGCGACGCCGACAACGTCTACTTCTACGTCGAAACCGCCGACAAACTGACCCCGGCGACCGACCGCAACTGGATGATGCTATTTATCGACGTCGACCGCGACAAAGCGACCGGATGGAACGGATACGACCTGATCGTCAACCGCACGAGTCCGCACGGCAAAAAAGCCGTGATCGAAAAGAACGTCGGCGGACGATGGGAATGGAAAGCCGTCGGCGAGAGCAAGTTCGCCGTCAACGGCAACAAGCTCGAACTGGCTATCGCAAAACAACTGATGAACCTCACGGGCGACGACGTCGATATCGAGTTCAAATGGAACGACAACATGCAGGAAAACGGCAACATCATGGACTTCTACATCAACGGAGACACCGCGCCGGGCGGACGGTTCAACTACGTTTATTCCACAAAACCGAAGTAAGCAAAACATTGATAATACAGGATCGACACAGACAAAACAATCACCATCAAAACCTAATTTTAATAAAACTTACAAGTAATGAAATTCTTAACCAAATTTACTGTGGCGCTCGGAACGGTCTGCCTGATCGGCGGAAGCGCCTTTGGACAAACAGTCAACAGCGATTCGTGGGCGGCTACCGACGCGCTCGGACGCAAAGTCCGCGAATACAAGGATGCCGGCGACAAGAAAAAGGACAAGTTCATCGCTATGTTCTACTGGACATGGCATCAAGGCAATGACGACACCACTTATCAGGTGAAGAATATCTCCGAAATCGTCCGCAAATACCCCGAAGCGATGAAGGATTACAACCATCCGGCGTGGGGCGACAAACGTCCGGGCTTTTTCTTCTGGGAACAGCCGTTGCTGGGTTACTACAAAACGACCGACCCCTGGGTATTGCGCAAACACGCCGAAATGCTGGCCGACGCAGGCGTGGACGCCGTATTCTTCGATTGCACGAACGGCAGTCTTACCTGGGAGGATTCGTACGAAGCGTTAATGAAAACCTGGGATCAGGCGCAGAAGGACGGCGTAAACGTGCCGAAGATCGCTTTCATGCTGCCGTTCGGCCCGGCTCCGCACTCGCTGGTATCGCTGCGCCAACTCTACAAAGACGTTTACAAACCGGGGCGTTACGAAAACCTGTGGTTCGTGTGGAAAGGCAAGCCCTGTATCATGGCTTATCCGGACAACCTGACCGATTCGCCCGAAGACCGGGCGATCCGCGATTTTTTCACGTTCCGGCCCGGACAGCCCGACTACGTGGACGGCCCGTTCCCGACGCGCAAAGACCAGTGGAGCTGGCTTGAAATCTATCCGCAGCACGGCTACATAAAAGGGCCCGACGGCGGGTTCGAACAAGTTTCGGTTGGCGTGGCCCAGAACACCTCTCCCGACCGCAAAGGACACTGCGGAGCCTTCAACGTGAAAGACGCTTACGGACGGAATTTCAGCGTACTGAAAGGATTCGACCCGCGCGTGGACGGATATCTGTACGGCTATAACTTCCAAGAACAGTGGAGCCGGGCGTTCGAACTCGACCCGGAACTGGTATTCGTCACCGGATGGAACGAATTCATCGCCGGACAATGGCTACCTGAGCACAGTTGGAACGGCTTCCCGTTCTCGTTCGTCGACCAATACAACTGGAACTGCAGCCGCGATATCGAACCGAACGCCGGATGGGGCGACAAAGGAGACGTATATTACCTGCAACTGGTCGACAACGTGCGTAAATTCAAGGGAATGAACGCTCCTGAAAAAGCTTCGGCCCCCAAGACGGTCAAGATCGGCAAGGCCGACGGATGGGACGACGTGGCTCCCTACTTCGCATCGTACAAAGGCAACACCATGCACCGCGACCACCGCGGACGGTATGACCAGTACTACACCAACAATACCGGCCGCAACGACATCGTCGGAGCGAAAGTGGCACGCGACGCCGACAACGTCTACTTCTACGTCGAAACCGCCGACAAGCTGACCCCGGCGACCGACCGCAACTGGATGATGCTGTTTATCGACGTCGACCGCGACAAAACGACCGGATGGAACGGATACGATTTCATCGTCAATCGCACGAGTCCGCACGGTAAAAAAGCCGTGATCGAAAAGAACGTCGGCGGACGATGGGAATGGGAAGCCGTCGGCGACCGGATGGAACGGATACGATTTCATCGTCAATCGCACGAGTCCGCACGGTAAAAAAGCCGTGATCGAAAAGAACGTCGGCGGACGATGGGAATGGGAAGCCGTCGGCGAGAGCAAGTTCGCCGTCAACGGCAACAAGCTCGAACTGGCTATCGCAAAACAACTGATGAACCTCACGGGCGACGACGTCGATATCGAGTTCAAATGGAACGACAACATGCAGGAAAACGGCAACATCATGGACTTCTACGTCAACGGAGACACCGCGCCCGGAGGACGGTTCAACTATGTTTATACCACGAAATAAATCATCCATAAAATTTTATGAAAAAAAATCTTTTTAAACTTTCCGCCTGCGCTTTGGCAGGAGCCGCGCTGGCCGCCTGTTGCGGAACAGGGGCGTCGGGTCCGCAACACGTTTCCCACGAAGCGCTCGCTTCGGGATTCGTAACCCCGCCCGACTCGATCCAAACCAGCGTTTACTGGTATTGGATTTCGAACAACATTTCGAAAGAAGGCGTTATCAAAGACCTCGAGTCGATGAAAAAAGCCGGAATCAACCGCGCGTTCATCGGCAACATCGGCCAGGACGACGTACCCTACGGCAACGTGAAAATGCTCAGCGAAGAGTGGTGGGACATCCTGCACGCCGCGCTGAAAAAAGCGACCGAGCTGGACATCGAAATCGGAATCTTTAACTCTCCGGGCTGGAGTCAGTCCGGCGGCCCGTGGGTAAAAGCCGACCAGGCGATGCGTTATCTCGCTTCGTCGGAAACGCGCGCCAAAGGCCCGCAAAAGTTTAACGCCAAGCTCGTACAGCCGACCGACTCTTTCCAGGACGTACGCGTCATCGCTTACCCGGTGCCGAAAGACGACCAGCTCACGCTGAACGCGTCGAACGGGACGATCACCTCGACGCCGAAAGTGGCCGACCTGACGAAGATCACCGACGGCGACCAGAAAAGCGGAATCGCCATCCCGAAGGGCGGCGAAATTACGATCGACCTGAAAGCCAACGCTCCGTTTACGGCGCGCAGCCTGACCGTAAAACCCACCGAGCACCCGTTGGGCGCACAAGGCGAGTTGCAAGTTAAAGAAGGCGACAACTACCGCACGCTGTCGAAATTCGACATCAACCGCACGAATACCGCGCTGAACGTCGGATTCGACCAATTCGCACCGGTGGTCGTATCGATCCCGGCCACGACCGGAACCGATTTCCGGGTAATCATCAAAGGCGCCAATGCAGGCAGCGGCTTGGCCGAAGTGGCTCTGGCAGCCGCTCCGCGCGTAGAACGCTTCAGCGAAAAGACGCTGGCGAAGATGCACCCGACTCCGCTGCCGTACTGGAAAGACTATCAGTGGCCGGTACAGCCCGCTGTGGAAGACGCCGCGCTGATGGTAGATCCCGCGAAAGTACAGGACATCTCGCAATACCTGGCTGCCGACGGCACGCTGACATGGGATGTTCCGGAAGGCGAATGGGTAATCCTGCGCATGGGTATGACTCCGACCGGGACGACCAATTCTCCCGCCGCGCCCGAAGCGACCGGTTATGAAACCGACAAAATGAGCCGCGAACACATCGCCAGTCATTTCGATGCTCACATGGGCGAAATCCTACGCCGCATCCCGGCCGAAGACCGCAAGACGTTCAAAGTCGTGGTGCAGGACAGCTACGAAACCGGAGGACAGAACTTCACGGACGGCATGATCGAAGAGTTCAAGACCCGCTACGGTTACGACCCGACCCCCTACTTGCCGGTATACAACGGCATCGTAGTGGGCAGCGAAGAGGCCTCCGACCGTTTCCTGTGGGACGTGCGCCGGATGATCGCCGACAAGGTCGCTTATGATTACGTGGGCGGCCTGCGCGACGTCAGCCATCAACACGGGCTGCATACCTGGCTCGAAAACTACGGTCACTGGGGCTTCCCCGGCGAATTCCTGATGTACGGCGGCCAGTCCGACGAGATCGGCGGCGAGTTCTGGAGCGAAGGCGAACTGGGCGACATCGAAAACCGCGCCGCTTCGTCCTGCGGCCATATCTACGGCAAGACGAAAATCTCGGCCGAATCGAACACCTGCGCCGGCAATTCGTACGCCCGTTACCCGGGCGTGATCAAACAGCGCGGCGACCGTTTCTTCGCCGAAGGCATCAACAACACGCTGCTGCACGTCTACATCACGCAGCCGGACGACCGGCTCCCGGGCGTCAACGCCTGGTTCGGCAACGAATTCAACCGCCACAACACCTGGTTCTCGCAGATCGACAACTACCTCACGTACCTCAAGCGCGCGAACTTCATGCTGCAACAGGGTCTGAACGTAGCCGACGCAGCCTATTTCATCGGCGAAGACGCTCCGAAGATGACCGGTATCGTCGACCCGGCCCTTCCGACCGGCTACCAGTCGATTACATGAACGCCGAAGTGATCGAAAAGTACATGGACGTGAAAGACGGTAAGATCACGTTGCCGCACGGTACGCAATACCGCATCCTGGTGCTGCCGAAACTCGAAACGATGCGTCCGGAACTGCTGGCCAAGATCAAAGAACTGATCGAGAAAGGCGCCGTCGTGATGGGCCCGGCCCCAAGCCGCTCGCCGAGCCTGCAGAATCAGCCGGCCGCCGACCAGCAGGTGAAAGCGATGGCCGCCGAAATCTGGGGCGACGTGGACGGCGTGAACGTCAAATCGCGCAAACTGGGCAAAGGCATGATCCTAAACGGCATGACGATGGAAGAAGCCTTCGCCACGATCGACTGCATCCCCGACCTCAACATTCCGGAAGGCGCGCCGGTACACTACGGACACCGCACGCTGGACAATGCCGAAATTTATTTCGTAAGCAACCAGAGCGACGAAACGATCGTCGTTACGCCGGAATTCCGCGTAACCGGTATGCAGCCCGAACTGTGGGCCCCGACCACCGGCGTGATACGCAAACTGCCCGCTTACGAGCAGAAACAGGGCGCTACGGCCGTTCCGCTCGAAATGGCTCCGTACGAAAGCATGTTCATCGTGTTCAAGGACAAAGCGGGTGCCGCTTCGTCGACCGACGTGGCAGCCAACTTCCCGGTTCCGGCCCAGATCGCCGATCTGAAAGGCCCGTGGACGGTCGATTTCGCCGACAAGGTACGCGGCCCGCAAGAACCGGTCGTATTCGAATCGCTGACCGACTGGTCGACCAACGCCGACGACAAGATCAAATATTACTCCGGTACGGCCACCTATAAGACCAACTTCAAACTGGACAAAGCCCCGACCGACGAGAACATCCTGATCAACCTGAACGACTTCGTGGCCATGGCCCGCGTGAAGGTCAACGGACAGGATGCCGGCGGCGTATGGACGGCTCCGTATGAACTGGACATCACCGACTTTGTCAAAGAAGGCGACAACGAACTGGAAATCGAAGTGGTAAACACTTGGGTGAATCGCCTGATCGGCGACCAAAAACTGCCCGAAGCACAACGCACGACATGGACGCCGTGCAGCCCGTGGACAGCGGATTCCCCGCTGCAAAAGGCAGGTTTGATGGGCCCCGTCGTTATCGAGAGCGTTACCTACGAAAAATAGACGGAACACTGCCGGATAATCGTTTCCGGAATTAAAAACCGGGTCGGACTTCAGTCCGACCCGATTTTTTAATGGAACACGCTTTACGAAAACCGTTAGCGATTCTGCCCGGCACGCTCGTCGTAAACAAAATTGAACCGGCCGCCCGGGGCCGCATCGCCGTTCACGTAAAAATCCATGATATTCCCCTCTTCCTGCATGTTGTCGCTCCATTTGAATTCGATGTTCAGCGACTTTCCGAACTCACCGAGCAACGAACGCGGTATCCGAATCTCCATCCGGTTGCCGTCGACGGCATAATCCGCCTCCGCGGCGCGCTCCCAATTCCAGCCGTCGCCGCTATGGCGGGACAATACGGATTTGCCGTCCTGCGGCTTTTCGTAGTTCAGCACGAAATCGTACCCCTCCCATCCGGTCGCTTTGTCACGGTCGACGTCAATGAACAGCATCATCCAGTTGCGGTCGGTCGACGGGGTCAGCTTATCGGCGGTTTCGACGTAAAAATAAACGTACCTGCGATCGCGGGCCACTTTCGCGTCCACGATGTCGTTGCGCCCGGTCGTATTGGTATAAAACATGTTCGCATGACCTTTGTGATTCCGGTGCATCGTATTGCCCGGATAATGCCTGAAATCGGGCGATACGCCGTCCCAACCGTCGAAACGGCCGATCCGGAAGCTCCGGGGCTGCGACACCGCCTGCGACTCCGAAACGCCCTTGTAACGGCGGATATTGTCGACCAACTGGATGTAATAGGCATCGCCTTATCGCCCCACGCCTTGACCGGTTCGATATCGCGGCTGCGTTCCCAGTCGAACTGATCGGGGAATGCAAACGGATAATAGGGGCGGGCGGGATGCCAGCCGATGTGCTTCCCGGCGATGAATTCGTTCCAGCCGGTAACGAAAATCAGGTCGGGATCGCACTGCAGCGCATAATCCCACTGCTCCTGGATATTCAATCCGTACAGGTAAGCATCCTCGCGGGTATCCTGCCCGCGCTGTTGGGTATAACTGCGCCCGTAAGTTCCCGGCGCATTGAAAGCACAGCAGTGGCCGCCGCTGGCATCGTTCGCATTTTGCGCCACGCAGACCACCATCTCTTCGCAGCCGCCGTCCGGACGTTCGACAAACTTATGCTGCGGATAGGTTTCGAGCCAACCCCACTGGTCGGGACGCCCGGGGCCGTCCACGATGTCGGGTTGACCGGGACGGAACGTGAAAAAATCGCGGATCGTCCGGTCTTCGGGCGAATCGGTCAGGTTGTCCGGATAAGCCATGATACAGGGTTTGCCGTGCAGGTAAAACCAAAGGTTTTCGGCCCGGCCCGGCTTGTAAATATCCTCATAAAGCTGGCGCAGCGAAACGAGCGACCAATCCACAGGCCCGAACGGCAGCATGAACGCAATCTTCGGCACATTCACGCCGTCCCCCTGCGCCTTCGTCCAGACGTCGATCAATACGTCGTACGAAGATTTCCAGGTAAGGGAAGCGTTCGTACAGTCGAAAAACACGACGTCCACACCGGCATCGGCCAGCATTTCGGCATGTTTGCGCAGCACCCACGGGTCGGTCGTCTTGTAATACCCCAGCAGCGGCTCGTCCCAGAAATAAGAATTTCCGCCGATATCCCAGGCGGGGTGGTCGTAATCGTCGATCGCCTCGGGATGTTCGCGGAGAATCTGCGTAATGTTGCCGATCCGCCGGTAGTCGGTAATCGGACTGGTGTGCCACGTCCAGTAAAACATCGCCACTTTGCGGTCGTCTCTGCGGGCGCGGGTCTGTTCCCGCCCGGGCAAAGCGCGGCCGAGACCGTCCGTCGCGGCCCACTGGTCGCTCTCGACCGCCTGTGCGGACGACCTTTCCGACCAAAAAACCAGAGCGGCCGCCACGATACTTATAAAAAATAATTTTCTCATCGTTCTCGAAAATAGCGGAGGGCGGCTATGGCCGCCCTCCCGATTTTACTTTTTTTAAATATCTCCGGACAGCGGAATTATTCGACCGGAATGTCCTTGTTCACGTTTTTGGAACCGACTTGGGCGTAATACAGGATGTAAGCCAGAGCGACGATAATCACCCAGAAACTGGCCAGGTAACCGAAACCGTCTGCAACGGCGCCCTGGATCAACGGCAGAACACCACCGCCGCATACCATCACCATGAAAATGCCGGACGCGGCGGCCGTATATTTACCCAGCCCCTCGACGGCCAGGTTGAAAATATTACCCCACATCACCGAGGTGCACAACCCGCAAAGGATCATCAACATGATACCGATCGGCACTTCAGCCAGACCGAATGAGATATCGGATTTGAACACCGGCATGTTGACCGTCGTCGACAGCGGCAGGAAGATCGCCAGCAGGATCAGCAGGATGCCCAGCGAAGAAACGAACGTCAGCATGGATTTGCTGGAAAATTTCGCACCCAGCGACGCGCCGGTCAAACGGCCGATCAGCATCAGGAACCAGTAGGTTCCGGCGATCGTCCCGGCGACCGTCGTATCGATAGCGAGACCGCCCTTATCGACGCTCTGCGTCATAAACAGGTTCGCAAAGTTGGCGATCCCTACTTCGACGCCCACGTAAAAGAAAATCGCCAGCGTTCCGAGAACGAAATGGCGGAACGAAAACGGACTGTGTTTCTCTTTTTCCTTTTTCGCGGTCACCAGATGCGGTTCCGGAATCTTCACGAACGAAAGTACGATAAACGCCAGCGCGAAAATTCCCATCGCCAGGAAAAGCGCCGGGTTGGCCTTGCTGATCGAGGCGCTGTATACGTCGCCCATCAGGTAGCCGACCAGCACCGGTACGATCGTAGCGCCGATCGAGTTGCACGAACCGCCGAACTGCACCAGCTGGTTCCCGCGATTACCTCCGCCCCCGAGCGTATTGAGCATCGGGTTTACCACGGCGTTCAGCATACACATCGAAAAACCGGATACGAAAGCGCCGATCAGATAGACGGTAAAACTTTCGACCTGTCCGGACAGGAAAGAAATCCCTACGCCGACGAAACCGACGACAATGGCCGTAAGAGCCGTCTTCTTATAACCGATGCGTTGCAGCATGATACCCGCCGGAATACCCATGCAGGCGTAAGCGATGAAGTTGGCGAAGTTTCCCAACTGCGACATCCAGTTCGGTACCTGGAACTGTTCCTTCACGATAATGCCCATCGGGTTCTGAAGCCCCGTAACGAACGCGATCATGAAGAAGAGCGCGAACATCATCGCTATCGGCAATGCGTAACTCTTTTGTTTAGTTGATTCCATCCTTATCTATTTTAGGTTAATAATTGGCTCTGCGGATTAATTCGCATCCGTTTCGAAACGGAAGACGATTTTCTCGTTATAGATCTCCCCGGGACGCAATACGGTCGACGGAAAGCCGGGGCAGTTCGGACTGTTCGGATAGGCCTGGCACTCGATCGCCACGCCGGCGCGGCGCCCGTACGGATGGCCGCTGATACTTTGCGGACAGCCTTCCAGATAGTTTCCGGCATAGATATGGATCGACGGCTGGGTCGTCCGGATCCGCATCCGCCGTCCGCTCTGCGGGTCGTACAGCACGCCCGCTTCGGAAAGTTTTCCCTTTTCATACCCGTCGATCGCCCAGCTCTGGTCGTAACCGGAACCGAAACGCAGCGGTTCGTAATCGGCGTCGATCTCCGCGGACAGCGCTTTCGGTTCGCTGAAATCCATCGGCGTGCCTTTCACGTCGACCAACTCGCCGGTACAGACGCAGTCGGCGTCGTAGCGCAAGTATTTCGATCCGTTGATCTGAAGCAACTGATCCATCGCGCCCGGCCGATCCTCGCCTTTGAGGTTAAAATAGGAGTGATTCGTAAGGTTGATAATAGTAGGAGCGGTCGTCTTGGCGTAATAGGTAATCTCCAGCTCGCAATCGTCGCTCCAGTCGTAAACGACCTCGGCGTTCAGGTCGCCCGGATACCCCTGGTCGCCGTCGGGACTGAACAGCGAGAAAACGACCCGGTCGGTCTCCACGCGGCTCTCCCAAATTTTGTTCGCAAAGCCGTTGATGCCGCCGCCGTGCGTATGGTGCCGCCCTTCGGAGCAGTTCGCCGACAATCGGTATTCCACACCGTCCAACGTAAATTTCGCTCCCCGGATCCGGTTGGCGAACCGGCCGACCGTTTTCCCCATGCACGGCCCGTCGCCGAAATAACTTTTGAAATCGTCGTAACCGAGGGCCACGTTCGCGAGCCGGCCGTCCCGGTCGGGAACCTCCACCGATACGACCGTCGCGCCGATATTGGTCAACTTCACGGATGCGCCGCCCGCATTGGTCATCTTGTAAAGGACGATCGCTTCGCCTTCGGCGGTAAAACCCCAGATATTCTGTTCTATTTCCATCGTTTCGAGCGCTTTTGCGGGACTATGCCCAGAGTTTGTCGGGATAAACCCCGGCGGCGATCAACTTGCGGATCCGTTCGACGACGGCCGGGCGGTCTTCCTTGTAGGTTACGCCGAACCACTGGGCCGCGCTGTGCAGCACCCGCAACTGAGCCTTTCCGTCGGCAACCAATTTATTGACCATCGTCGGAATGTAAAATTCGGATTTCGGATTCCCGATATTGTCTTTCAGGTAGGCGCTGAAAAAATCTTCGGAATATTTGAAATAATCGGGCGTAAAACCGAACATGTTCATCGATACCAGCGTATCCCCGGCCAGCGGGAACACATTGCCCTTTTCGTCCTCGTAAACGATCTTGTCTTCGCGGCGCTCGATCTTCGTCCGCTCGACCATCGAGGTCAGGTTGCCGTTGCTATCGACGCTGCAGATGCCGCGCGATACGGACCCATAATCGGACAGCGTGTTTTTCAGTTCGTAACCGACCATGCAGTAATGGTTGCGCTGCGCGGCCACGCTGCGTAGGTAATCCGCGATGGTCTTATAAGCTTCCGCCCCGTAAAAGTCGTCGGCGTTGATCACGGCGAAAGGCTCCTCGCGGATCGTATCGGCGGCCATCATCACCGCATGGTTCGTCCCCCACGGCTTTACGCGGTCGGCGGGCACCGTAAACCCGGCCGGCAATTTATCCAGTTCCTGAAAAACGAAATCGATCTCGATCTTACCTCCGAAACGTTCCGGCGTGAACATCTCCCGGAACTCCTTTTCGAACAGGTGACGGATCACGAAAACCACGCGGCCGAATCCGGCGCGGATGGCATCGTAGATCGAATAGTCGATAATAGCCTCTCCGCCCGGCCCCACGCCGTCCATCTGTTTCAACGAACCGTACCGGGATCCCATTCCCGCAGCCAATACCAAAAGTGTAGGTTTTACCATGTTTTTGTCGTCTTTTTAAATCTTCGTTTCGGCCGCGGACGCATCGTCCCGCATCGGAAATACCGCCGCCCCGGATCGGAAAACAGGACGGAAAGCGGGTATCCGCGTCCAAACGCTACGCAAATTTACACTTTATAACTTATTTTCAAAATCGATTCCTCCGAAAAAACCGTCTGTCAAATAATCTTTGATATATTTTCCCCGTTCTGTCATTACCCGAGGGAAATTATTATCTTTGTAAGTCGAATTATGCATAAAAGTTCCATGAACTTCAAAACGAGCGTTTCATACTTCATACGGAACCTGCGCGAGAAGCACCGTCTCAGCATCCGGAATCAGCATAACGATTCGGAGGTTTGGTATATGTATATCAGCCCGTTGAACCTACTGGCCGGCTTTCTGGCGCTGGTGCTGATCCTGTTTATCGTCATCACGATCACCGTGGCCTACACGCCGGTGCTGGACCTGATTCCCGGTTATCCGGGCAACAAGTCGCGGACGATGCTGATCGAAAACATCATCCGGCTCGACTCGTTGGAACAAGAAGTGCGCAACATGCAGATATACAGCGATAACATTGCGCTCATCATGGCGGGCAAAAATCCCGTCACACGAAATAACGTGCAAAGTTCCGACTCACTGTCGAAAAAAAACGCGGACGCGGCGGCGACCATCGTCGAGGACTCGCTGCTGCGCAGGCAGATGGAGACCCCGGGCGGCATTTATAGTCTGAACGATCCGGACGCGGCGCGCAAGAACCTGCGCAGCGCGATGGAACTCTATACGCCGGTCAAAGGCGTCGTCACCGAAAAATTCAGCCCGATCGACAACCGGTACGGAACGACGCTCGCCACCGCAGGCAACCAGCAGGTGATGGCGGTGATGGACGGAACGGTCGTCTCGTCGTCGTGGACGCCCGAAGACGGCTTCGTGCTGTTCATCCAGCACGGAGGCAATATGCTATCGGTTTACCGGCATAACACCAGCGTACTGAAAAAGGCGGGGGAACGCGTATCGAGCGGCGAGATCGTCGGTTACACCGGCGGCGAAAAATCCGCAGGCGGCGGACAGAACCTGTTCGAGTTCGAACTGTGGCATAACGGAACGCCGATCGATCCGGAAGGATACATCGTTTTTTAAACTATTTTAAATGAAGACGACGGAAAACCCGACACGGTTTTCCCTTTAACGGAAATGACACAAAGCAAACAGCGATTAGCCGTTCTCGGCTCGACCGGTTCGATCGGAACCCAGACGCTCGATATCGTCAGGCGATACGGCGACCGGTTCGAAATAACGACGCTGTCGGCCCACAGCAACTGGAAAAAGTTGGTCGAACAGGCCGTCGAATTCACCCCCGACAACGTGGTGATCGCCGACAAAACTCATTATACCGCCGTGCGAGACGCGTTGGCGGACCATCCGGTCAAAGTATACGCGGGCAGCGATGCGCTCGAACAGGTCGTCTGCTCGGAACAGGTCGACACGGTCGTCATGGCCCTGGTCGGTTACAGCGGGCTGTTCCCGACGGTCAGCGCGCTGAAACACGGCAAAAAAGTCGCGCTGGCCAACAAGGAGTGCCTGGTCGTAGCCGGAGAGATCGTCACCAGGCTGTCCGCCGAACACCGGGCTCCGATCATTCCGGTCGACTCGGAACATTCGGCCATTTTCCAATGCCTGACCGGCGAACATTCGGCGGTCGAAAAGGTGATCCTGACCGCATCCGGCGGCCCGTTCCTGCACCGCCCGGCCGAAGAACTCGAACGGGTCAGCGTCGAAGAGGCGTTGAACCACCCGAGCTGGTGCATGGGCGCGAAAGTCACGATCGACTCCGCCTCGCTGATGAACAAGGGTTTCGAGGTGATCGAAGCGCGCTGGCTGTTCGGACTGCGGCCCGAACAGATCGACGTGGTCATCCACCCGCGCTCGGTAATCCACTCGATGGTACAGTTCGGCGACGGAGCCGTCAAGGCGCAAATCGGCACGCCGGACATGCACCTTCCGATCCAGTACGCGCTGACCTTTCCGCAGCGGTTGCCGCTGCAAGGCCCGCGGATCGACTTCTGTAAGTTGGGATGCCTCGAATTTTTCGAACCCGACCCGATGCGCTTCCCGAATCTCGCGCTGGCGTTCGAATGCCTGCGGCGCGGCGGCAATGCCGGAGCCGTGCTGAACGCAGCGAACGAAGTGGCCGTAGCGGCATTCCTCGACCGGAAAATCCGCTTCACCGACATCGCCCGGATCAACGAAGAGACGCTCGGCCGGACGACGCTGCGCGAATGCGTTTCGCTGGAAGAGTACCGCCGCACCGATCGCGAAGCGCGGCAAACCGCCCTATCGATATTATAAATTCAAAATACTCACGTTAGTACGATAAAACATGGACATTCTGATTAAAATTCTGCAATTCATACTCAGTTTCTCACTGCTGGTCATCATCCACGAATTCGGGCACTTCCTGTTCGCGCGGCTGTTCAAGACGCGCGTCGAAAAATTCTACCTGTTTTTCAACCCGTGGTTCTCGCTTTTCAAGTTCAAAAAGGGGGGCACCGAATACGGTATCGGCTGGATTCCGTTCGGCGGCTACGTGAAAATCGCCGGGATGATCGACGAGTCGATGGACACCGACCAGATGAAACAACCCGTCCAACCGTACGAGTTCCGGGCGAAACCGGCCTGGCAGCGATTGCTGATCATGGTCGGCGGCGTGCTGATGAATATCCTGCTCGCCGTATTCATCTACATCGGGATGAGCTATACGTGGGGAAAGACCTACCTCGACAACAAGGACGTCAAATACGGCTACGTCTACAACGATCTGGCCCGGGAAATGGGTTTCCGCAACGGCGATAAGATCGTCGACATCGACGGCGAAGCGGTCGAAGACGCCGGAGCGATCTGGCAGACGATCGTGATCGACCAGGCGAAAACCGTCACGGTCGACCGCGACGGACAGCGCGTCCGGATCGACATTCCGGAAGAAGCGATCGCCCAGTTGCTCAAATCGCCCGATTTCGCGACGGTACGGATCCCGTTCGTGGTCGGAGAGACGGTCGCCGGCGGTCCCGCCGCCCAGGCCGGACTGCTCGCCGGGGACACGCTGGTGTCGTTCAACGGCGAATCGATGCGCTACTTCGACCAGTACCGCCAGGCTTTCGAGACGTACGCATCCGACACGGTCACACTGGGCGTGATGCGCGATTCGGCGGGAATCACGCGGCTGATTACCCTTCCGGTCAAAGTTTCCGAGAAAGGGACGATCGGCGTCTATCCGGTATCCCCGGCCAGCCTGCTCGCGCTGAGCACGCACCGGTACAATTTCTGGCAGGCGATCCCGGCCGGTATCCAACGGACGGGCAGCGAAATCAGCAGCTACGCCAAGCAAATCAAACTGATGTTCACACCGAAGACCGAAGCCTACAAATCGCTGGGAGGCGTGATCGCCATCGGCAACATCTTTCCGAACTACTGGAGCTGGGAGCAATTCTGGCGCATCACGGCATTCCTGTCGGTCGTTCTGGCTGTCATGAATATCCTGCCGATTCCGGCGCTGGACGGCGGACACGTATTGTTCCTACTGGTCGAAGTAATCACCGGGCGACGACCGAGCGATAAATTCCTCGAACGGGCGCAACTCTTCGGCATCATCATCCTGTTCGCGCTGCTGATATACGCGAACGGCAACGACATTTACCGCTTCTTCATCAAATAAACCGTTCCGACCCGCGATGGCCAAATTAAAAAAAGCGTTTTTCTGCCGCAGTTGCGGGTACGAGTCGGCCAAATGGGTCGGCAAATGCCCGGCGTGCGGCGAGTGGAATACGCTGGTCGAAGAGGTCGTCGGCAAGGAATCGTCGCGTACGACCTCGTTCGCACCGGCGCGCGGCAGCAACCGCCCCGTGCCGGTGCACGGGATCGAACGGCAGGTTTTCACGCGCACCGACCTGGCCAACGGCGAGGTGAACCGCGTGCTGGGCGGCGGCCTGGTGCAGGGCTCGATCATCCTGCTGGGCGGCGAACCGGGCATCGGCAAATCGACGCTGAGCCTGCAGCTCGCGCTGAAAGCCGCCGGGCTGAAAACGCTGTACGTATCGGGCGAGGAGTCCCCGCACCAGATCAAGATGCGGGCCGAACGGATCGGTATCGTGAACGAAGCGTGCTACATTTACAGCGAGACGAACCTCGAAAACATCATCACCCAGATCACGCAGCACGGCCCCGACCTGGTCGTGATCGATTCGATCCAGACAATTTACACCGAAACGATCGACTCGTCGCCGGGCAGCGTGTCGCAGATCCGCGAATCGGCCGCCTTGCTGCAAAAATATGCCAAGCAGACCGGCACATCGATCATCGTAATCGGACACATCACCAAGGACGGCATCATCGCCGGTCCGAAAATCCTGGAACACATCGTCGACGTGGTGCTGCAATTCGAAGGCGACAACAACAACATCTACCGCATCCTGCGCAGCATCAAGAACCGGTTCGGAGCGACATTCGAGATCGGCGTATTCGAAATGCGCGGCGAAGGGCTGATCGAGGTCGACAATCCGTCCGAAATCCTGTTGTCGCACTACGACGAACCGCTGAGCGGCATCGCCGTCGGCGCGGCCGTCGACGGGGCCCGGTCATACCTGATCGAGACCCAGGCGCTGGTCAGCACGGCCGCCTACGGCACGCCGCAGCGCTCGGCGACCGGATTCGACTCGCGGCGGCTGAACATGCTGCTGGCCGTACTCGAAAAACGGATCGGCCTGAAGATGTACCAGAAAGACGTCTTTTTAAATTTTGCGGGAGGGTTCAAGATCAGCGACACGGGGCTCGACATGAGCGTCATCGCGGCTATCCTGTCGTCGTATTTCGACCGGCCGGTAGACCGGGAAACCTGTTTCGCCGGAGAGATCGGCCTGTCCGGCGAAGTACGTCCCGCTCCCCGCAGCGAACAACGCATCGGCGAAGCGGCCCGGCTCGGCTTCCGACGGATCGTCGTATCGGGCTATCTACGCAAAAGCCTTCCGAAGCCGCCAAAAGGCATCGAAGTCGTCTATATCAACAAACTGGAAGAGCTGGGACGCATCGTCTTCGGCGTTTCCGGGCCGGTCGAGTAATCCCTTTTATTGCTTACTAAAATCGCTCCGGGAAGTCCGTCCGTTCCGTTTACGGAACCGGATCGTAACCGCTTCCTCCCCACGGATGGCAACGCAGAATTCGCCTCAGGCCCAGATAGCTCCCCTTGAACAGGCCGTGCTTTCGCAGGGCTTCGGCGCAGTACTCCGAGCAGGTGGGCGTGAAACGGCAGGAAGGGGGCGTAAAAGGAGAGATGCAATGACGATATATCCAGATCAACCCCAGCAAAGGGGCTAAAATAAGCCCCTTAAATCCTTTCGGAAAGGTTCCGGATGATCTTCTGCACGGCATTTTCGATCGACGTATAATCGGCTATCTCTTTGGAAACATACAACAGGCCCAGGTTGAACCGTCCGCCTCCCGAGATCTCCCGCAGGGGATTCCGGTTCAGGCGGTAAGCCTCCCGTATCCGGCGTTTCAACAGGTTGCGCACGTTGGCCCGTTTGTGATTGCGCTTCGAAACGGAAACCAGCACCGACAGCCCGCCTTCGTCCGTCGCGTCGCCGGCATCGTCCTCCCCGGTGAGAAATACGTAACGGATCGGGTAGACGACACCGCTTTCGCCCTTTTCGAACAGGCGGGCGATCTGCTTGCGCGACCGAAGCCGCTCCGCACGGGGAAACGTATGATCCGAACTCTCCATCATTCCCGCCGGGCTATTTCCCGGCGCTTTTGGTTGCGGCCCCTGCCGTTTTTACCGAGGCTTTTTTCAGCGCGGACGACGCTTGTTCGCCGGAAGCTGCTCCCGGTCTGGCGGCCGTGCGCACCCGCCTGCCTTTGGCGTATTTCGAACTTTCGATGAAAGTCAGGTCGGGCGACCGCTCCTCGAGCGTCACCGGCGGAACCTCCTCTCCGGCATTGATTTTCCGGATATAAATATCGAGCGCCTTGGTCATCGACGGAACTTCGGGCGTAGGCGCCATCACATGGACGGTCAGTCCTTCGGTCAGCGCGGCCTTGGCCGTCCCGTGGCCGAACGTCGCGATTTTCGGAGCGTTCTCCCCGAGCGTAAATTTTCCGGTCAGCGAGGCGATCTCGGACGGACTGTAAAAGACCAACAGATCGTACTTGCGGACATCGACCGCATCCAGGTCGGCGCTCACCGTACGGGCCAGGATCACCTTGCCGAACTGAAGTTTCATCTTCTCCATCGCCAGCGGCATCTCGGGCTTGTGCGGCTCGGAAAGCGTCAGCAGGAATTTCTCGTCCTTGTGCTTGGCGATCAGTTCGACCAGCGAAGAGAAAGTCCCTTCGGCAAAGAAGATTTTCCGCTTGCGGTAAACGATATATTTTTGCAAGTACAGGGCGATCGCCTCCGTATTGCAGAAATATTTCATGGTTTCGGGAATCGTAACGCGGGCTTCCTCGCAAATCCGAAAGAAATTATCGATCGTAACGCGGCTCGTGAAAATAACAGCCGTATGCGCCAGGATATCCACCCGCTGGCTGCGGAACTCTTTCAGGGAGACCCCCTCCAGCTTAATGAACGGATGGAATTCCACATTCACGCGGTGCTTGAGCACGATCTCATGAAAGGGAGATTTCTCGGCGATGACCGGAGCCGGTTGCGAGACTAAAACATTTTTAATTTTCAAAACAATAACTTGTTTATAGTTAGCTTCTTCTGATAACTCCGCCGTGAGACGGAACTGCTCCTCCTCCTCGGAAAAACACTCAGCAATTTCTGGCTACAACAAGCACGAAAAAGCTTATCGGAAACAATTCGACGGCACAAAGGTACAAAATCCATTGCAGAATTGAAACATCCCGCGCCACAAAGAAACGATAACTTTTCGCCAAATACAGCAGATAGAGCGCAGCGGCGAAAACGGCGGTACCGTGCAGTAGCCGGTCGATTCCGGGGCCTTCGGTGAGCGCTACGACCAAAAAAAGAGGAGTCAGCAGGATATATATAAACGACGAAAAAATACGGATCGTGAACCGGAGTTTCTCAAAAAAAAGATCGTTCCGGATCACTCCGCCGATGATCCGCGTCACGATCTTGCGGTAAACCGCAACGGCGGCGGCGGCAAACAGCACGGCCAGGCAGGCCAGGTCGGTCGCAAAAGGGATTTGCCGGGGCAACCACCCCTCGACGCCGTACAGTCCGCCGTAGCGAATCAACAGCCCGCCGATCAGCAGCATCCCCCACAGAGCCGTCCATGACAGGAACTTGCGGAAAAACAACGGATACTCGTCGTAAACCTTGTCAGATGAAACCCGCCCGGTCAGGATCTTGAACACGATCCCGATACTGCTCCGGTAGCTGTGGATCAGGTAACAGAAAACCATGAACACGGCCAGCACGACTCCCTGGTAAGCATAACTGTCCGTCAGGTGCGGCTGCAGGGCGGGCAGCGCCAAAGGATCGTACCCGTCCGGCCGTTCGGCCACTGTCCCCGACACGCCGAAAATATCGGCCTGCGAAGGAACGCTCGCCCCTTCGAGCGGCTCGATTTCCGGAAGGTAACAGTCGCAATCGGTAACGTAGCGGGACTCCATCATACCGGTCTATGAATAGATTTTTTTCAGGGCGATGCGGATGGTCGTTCCTTTGTCGATCTCGGAATCGAGCACGAAGATCTTACCGCCGTGGTATCCGTCGATAATCCGTTTGCTGAGCGAAAGTCCGAGCCCCCAACCGCGCGTTTTGGTCGTAAAACCGGGTTCGAAGATCCGTTTGAAATTCCCCTTCGCGATCCCCTTGCCGCTGTCCCGGACATCGACGTAAATCCAGTTGGCGTCGCTGGAGAGTTTGACGTCGATCGTCCCGGTTCCCGACAAAGCGTCCATCGCGTTTTTCAACAGATTTTCGATCACCCATTCGAAAAGCGCTTCGTTGATCATCGCCTTTTGCTGAGCCATCGCCAGCCCGTTATAGGTCAGCGTGACGTTCTTCGGTACGCGCGTGCGGAAATAGATCACGCTGTTGCCGACGATCTCGTTGATCACCCCTTCGCTGAGCGGAGTCGCGGCCCCGATTTTCGAGAACCGGTCGACCACCTTGGTCAGCCGGACGATATCCTTGCCCATCTCGTCGATGGCGGTCTGGTCGATGTTCTGGGTTTTCAGGTATTCGAGCCACCCGAGCAGCGAAGAGGTCGGCGTACCCAACTGGTGGGCCGTCTCCTTCGCCAGCCCGATCCAGACGCGGTTCTGCTCGTCCTGCTTCGTCGAACGGAACGTGATGTATCCGAACACGACAAACACGATGATCACCAGCAACTGGATGTACGGGAAATAGACCAGCGTCTTGAGCAGCCGGGATTCGTCGAAAAAGATATACAGCGTCTCGTTGTACAGCGTCTGCACCTTCAGGTGCGGATTGACCTTCGTCATCTGGTCGAGCTTGTCGCGCAACAGGTTCGGATGATTCAGGATGTAATCGGGAATCAGATGCGAATACTCCACCCGCAACGCCCCGTCGGTCAGAATGAACGGAATGTTGTTGCGCGTGGTGATGATCGACAGCAACAGGGGGTTCCCCGGGTCGGCCCCCAGCTCGCGGAAGGCCGCCGCCCAGATCGCCACCTCGTTCTGTTCTTTCTCCCGGAGCTGGCGCGCCATGTCGTTGGTGAACAACAGCGACGAGATCCCGATCACCATCCCCAGAACGATGATGACCACCCGGCTCCGAAAAGAAAGCATCTTATGCAGCGCTCTTTTTTTCATAGTTTTACGGGAACCCGATGTCCCCTGTGTTTTGCGAATCGTCCCGGAAAGCTACTTGCGCGGAGTATCCTGCGAAGTCACGATCTGCCGGTAACGGTTTTGGTCTTTCAGCACTTCGACGGCCTGTCGTACTTCCGGATCGTGCAGCGCCGTATGACGGGCGACTCCGGTCTCGTAATGGTAACGCAAGATAATCTCGTCGCCGATCAGCTTACGAATCTCGTCGCCAAACAATTCGAGGTCGGTATTTTTATCGTCTTTCAGTTTTTCGCCGATCGCGTCGAGTTCGCCGGAGATTCGGTCGAGGTATTTTTCCCGCTCGGCTTTCTTACGCAGATCTTTGACGGCTTCCTGAGTTTCCGACTCGAAATCCATCTCCTTGTCCTGCATGAAAGCGACGAAAAGACCGTATTCCCCGTCCGGCAATTCGAACGTATCCGCATCCACGCCTTCGCGGTGCCGTTTGTAGTAATCGTTCGCGAAATCCTCGATATATCCTTTGCCGTAAAGCGCCATCGTGAAACGGCTGGTATAGACCGGGTCGAGACGGACGTCCGGCATTACGCCGCCCCCGTCGTACACTTTCCGCCCGGCGGCGGTCTCGTACTCCCGAATCAACGAATCCGGCACCAGCCCCACGCTGCCGTCGTCGTTGCGGTGCGTATAATCGATCGCCTGGATACAACGGCCGCTGGGAATGTAATATTTCGCGGTAGTCACTTTCAGGAAAGCGTTGTACCCCAGCGGACGCGGAGTCTGCACCAATCCTTTGCCGAACGTCCGCTGTCCGACCAGCACGGCACGGTCGAGATCCTGCAACGCTCCCGACACGATCTCGGCGGCAGAGGCCGTCATACTGTTCACCAGCACGGCGATCGGAATTTGCGTATCGAGCGGTTCGGCTTGCGTCACGAACGTCGCGTCGGATGATTTCGTGCGGCCGTGCATCGACACGACTTCGGTGCCTTTGGGCACGAACATCGAAAGAATCTTCACGGCTTCCTGCAAAATGCCGCCGCCATTGCCCCGCAGGTCGATGATCAGCGAAGTGATCCCCTGTTTTTTCAGTTTCTCGAAAGCGGTCCGCATATCGTCGCTGCAATCCTCCGAGAAATCGTCGTGCAAGATATAACCCACATCGCCGTCGATCACGCCGTAATAAGGTACCCCTGAGATCACGATCCGCTCCCGCTTGACCGAAACATCGACCGGATTGCCCGTCAGCAGTTTCTCGACGGTCAGTTTCATCGAAGTGCCGGGCGTTCCTTTCAACAATTCGCTAACTTTCGAAACGTCGTACCCTTTCAGGTTCTCGCCGTCGACGGCCAACAGCTTGTCTCCGATAACCAGCCCCGCCTTATCGGCCGGAAAACCCTCGTACGGCTGGGCGATCGCCACGTAATCGCCGCTCTTGCGGATCAGGGCCCCGATACCGCCGTACTTGCCGGTCGTCTGTATTTCGAAATCGGCCATTTTATTCTCCGGAATCAGTTCGGTGTAAGGGTCCAGGTTCTCGACCATGCCGGCCGCAGCGTCCTCGAGCAGTTTGTCCGTATCGACCGAATCGACATAGGAGAGACTGACCTCGCGGAACATGTTGAACAGGATCTGGATATTCCGTCCGAGCGCGAAATCGGGACGCGACGCAGCCAGCGAAAATCCCGCTGCCGCCACGATCGCACCGATCGCCAACACATATTTGAGTCGCTTATACACTCTTTCCATTTTTATAACATTTCCTTATCTAACGTTCGTAAAAAACAAAGCGGTATGCCCCGTCCGCTCATTTTTTTATCCCCAAAGCGGGAATACGAATCATATTATTTACAACCAAATCTTTACGCATTTCCGAAAACCGGTCAGTTTTCGATGTGCGACCGGAGCCGGAACTCCGCTTTCACGACCTCCTTGCGAATGCCGTCCAACACGACGGAACCGCCCGCATCGGTTACGGCGATCCGGTCTTCCCACAGCAGCAAAGCCCTTTTCAGCGGCGACGAAGCCCGGAAGACCATCGTCCCGTCCTGTTCCCGAACCAGCGAAAAACCGTTTGCCCGGAACGTACTGAGAATCAACTCCCGGTCACCGGTAAAATCGGCCGCCACCGTCCGCCGGGCAAACCCGAATTTCGGATAAAAAGCCGCCACGACGACGATCACAGCCAACATCAGCCGTCCCCGCTGCGACCCGAACAGTTCGGCCAGATCGCGCCCGGCATCCGCTCGCGACGTCCCGGTCGCCAGCATCAGCGTGAAGACCAGCGTAAAAAGCAACAACAGCCACACGAGGTATTTCAGCGACCGGACTATATAAGTTTTCCCATCCATCATGATTCGCATTTAAGTTTTTTCGACGGCGTACCGAATGCAAAGATAGCGGATTTTTGCGAACGGTTTCCGAATTTCGCGGGATACGAACGAATTATAAAGACCGTAAAGCGCCGTCCCGGTACCAGCGCGCCTCCCGTTCCGACCCGCATACGACCCAGTCGACCGGCACGTCGTGCGCATCGGCGGGAACATGCTCGAAAAACTGGTATTCGAAACAAACGCCGATTTTCAGCGGTCCTTCGCGCGTCAGCAACCGATCGTAGAATCCTTTGCCGTGCCCGAGACGGTTTCCGTACGGATCGTACCCCATGGCCGGAACCACGATCAGGTCGATCCGCCGCAGGCAGGTCTCTTCCTCCCCGACCGGCTCCCTGATCCCGAAACGGGCCTCCCGCAGTTCGTTTCTGCCGGTAAACTTCCTGAGCGACAGTCCGTCGCCTCGCATTACCGGAAGGTAAACCTTTTTGCGGACGGCCCATTTTTCGACGAAAGCATGTGTATCTACCTCCGCAGGCAGCGACCAATAAAGCGCCACGCTCGCGGCATCGGCGAACGGCGGGAAACGGCCGACGGCTTCCATGACCCGCTGCGACATCGCGGCTCGCGTCCGCCCGTCGTACAGTTCTCCGCGATCGCGAACGATCCGGCGTAACGCACTCTTCGACTCCATACTCCAAATCCGGTTTAAAAACGGAATCCGAAGATACCGTTTTTTTCAAAAAAATTAAAACTCCGGACAGAATATTCCGTCAAAAGATTGTTATTTAAAAAACAATGGGATAACTTTGTACTCTGTTTTTTCGGAAGTACACGAAATGCGTAAATAACCAAAATCACTAAATTTCATTTTACTTATGGGCAATCTGTTTACATCTACAATCGGACGGAAACTGATTATGAGCATCTCAGGTCTTTTTCTGATCCTGTTCCTGTTGTTCCACATGTCGATGAACATTGCAGCCGTATTTTCCACCGAGGCCTACAATGCGATCTGTGAATTTCTGGGAGCGAACTGGTACGCACTCGCCGGGACGCTGATCCTGGCCGCCGGTTTCGTGGTGCATATCATCTATGCATCGATCCTGACGCTGCACAACCGCAGTTCGAGGGGCACGCAGCGCTATGCCGTGGAAGCTACGCCGAAATCGGTAACCTGGGCTTCGCGGAACATGTTCGTGCTGGGACTCGTCGTCGTATTGGGATTGCTGCTGCACCTTTACAACTTCTGGTATAACATGCAGTTCGCCGAAATCATCGGAGACCACTCGCTCGGAGCGTTCGGGCCGACCGACGGAGCGGCTTACATCGCCGACCTGTTCAGCAACCCGGTCTACTGCCTGATCTATCTGATCTGGTTCCTGGCCATCTGGTTCCACCTGACGCACGGTTTCTGGAGCGCCTTCCAGACGATCGGATGGGACAACCAGATCTGGATGAAACGCCTCAAATGCCTGGCCAACGTCTTTGCGACCGTCGTTTTCCTCGGTTTCGCTCTGGTCGTAGTCGTTTTCTACCTGCGCAGCCTGTGCGGCGGGTTCTGCTACTAATTTGATTGCACCAATTAGAAATAAAAAAACAAAAAATAAGATATGGTAAAGTTAGAATCGAAAGCTCCGCAGGGCCCGCTGGCCGACAAATGGAGCAAGCATAAGGCTGAAATCAAAGTGGTCAGCCCCGCCAATAAGAGAAAACTCGACATTATCGTAGTGGGTACCGGACTGGGCGGCGCATCCGCAGCCGCTTCGCTCGGCGAACTCGGATATAACGTAAAGGTATTCTGCATCAGCGACTCCCCGCGCCGCGCGCACAGCATCGCCGCGCAGGGAGGCATCAACGCCGCCAAGAACTACCAGAACGACAACGACTCGGTATACCGTCTTTTTTACGATACGATCAAGGGCGGCGACTACCGCGCCCGCGAAGCCAACGTATACCGTCTGGCCGAGGTATCGAATCATATCATCGACCAGTGCGTCGCACAGGGCGTTCCGTTCGCCCGCGATTACGGCGGACTGCTCGACAACCGTTCGTTCGGCGGCGCGCAGGTTTCGCGTACGTTTTACGCCCGCGGCCAGACCGGACAGCAGTTGCTGCTCGGCGCTTACGCCGCGCTGAACCGCCAGATCGCCAAAGGCAGCGTGAAAAGCTACCCGCGTCACGAGATGCTCGACCTGGTCATCGTAGACGGCAAAGCCCGCGGTATCATCACGCGCAACGTGGTAACCGGCGAAATCGAGCGATTCGGCGCGCATGCCGTAGTGATCGCCACCGGCGGTTACGGAAACGTTTTCTTCCTGTCTACCAACGCAATGAACTCGAACGGTTCGGCCGCATGGCAGTGCTATAAGAAAGGCGCCGTATTCGCAAACCCGTGTTTCACGCAGATTCACCCGACCTGTATCCCGGTACACGGAACGCAACAATCGAAACTGACGCTGATGTCCGAATCGCTGCGCAACGACGGCCGCATTTGGGTTCCGAAGAAAAAAGAGGACGTCGAAAAGATCCGCGCGAAGAAACTGAAACCTTCGCAGATCCCGGAAGAAGACCGCGACTATTACCTCGAACGCCGTTACCCGGCCTTCGGGAATCTCGTGCCGCGCGACGTGGCGTCGCGCGCCGCCAAAGAACGCTGCGACGCCGGCTTCGGGGTCAACGAGACCGGCTTGGCCGTATTCCTCGACTTCTCGACCGCAATCAACCGCCTCGGCGAACAGACGATCCGCGAACGTTACGGCAACCTGTTCCAGATGTACGAAAAGATCACCGACGTCAATCCTTACAAAGAACCGATGACGATCTATCCGGCCGTGCACTATACGATGGGCGGTATCTGGGTGGATTACAACTTGATGACCACGATCCCCGGCCTGTATGCGATCGGCGAGGCCAACTTCTCCGACCACGGCGCGAACCGTCTGGGCGCATCGGCGCTGATGCAGGGTTTGGCCGACGGCTATTTCGTACTGCCGTATACGATCGGCGACTACCTGTCGCACGAAATTCAGACTCCGAAAATAAAGACCGACCTGCCCGAATTCGAGGTAGCCGAAAAAGGCGTCCGCGAAAAGATCGCCAAGTTGCTGTCGATCCAGGGTAAAGAGACGGTGGACGACCTGCACAAAAAGCTGGGACACATCATGTGGGAAAACGTCGGCATGGCCCGCAGCAAGGAGAGCCTCGAAAAAGCGATCGTCGAAATTCAGGCGCTGCGCAAGTCGTTCTGGGCGAACGTCCGCGTGCCGGGAACCGACAAAGAGTTCAACCAGGAACTCGAGAAGGCCGTTCGTCTGGCCGACTTCCTCGAACTGGGCGAACTGATGGCCCGCGACGCCCTGAACCGGAACGAATCCTGCGGCGGTCACTTCCGCGTGGAGTACCAGACCCCGGAAGGCGAAGCGCTGCGCGACGACGAACACTACGTATACGTGGCTGCATGGGAATATACCGGCAAGGACAAGGAACCGGAACTGGTCAAAGAACCGCTGGCATTCGAAACCGTGCATCTGGCCCAGCGCAACTACAAGGATTAATTGAGTCAAACAGGTAAAACGTTAAGACAATGAATTTGAAATTAAAGATATGGCGTCAGCAAAACGCCCACGCGCAGGGGAAGTTCGTCGACTATACCGTTGAAAACATCTCCCCCGACACCTCGTTTCTGGAAATGCTGGATATCCTCAACAACAAGCTGATCCAGAACAACGAAGAACCCGTCGTGTTCGACCATGACTGCCGCGAAGGCATCTGCGGCATGTGCTCGTTGCACATCAACGGTCATGCGCACGGACCCGATACCGACATCACCACCTGCCAGTTGCACATGCGCAAGTTCAAGGACGGGGATACCATCACGATCGAACCGTGGCGTTCGCGCGCTTTCCCGGTAATCAAGGACTTGGCCGTAGACCGTAGCGCCTACGACAAGATCCTGCAGGCCGGCGGTTTCATTTCGGTCAATACCGGCGGCGTGCCCGATGCCAACACGATTCCGATCCCGAAACCGGATGCCGACGAAAGCATGGACGCGGCCGCCTGCATCGGTTGCGGCGCCTGCGTAGCCACCTGCAAGAACGGTTCCGCGATGCTGTTCGTCGCCGCCCGCGTTTCGTCGCTGGCCAAGCTGCCGCAGGGCCGCGTCGAAGCGGCCCGCCGCGCCAAAGCGATGGTCGCTAAGATGGACGAACTCGGATTCGGGGCCTGCACCAACACCGGCGCCTGCGAAGCGGAATGTCCGAAAGGGATCTCGATCGCCCACATCGCCCGGTTGAACCGCGAATTCCTTTCCGCCAAACTGAAAGATTAAGCTTTCTCGCATTATTTGCCGGAGTCGATCCGGCATCCGAAACGAAAAGCGTTTTACCGTTCGGGTAAAACGCTTTTCGTTATTTCGACCATTGTTCAAAAATTACGGCTACGATCGGGAGTAGCGGGCTATAAAACCCGAATCGATGCCAATCAATATGATGTACAACAACATATTGCATTACAAACGTCTGCCGAACGGCCATCTTCGCAAATCCACAAAATCTCTTGGAACGGTTCTTGCTTAATCCGTTTTAAACATTTTATGCAATCATGAAAAAAAAGATACTCGTTACCGGCGGAGCCGGTTTCATCGGCAGCCACCTGTGCGAACGTCTGCTGGCGGACGGGCACGAAGTGGTCGCGGTGGACAATTTCGTCACGGGCAACCGCCAGAACGTGGAACACCTGCTGCACAACCCGCAGTTCCACCTGATCCGGCACGACATCACATTCCCCTACTTCGAAGAGGTCGACTGCATCTACAACCTGGCCTGCCCGTCGGCGCCGGTCTATTACATGCACGATCCGGTGATGGCGCTGAAAACCTCGCTCGTCGGATCGATCAACGTGCTCGAAGTGGCCAAGCGGATGCGGGCCCGCATCGTACACGCCTCCTCCTCGAAAGTATACGGCCTGATCCAGTCGGGCCCCGTCCCGGAAGAGTTCCGCGGCAACGTGAACCCGGTCGGCGAACACAGCGCTTACGAAGAGGGCAAACGCGCCGCAGAATCGCTTTTTACGGCCTACCACAACCAGTACGGCGTCGACACGCGGATCGCCCGGCTGTTCAACGTTTACGGCCCGCGTATGGCGTTGAACGACGGCAAAGTGATCTCCGGATTTATCCGCAACGCCCTTTACGGCGAAAACATCACGATCCGCGGCAACGGAACGCAGACGCGCTGCTTCCTGTACATCGACGACGCGGTCGAAGCGTTGGTACGGATGATGGGAACCGACGGCAACCTGTCGAAACCGATCAACATCGGCGGAATCGACCCGATGCGAATCGACGCATTGGCCGAAGACGTGGTGAACCTGACCGGCAGCTCGTCTAAAACGGTGCGCTTGAACCTAACGGCCGATTCCGTCCAGCATGCGATCCCCGACATCCGCTATGCCCGCCAGAGGCTGGGCTGGGAACCGCTGGTGCCGATCGAAGAAGGATTGGTACGCACGATCAAATATTTCAAAAACGCGATGAAGTCCGAGAAAAAACCGTTCCCTTTCATGAGCTGGGTCGAAATGATGTAGGATTTCGATACGAACGACAACGGGGAGTTCCGGCGACGATACCGGAACTCCCCGTTCATTTTACCTCCGTACCGGTATTCCGGAACAGGAAAACGAGCACATCCGCCTGTTCGTCGATCCTTTTCGCGGTGGGCTTGCCGAGGCCATGCCCGGCGGCGGTATCGATCCGGATCAGCACCGGCCGGTCGCATCCCTGCGCGGCCTGCAACGTCGCGGCGAACTTGAACGAGTGCGCCGGCACCACCCGGTCGTCGTGATCGGCGGTCGTGACCAGCGTAGCCGGATAACACGTCCCCGGCCGGATATTGTGCAACGGCGAATAACGGTACAGGTATTCGAAATCGGCCGGGCGGTCGCTGCTGCCGTACTCCACGACCCAGCCCCAACCGACGGTAAACTTATGGTAGCGCAACATGTCCATCACGCCGACGGCCGGAAGCGCCACGGCAAAGAGGTCGGGCCGCTGCACCATGCAGGCGCCGACGAGCAGGCCGCCGTTCGAACCGCCGGCGATCGCCAACTTATGCGGAGCGGTGTATTTCCGGTCGATCAAGTATTCGGCGGCCGCGATAAAGTCGTCGAACACGTTCTGCTTAGCGGAAAGCATACCCGCCCGGTGCCACCGTTCCCCGAACTCGCCGCCGCCGCGCAGGTTCGCCACCGCATAAATGCCGCCCTGCTCCATCAACAGCACCGCCAACGGCGAGAAACCCGGCGTCAGATTGATGTTGAAACCGCCGTATCCGTACAGGTAAACGGGATTCTCTCCGTTCCGTTCCAGCTCTTTGCGGTGCGCCAGGAACATCGGAACGCGCGTTCCGTCCCGGCTCTCGTATTCGTGCCGTTCGACGACGAATTCCTCCGGGGAAAACTTCACCGGCGAAATCCGGTACGGCTCGGAAGCCCCGGTCGCCGGATCGTAGCGGTAAACGGCCGGCGGTTGCGTGAACGAAGCGTAAGCATAAAATATCTCGGACGGAACGTCTCCGCCGCTGAAACCGGTTACCGTCCCAATGCCGGGCAACCGCACCTCCCGCACCGGCCGGCCTCCCAGGTCGTACTGCACGACGGCGCTGTGCGCGCGATCGAGGTAATGCGCGAACAACGCCCCGCCGGCCACGGACGCCGCGACCAACTGCCGATCGGATGCGGCCAACAGTTCGGTGATCTCCGGATAACCGGCGCTGAAATCCACCTGCAACAGCCGACCGTTCGGCGCTCCCTGGTTCGTATGGAAAATCGCCCGGTCGTCTTGCGCATAAACCAGCGCATAATCGCCGGTAAACCCGAAGAACAGCTTGCGAAACGTCCGGTCGTGCCGCGAAAGGTCGCGGTACAGCACTTCGTTGCCGCAGGTTCCCTCGGCGACCGTAACGAAGAGCTGCCGGTCGTCCCGGCTAACCGCCGCAGTCAGGTAGCGCAGCGGATGCTCTTCGTCGCAATATATCGTGCGGTCGGCCGACTGATCGGTCCCGATCCGGTGAAAAAACACTTTTTGAGAGTGGTTGCAGGCCGACAGCGCCTTTTCCGGAGCCGGCCGGTCGTACCCGCTGTAATAAAACCCGTCTCCGCTCCATACGGCTCCGGAGAATTTGACCCAACGGATGCGGTCGGGCAGCAGGTCTCCCGTAGCGAGCTCCTTTATGCGAAGCTCCACCCAATCCGAACCCGATTCGGCCGCCGAAAAAGCCATGTAACGATTATCCCGCGAGAACGACACGCCGGTCAGCGCGACCGTACCTTCTTCCGACAGCGTATTCGGATCGAGGAATACCTCGGGGCCCTTCCCGTCCCGCTGCCGGTACAAAACGCTTTGGTTCCGCAACCCGTCGTTTTCAAAGAAAAAACGGGAATCGCCGTGGCGTTCCGGAATCCCGTACTTCGGATAATCCCACAATTCGGCCAGCCGGGCGGCGATCCGGTCGCGTTCCGGAAACTGCGACAGGTAGCGGCGGGTCACTTCGTTCTCGGCCGCCACCCAGCGGACGGTTTCGTCCGAACGGTCGTCTTCGAGCCAGCGGTAGGGATCGGCCACTTCGGTTCCGAAATAATCGTCCGTCGTATCGTCCCGCCGGGCAACGGGATAGGTCAGTTCTATCGTTCTCATATCTGAATCGTTCCGCCGTCCGCCCCAAGGGACGGGCAGTGCACAAAAATAGGGATTGTTTCCCGGAATCCGACAGATTTTTTTAACTTTGCGATCATACCTTAACGGAGAACGGATATGTGCGAAGAATTGAAAAAAACGGTAGAAAAAGCTTGGGATAACCGGGAATTGCTCGGCGACGAGCGCGTCAAACAGGCGATCCGCGACGCGATCGACCTGCTCGACAAAGGAAAGCTGCGGACGGCGGAACCGCTCGCCGACGGAACGTGGCAGGTGAACGAATGGGTCAAAAAAGCGGTCATCCTCTACTTCCCGATCCAGCAGATCGAAGTGATCGAAGCCGGCCCGCTGGAGTTTCACGACAAACTGAAACTGAAAACCGGATACCGCGAACTGGGCGTCCGCGTCGTACCGCAGGCTACGGCCCGTTACGGAGCCTACCTGGCCCCCGGCGTAATCATGATGCCGTCGTACGTCAACATCGGCGCTTACGTCGATGAAGGGACGATGGTCGATACGTGGGTGACCGTGGGTTCGTGCGCCCAGATCGGCAAACGCGTCCACCTGAGCGGCGGCGTAGGGATCGGCGGCGTGCTGGAACCCGTACAGGCGGCCCCGGTGATTATCGAGGACAACTGTTTCGTCGGCAGCCGCTGCATCGTCGTCGAAGGGGCCCATATCTGCCGCGAAGCGGTGCTCGGCGCCAACGTGGTGATTACCGGTTCGACCAAGATCATCGACGTGACGGGTCGGGAACCGAAAATTTACAAAGGGTACGTTCCGCCCCGCTCGGTCGTAATCCCCGGTTCGTACACGAAGCAGTTCCCCGCCGGAACTTACCAGGTTCCGTGCGCGCTGATCATCGGGCAGCGCAAAGCCTCGACCGACCTGAAAACGACGCTGAACGACGCCCTGCGGGAATTCAATGTATCCGTATAACCGATCATGGGAATAAAACAGGAACTCGAACGATTCGCCGGGCAGGTCGGATTCACGCTCGCCTACCTCGACGAAACGACGTCGACGAACGACGTCGCCCGCGACCCGCGCTACGACGCCGGAGCGGTCGTTATCGCCGAACGGCAAAGCCGCGGACGCGGACAGCGCGGGAACAGTTGGAGCAGCTCCGCCGGAGCGAACCTGACTTTCTCGGTCGTACTGTGCCCCGGATTCCTGGAAACCGCGCAGCAATTTTACCTGTCGAAAGCCGTATCGCTGGCCGTATGCGACACGGTGGAAAGCTTCGGCGTCCGGCCGCAGGTCAAATGGCCGAACGACATCTACATCGACGGACGGAAAGTGGCCGGCATTTTGATCGAAAACGATTTGGCGGGAAATTTTCTTTCCCGTTCGGTCGTGGGAATCGGGATCAACGTCAACCAAACCGAATTCGATCCGGCCTTGCCGAATCCGACATCGCTCGCAGTCGCCGCGGGCCGGAAGCTGGACAGGGCGGAAGTTTTTAGACTATTTTACGAAAAAATGAGTTTCCGCTACGGGCAGTTGCAGCAACAACGGTACGCGGCGATGGATACGGACTACGCCGCCAGGCTTTACCGCCTCGGCGAGACGCATTCGTTTGTGGACGGACGGACGAAAGTCCGTTTCGAGGGGACGATCTGCGGCGTTCTTCCGACCGGCGAATTGGAGGTCAGACACCGCGACGGACAAATGCACCGGTATCTCTTCAAGGAGATCGAATACACGATTACGGGAATCGGCTGATTTAACGCGGAACGACTGTAACTTTTGCGCTGAAAATACGTTGTAATGACAAATACCGGACTTAATGACAGTTTCTGAATACGATAAATGTGTCAGACAATATTCCGATAATTTATACCGTTTCATACTGAAATCATTACGCAATGACGAGCAGGCGAAAGATATTGTCCAGGAGAGTTTTCTGAGGTTGTGGGAAAACCGGGAAGCCGTCATCGAAGGAAAAGAGAAGTCCTATCTTTTTACCATAGCGTACCGGCTGATCGTAGATCATGTTCGTCTCGAAAAGCGTTACACCGGCGACGAAACCTTGCTGAAAAACCGACACTCCCCGGCGGAAAGAGAATATAACAACGCACGGGAAATGCTCGAACACTATTTGAACGAACTCCCGCCGATGCAGAAATCCCTGATCCTGTTGCGGGATTACGAAGGATACAGCTACCGGGAGATGGCGGAAATGACCCATCTGACCGAAGCGCAGGTGAAAGTCTACATTTTCAGGGCGCGGGTGGCATTGAAAAAGAACATTGGAGACATAAATAATATTTTGTAATGAAAATCGGTCCGGATAATTACCAGGAATGGGCCTTGGATTACATCGAAGGTAATCTGAGCAGGGAGGAGCGCGCCTCGTTCGAATCCTTCCTTACCCGGCATGCGGACATAGCCCGCGAAATCGCGTCTTTGCAGGACGACATGCCGGTAATGGTCGCCGAACAGATCGTTTACCCCGACAAACGCTCCCTGTTGCGGGGAGGAAAAACAATGAGCTTCGGCCGGATCACGTCGTTTCTGGGCGGAGCGGCGGCGGCATCGCTGCTGATCGGACTGTTTACGCTGGTCGACAGCCATTCGTCGCAGAAGGAGCAGTTGCTCGCCGACCGGGCGAAAGAGGTTTTCCGCGAAGAGCTTCCGGCCGAACAGGACGAATGGACCGCTTCGGAAAGCGCGGGCGGCAGCGAAGAGAAACAAGACATCCCGCAACTGGCCGCCGCCGTACCGCAACGAGCCGCGTCCGGCAACCGCATCGCCCTCCGGACCAACGTCCCGACAACGTCCCGGACGAACGCCCAGGCCGTACAGCCCGAGCGCATTCAGCCGTTGTCGGAGCTGATCGGCAGCGAACCGCAACTGATCGCGCCGACGAGCGAACCGATCGCCCTGGCGGCGCTCAAGACCGGCGCGGAAATCTCCGGAACTCCGGGCGCAAAGACGCAGGCCGGCGCGGAAAAGAGCGCCGAACCCAAAAAATTCAACCTGATTTCGCTGTTCGCCCCGTTCGATCCGATCATTCCGATCAAAACTTACCGAACCGAAAACGAACACGGAATCGAAATTGCATCCATCCTACGGATCGGCAACAAAATACAAAAAACGGAAGCTCATGATTAAAAAAGCGCTACTCTCGACGCTGTTCATCGGTTATATCATCTGTCCGGCACAGGCGCAAAACACGGATACCGTCTCCCAGAAACGCGAAACGTTCGTCCTGGAAGAGGGACGCCCCGACAGATCGAAAAGCAGATCGAACCAAAGCAAGCTCGTCGTCGCGGTCAATAACTTTTCCCAAAAATCGAACTCGGATCGTCACAGCAAACTGCTGTGGAACGACGGCCACTGGGCCGGGATCGGCATCCATTACAGCGGCCTGATCACCAACCTCGGAGACATGCAGCTTCCGGACGACGCGCAATACCTGTCCCAAAGCGCCAAATCGATCGGAGTCACGCTGAATCCAATCGACTATACGCTACTGAAAAGCAGGCACGTAGGCTTGCTGACCGGGATCGGCGTCGAATTCAATAACTTCCGTTTCGACAACAACATCGCGCTGAAACAGGAAAACGGCGTCACCGTCCCCGACTATCAATACGAAGAACAACACATCCGGTTGAGCAAATCGAAACTATACACCTGCTACCTGAATGTTCCGCTACTGGTCGAATTCCAGATGGGGCGCCGCAACGACTTCTTTATCAACGCCGGCATGGTCGGCGGATGGCGAATGGGGACGCACTCCAAAATCAAAGCCTCCGACCCGCGGCTGAGCGGCAAATTCAAGAACCACAGCAATTTCGGACTGCGTAATTTCCATTACGGCTACACCCTCAACATCGGCTACAACCATTTCGCCATCTCGGCGACATATTACCGCTCCACGCTCTTCAAAGACGGCAAAGGCCCCCGGGTTCAGCAGATCAACGTCGGGCTGTCGTTTATTTTGTAATCGCCGCGCGGCCGTTCGTTTTTCGCGCCGCAATTTTGCTCGAAACGGCGGAAACGACCGTTTTCATACCCGTTTACGTACGCCGGACCGCTCCGCATCGAACGGCCCGACTTTATTTCTCCGTACCGCAAATTATCCTGCCGGCCCGGAAAATCTTACCGTTCTTCGGAAATTCCGTCGGAAAGCCGCCCCGTCCTTCCGACCCGGCGGAATGCGGCCAAACCGATTCCTCCCCCCGGAAACTATTGAAAAATCGCCGGAAAATGCGTATCTTTGCAAAGGAAACCTTTTAACCGCCCCGAAGATGGAATACAGCAATAATCTGAAAAAGTTCGGCGCCGGACTCCCGGCCGGACAGGTCGATAAAATCGTTGCCGGTATCCGTCCCCTCGCGGAAAAGAACCGGAATACGGAGGTCTATAAACGCTGTTTCGGTTTCATCGACCTGACTTCGCTGAACAGCACCGATTCGCACGAGCGGATCGAACGGTTCGTCACGAAAGCCGTCGAATTTCCGAATCGTTTCTCCGGAATCCCGGGCGTCGCATCGGTATGTATCTACCCGGCTTTCGTCGAAACGGCAGGCCTGGTTATCAGCGACTCCAAAATGACGATCACCAGCGTAACGGGAGGATTCCCCGCTTCGCAGACTTACTTGGAGGTCAAAATGCTCGAAACGGCGATGGCCGTCGAGAACGGCGCCGACGAAATCGACGTCGTTATCAGCATCGGAGAGTTTCTCAACGGCGAATACGACCTGATGGGCAACGAAATCGAAACGCTCCGCAAGGAGATCGGCGACGAGATCACCCTGAAAGTGATCCTCGAATCGGGCATCCTGGCCGAGCCGGAACTGATCCACCGGGCCGCCGTGATCGCCATGCTCGCCGGAGCCGATTTCATCAAAACCTCGACCGGCAAGGCTTCGGTCGCCGCGACTCCCGAAGCGGCGGTAGTGATGTGCGAAGCCATCAGGCTGTTCGCCGCACAAACCGGACGCAAGGTGGGATTCAAAGCGGCCGGAGGAATTTCGACCCCGGAAGACGCTGCGCTTTACTACACGATCGTACAGGAAATCCTGGGCGAGGAGTGGCTTACGCCGGAACGTTTCCGGATCGGCGCCAGCTCGCTGGCGAACAACCTGCTCTCGGCCATCGAGGGCAATCCCGTACACTATTTTTAACACCGGACGACCATTTTTCCGACGCCGGTTTTACGGGTAAACTGCGGGTTCTCCAGACCGGAGGACATCCCTATAACTACTTGTGGCTTGTTCCCGTATCGGCTACCTCGACCCCGGATCGGGAAAAAATCCGAAAAGAACGACCGGATCGTTTCCGGCGATAGTAAATTACAAAAATTTTTTATAAATTGCAAGGCTTGAACTGATAATAAAGGAGGATAAAGATGGAAAAGGAATGCATAATCAGCAGATTGTCGGAATCGATTAAAACGACCAGCCGTATTGATAACGAACTTTTTACCGAATACAACGTAAAACGGGGACTTCGCAACGAAGATCATTCCGGAGTGCTGGTCGGGTTGACTAAAATCGGAAACGTGGTAGGTTACGAAAAATTGCCCGAAGGAGGACTCAAAGCGATCCCGGGACGGCTGATCTACCGCGGCATCGACGTCGAAGACCTGGTTCGGGGCATTCTGGCCGAAAAACGGTTCGGCTTCGAAGAAACCGCATTCCTATTGCTATCCGGCTACCTTCCCGACAAAGAAGAACTGGCCGCTTTCAGCAACATGGTGCACCAGTGCATGCCGCTGACCCAGAAGACCAAAATGAACATCCTCGACCTGGAGGGCCAGAACATCATGAATATCCTGGCCCGCAGCGTATTGGAGATGTATACCTTCGACGAAAACCCCGACGACACTTCGCGGAACAACCTGATGCGCCAGTCGGTGGACCTGATCTCGAAGTTCCCGACCATCATCGCTTACGCGTACAACATCATGCGCCACAGCAACCAGGGACGTTCGCTGCACATTCGTTTCCCGAAAGAGAACCTTTCGGTCGCGGAGAATTTTCTGTACATGCTGAAAGGAGGTTATACCGCTCTGGATGCCCGGACGCTGGATCTGGCCCTCATGCTCCATGCCGAACACGGCGGCGGCAACAACTCCACGTTTACGGTCCGCGTGACCAGTTCGTCGGGCACCGATACCTACTCTTCGATCGCCGCGGCGATCGGGTCGCTGAAAGGGCCGCTGCACGGCGGAGCCAACCTCGCGGTCGTGAGCATGTTCAACCACCTGAAAGAAAATATCCGCAACTGGAAAAGCGTCTCCGAAATAGACGACTACCTGCAGAAAATGCTACGCAAAGAGGTATACGACAAATGCGGGCTGATCTACGGCATCGGACACGCCGTTTATACGATCTCCGACCCCCGCGCGTTGCTGCTGAAGGAGATGGCCCGCGATCTGGCCCGGGAGAAAGGCCGCGAAGAGGAGTTCGCTTTCCTCGAACTGCTCGAAGAGCGCGCCGTCGAAAACTTCATGAATTTCAAAGGAAACAAAGTAAATAAAAGAGTTTGCGCGAACGTCGACTTCTATTCCGGATTCGTTTACGAAATGATCGGGCTCCCGAGCGAAGTCTTCACCCCGCTGTTCGCCATGAGCCGCATCACCGGATGGGCCGCGCACCGGATCGAAGAACTGAACTTCGACAGCAAACGGATCATTCGCCCGGCCTACCGGAACGTCGGACCCGAAAAGAAATTCATTCCGATGGAAAAAAGAGGGCAGGCAAAAGCCTAAGCGCAAAAACCTCACTCTGACAACCGAAAGCGGCCTGTCGGGCCGCTTTTTGCTTTTACGGCGGATCGGGCCGAAAGAAAAAGGGAAATCGTATAGGGCCGTACGAATGATTTTTATTAACTTCGCAACGGGTTTTGAACCTTCGCGTCTATGAATCGAAAACAAGATTATACGGGTCGGAGCTTTCTGATCACCGTTTTTGTCATCCTCTTTCTGCTGGGCATATCCCGGATTCCGAAAGTCACCTTCGGCAAAACGACCTTGAAAAAGATCAATATCCTGTCCGATCTGATCCAGGACGAACACGAACCGATTCCGGAAACCAATCTCTATTTCGACACTACCTTTCTGGCGGAAGGAGAAGCGCTCGAGGCCGAAGCACGGGCGGCGGCAGATTCGCAGGCAGAAAAACAAACGGCACAGACGAACGCACGGACGGTTCAGGCAACGGTTCCCCATACCCGGGACGATTCCCGACACGAGTCATCCGCAGAGGTGCAGCGCGGCGACAGCGCGGCGGAGCAACCTCCCGCACCGGTCGTCGAACGGATCGGATTCCTCGAAGATTTCGGAACGGACGGCCCGTCGATGCTCCATTTCTACGACGCTCTGTTGAAAAAAGAGGGCAAACGCCCGGTACGGATCGCGGTGCTGGGCGATTCGTTCATCGAAGGAGATATCATCACGGCCGACATCCGGGAACAACTGCAAGATCTGTACGGCGGCGGGGGCGTAGGATTCGTGCCGTTTTCGTCGCCGATCGCCCAGTTCCGGGGAACGGTGCGCCACACGTTCGACGGCTGGACGACGCTGGACGTAAAAAACGCCCGGCAGGCTCCCGAAGAGTACCGAGATAAATTTTTCGTATCGGGCAGCCTGTGCATCCCCGACGAAGGCGCTTCGGTGCAAATGAAAGGCGTCATGTTCCGCAAGCACATCGACCGCGCGTCGGTCGCCCGGCTGATCTTTACGAACCGCGAACGAACGACGATCCATGTAACGATCAACGATACGATCCATAAAGTCTACAACCCCGAACCGGGCCCGGAAGTCCAGCAGATCGACATCCACACCCCGATCCGTTCGCTCGAAGTCCGGATCGCCAATCCGGCGGGATTCATCGGTTACGGGATCGTTTTCGAAAACAAAAACGGCGTCAGTCTCGACAACTATTCGATCCGGGGCAACAGCGGACTAGCCCTGTTCGGAACCAACGCCGCAGTCAACGCGCGAATCGGCGCCATGCGCGGGTACGACCTGATTATCCTGCAATACGGCCTGAACGTCATGTCGGCCGACGTCCTGCATTACGGCTCCTATGAAAAGGCTTTCATAAAGGTAATCAATTACATGAAACGCTGTTTCCCGAACAGCAGCATACTGGTCATGGGCGTCTGCGACCGCAGTACGCAACGCGACGGGGAATTCGTCACGATGCCCGCCGTGCGGGGAATGATCGAAGCGCAGCGGAACGCCGCCCGGGAAACGGGCGTCGCATTCTGGAACACTTTCGAAGCGATGGGAGGCGAAAACAGCATGGTCGAGTTCGTCCGCAAGAACTGGGCGGCGAAAGACTACACCCACCTGGGTTACGCCGGCGGAAAATTCATCGCCGGGAAACTGGTCGGGAACTGGATGCAGGGAGTCGAAGCGGAGCAGCAGCGCCGGGACCGGATCGAAGAGGAACGCCGGAAAAACGAGATGCTGCATTACAACCGGAACGATACGATCCCCGGAACCATCGAAACGGAGACGGAAACGGATTCAGACGCGGACGCAGATACGACCTTCACGACAAACGAATTCGCACAACCATGATCCTCAAAGGAATACCATACCTGCAAACAATCCTGACTTTGCTGCTGTGCGGCACGGCGTTTACCGCGCGCGCGCAGGCGGATTCCGCCGAGCCGGCCGACTCTTGTTATCCGGAAATCATCTGTCCCGACTCGAACCGCCTCGGCGGTAACGTCGCAGCGCTCGAACCCCTTTTCCAAAAACTGGAGGCACTCGAAAAAAAGGATACGACAGCCGTGATCTCGATCCTGCAAATCGGCGATTCGCATATCCAGGCCGGATTTTTCCCCAACGAAGTGCGTGAAAACCTCCAACGCGAATTCGGCAATGCGGGGCGCGGCCTGATCGTCCCGCTGAAGCTGGCCGGAACGAACGAACCGCCGGATTACGCGATCACCTCGCCGAACAGTTGGAACCGCAGCAACTGCATCACGCGCGCCGCAACCGAAGAACCGGGCATGTCGGGCATGTCGATCGTTACCTACGACCGCCATATCGAACTGGATATCAAAACCAAGGAACCGTTCGACCGCATCTGGGCATTCCACCACCGCGAAGCGCCGCTGCTCACGGTTCCCGATTCGCTGTCCGACGGGATTTGCTGTCCCGCCCTAGACAACGACGAAATGACGCTGATCCCGCTGAGCCGGCCGGTCGAACAGATCAGGTTGTGCGCTTCGGTCGCGGACTCGTCGTTCGCCCATTCGGCTTTTTACGGTTTTTCCCTCGAAAACGGTCGCAGCGGAGTCCTGTACCACAGTTTCGGCATCAACGGCAACACCTACGCCGCCATTAACCGCAACCCGCAGATCGTCCGCCAGGCATCTGGACTGTGCCCCGATCTGGTAATCGTCTCGCTCGGCACGAACGACAGCTACGGCGCGTCTTTCGATCCGGCCGACGCGGACGTTCAGATCACCCGGCTGATCGACTCGATCCGCCGGAACATGCCCGCTTCCGTTCTGCTGCTGACCACTCCGATGGAACACTGCAGACGGATACGTTCCAAAGGCCGCACCTACCGGAAACCCAACCCGAACGCCTGCGCCATGCGGGAATGCATTCTGCGGCAGGCGGCGCTGTACCGGCTGCCGGTCTGGGATTTCTACGCGGCAGCGGGCGGCGACGGAGCAATGGGCCGATGGGCCGATCTCGGAATAGCCAACGCCGACCGGGTGCACCTTTCGCGCGAAGGATACCGGCTGCAGGGAAAACTTTTCTACGACGCGATCATGAAAGCCTACGACCACTACCGCAAACATAACGGAGAACTCAAGATTCTGCTGAATTGATCCGCTCCCGAATCTTCGTTCCCGTCCGAATCCGGAAAACGATCGAAAAACTTTTCGTATTTCTTCCGCTCCGGTAGCGGTCGTAGAAAATAATATTAAATTTGCCCGCCGTTACCCGATGTTCCGGCGACCCAGAAAAAATCAGATATATGCCCGATGTTTCGTCCGTTTGCGACAAAATAACGGAAATACTCAGTTACGATCCGCTGCACCCGATCCTGTTTTCCAGCGGGCTGTTTCTGTTCCTGTTCGCCGGCTTCGCCTTTTTCTACCAATTCATGCGGCGGGCGGTCATGCTGCGGATGATCTATGTCGTGCTGTTTTCGCTCTATTTCTATTACAAAACCAGCGGACTGTTCCTGTTCCTGCTGGTCGGCATGTCGGTCTCGGACTACGTCATCGGCCGCTTCCTGTGTGCCGCCCGGAAGCAATCGCTGCGCAAATGGCTCGTAGCGCTGAGCCTTACGATCGACATCGGCGTGCTGTGCTATTTCAAATACACGAACTTTTTCATCGGCCTGCTCAACGACGTTTCGGGACGCGACTGGCTCGATTTCCAAAACATTTTCCTGCCCGTAGGAATCTCGTTTTTCACGTTCCAGTCAATCAGCTACATCATCGACCTGTACAAACGGCGGATCGATCCGGCCGACCAGTGGATCGACTACCTGTTCTATCTGTCGTTCTTCCCGCAACTGGTAGCCGGCCCGATTGTCAAAGCGAGGGATTTCATGCCGCAAATCCGCCAGAAGCCGATCGTCGTAACGCGCGAAATGTTCGGCATGGGAATCTTCCTGATCATATCGGGTCTTTTCAAAAAAGCCATTATTTCGGACTACATCAGTTTGAATTTCGTCGACCGCATATTCGACAACCCGCTCCTATACAGCGGATTCGAGAATTTGATGGGCGTATACGGCTACGCCCTGCAAATCTACTGCGACTTCTCGGGCTATTCGGACATGGCGATCGGACTGGCGCTGCTGCTGGGTTTCCGCTTCCCGAAGAACTTCGACTCGCCGTATAAATCGGCTACGATCACCGAATTCTGGCGCAGGTGGCACATTTCGCTGTCGAGCTGGTTGAAAGATTACCTTTACATTTCGCTGGGCGGCAACCGCAAGGGAAAAGCCCGCACCTACCTGAACCTGTTCCTGACGATGCTGATCGGCGGGCTGTGGCACGGCGCGGCGATCCGTTTCGTGCTGTGGGGCGCATGGCACGGCGCGGCGCTGGCCGTGCACAAATGGACGGTGAACCGCTTCCCTTCGTTCAAAAAGACGGGCGCGGACATGGTTCCCTGGCGACGGGTAATCGGTATCATCGTCACGTTCCACGTCGTCTGTTTCGGCTGGATCATGTTCCGCGCACAGGACATGCACAGCGTCACGCTGATAACATCCCAGATATTCAACCATTTCAATGCCGCGCTGATCCCGCAGGTGGTTTCCGGTTACGGAACGATCTTCGGACTGATGGCCGTCGGGTTCCTGCTGCACCTGCTGCCCGAAGCGGCCGAAACCTGGGGAAAAAGGGTCGTTACCGCCGCCCCCGTACTGGCGCAGGCCGTCATCATCACCGTCCTGATCTGGGGAATCATGCAGATCAAATCGTCCGAAATCCAACCGTTCATCTACTTCCAATTTTAGGGTTTCCGCACCGGATGTTTGACCGGAACGGATTTTAATCGTATTTTTGGGGATCAAAACGATCCGCACCTATGGTTTGGCAATCCCTTCTGGATATCGACAAGCAACTGCTGCTGGCCCTCAACGGGGACGGCGGAGCGGGCTGGGATACTTTTTTTTACATCGTTTCGGCCCGGCTGACCTGGGTTCCGCTTTATGCGGCGATTCTGTACGCGGTCTGGAAACAGTGGGGCTGGCGCCGCCTGCTGTGGGTAGCGGTCGTGCTCGGCCTGTGCGTCGGAGCGGCCGACCAGATCTGCAATTTCTTCAAACACTTCACGCCGAAATTCCGGCCGACCCATACGCCCGACATCGAAGCCTTCGTCCATACCGTGCGGGGTTACCGCGGCGGACTGTACGGCACGGTATCGGCCCATGCGGCGATCAGCTTCGCGATCGCGCTGTTCACCGCCCGGCTGTTCCGAAAAAGGTGGTATACGGTCGCTATCTTCGGATGGGCGCTGCTGCTCGCTTACAGCCGCATTTACCTCGGCGTCCATTACCCGATGGACATTCTGCTGGGGACGGCTCTCGGCCTCGGTCTCGGAGCCGGCGCGTTCGCGCTGTTCGGCCGGCTAATGAAACGGGTCGAAACGCCCCCGGAACGAACCGAAAACATTTCTTCCGATAAATGACGCTTTCAGAACGATACACCATCTTCCGTTACCGCCTCTGGCGTGCGCGGCGAAAACTGCCGCTGGTGCTGATCCCCGCCGGATGGATTGCCCTGTGGATCGCAGTGCCGTTCTCCGTTTACGACGGAATCGTCTATGCGGCGCTCTGCATCGCCTGCTCGCTGTGGGGATTCCTGATCCGCGCCCGCGCGCTCGGAACATCGGCTCCACTGGCGCGAAAAAATGCCGAAACGGCCGAAAACGGCCCTGCCGTCTTCCCGACCGAGGGCATCTATGCCCGGATGCGGTATCCGCTCTATACGGGCAACTTTCTGGTCTGGTTCGGCTTTATCCTGTTCGTGGGCGTCAACTGGTTTATCGTCGCCGCGACAGCCGCATACGTCGCCTGCTACCTGATCGTCCTGAGCCGCGAAGAGGAACTGATGTTGCACAAGTACGGCGAAGATTTCCGCATCTGGTGCAAACAGACCCCCGCGCTGATCCCGAACCGCAGAGGCAAACGGTACCGGACGCGAAAATTCTCGTTTCTGGCCATTCTGCGCGGCGATTTCCGTAATTTCTGGGGAATGGCACTGCTATTCCTGCTGACGGCCATTCTGAAACGGCGCATGATTACCTTTTCGTGGAACGATTCGTGGCAGATAGCGTTGGCCGCCGCCGCCGCGTTGCTGCTGTTTCTGGTCGGAAGCCTGATCCGCCGGAAAAAATTTTAATATCTTACACATATCTTTATATTTGTAAGCGTTCGTTAATCATTCTGCAAATGAAAAAAACATTCCGAAAACTGCTCATATACGGGACGGTGCTCGCCGTATGCGGATGCCGCGGAGCCGGTCAGCGCGAAACCTGGGAAAAAGAGTTCGCCGACCCGTCGGACATCTACCGTCCGCAGCCGTTCTGGCACATCAACGGCACGCTGACCACCGAAGGAATCCGCAAACAACTGAGCGACGCCATCCAGGGAGACGGATTCGGCGGCGTGGCCATCCTTCCGCTGAACCCGGGAGGCATGTGGGGCAATCAGGGCATCTGTCCCGGCACGACGCCCGTTTACCTGTCGGAAGGCTATTTCAACCGCTACCGGGACATTCTGGAATGTTCGGCCGAACAGGGAGCGCAGGTGATCCTGTACGACGACGTCGATTTCCCGAGCGGAACCGCCGGCGGCAAACTGGGCGAACAATTCCCGCAGTACACCCGCAAGAGGCTTTGTAAAACCGAAGAAGAGGCAATCGGACCGAAGAACGTAAAAATCGCCGTTCCGCTCCGGGACTCGTTCATGGGGGCCGCAGCGATGAACACGCTGACGCTCGAACGGATCGATCTCGGCGAATTCGTAACCGACAGCACGCTGGAATGGCAGGTACCGGAAGGAACATGGAAAATCATGTCGTTCGCGATGGAAAACCACGTAGACAACCACGTGGACTACATGGAGCCGAGGCTGTCAAAGAGTTCATGAAAATGACCTACGACCAGTATGCCGAACGTTTCGAACCCTATTTCGGGAATACGATCACGAAAACGTTTTTCGACGACGTGGGCTATTACGGCATCGAGAATTACTGGAATCCGGAGCTTTCCGGCCTGTTCGAAAAACGCTATGGAAAAAAGGCGGCTCTGTATTACCCGGCCCTGTGGTACGATATCGGTCCGGAAACCGATGCGGCACGGGTCGCCTTGTTCGGACTGCGCGCCGAGGCGATGGGCGACGGTTTCCCGCTTTGCGTAGCCGAATGGTGCGACCGCTACGGGTTGCAAAGCATGGGACACCCGCCCGGAAATTACGAGCCGACGACCGTCGATATGTACGGAGACCCATTCAAATTTTACCGGCACGTCCACATTCCGCTGATGGACGCCATCCACGGCTATCCGTACGGGCGTCCCGGCTTCAAACTGATCAGCTCGGCTGCCGACGCATTCGACAAACAACTCGTCGGCGCCGAAATTTACGGGAATTATTCGGATCGGGAGACCGATTCGGCCATGCTGTACCGGGTTGCGATGGAAGTCATGGCGCGGGGCGTCAACTTCCTGGTTCCGCACGGGATGTGGTACGAACCGGATACGGTCAAGATCCCGCCGCTGATCGCGCATTACAATCCGCGGCTGGCCCCGGCCCTGCCCGGATACAACGATTTCGCCGGCCGGAGCACGTTCCTGCTGCAAGGCGGTCGCCGGGTGGCCGACATCGCGCTGCTCTTCCCGATTCAGTCGCTCGAAGCGTGGTACGCCTGGGAAACCGGACGCCCCCGGTGCGGAAAAGACGTGCCTCCCGGCACCGACTACAACCGGATCGGCGATCTGCTGACCGGGCAGATCCGACAGGACTTTACTTTCCTGCATCCGGAAGACTTCGTCACGGACAAATACCAGATCGGCAACGGACAAATCAAGCTGAACACGCCGTCCACCGGACAGACGTACAAACTGCTTATCATGCCCTCCGGAAAAGTGCTCTCGGTGGAAACCTTACGGAAAATACGGGATTACTACCGAAGCGGCGGAAAAATACTGGCGACCAACCTGTTGCCGTCCAGATCCGCCGAATTCGGGCAGGACGCAGAAGCGGTCGCGCTGGTACGGGAGATTTTCGGCATCGACCCGGAGGCTCCGATGCCTGCCCGACAGGTCTCTTCTTCCAATGAAAACGGCGGAAAAACCATCTTCTTGCCGCAGGCCGAGTCGACCGCGCTGGCCGCAGCGATCGATTCGCTGTTGCCCGACCCGGACGTCCGGGTCGATCCGGTCGAAACGCTGGCCGCAGCCGGCCTGCCGGGACAGCCGCTGTTGGGCGTAGAACGGTTCCGCGACCTGCCGGCCGACGAACTCGGCATGTTCTCATATATCCACAAGCAGAAAGAGGGACAGGATATCTACCTGTTCGCCAACTCGACCGACAAACCGGTCGACACGCAGGTGAGCCTGAAAGGAAAGCTGAAACTCGAAAAGTGGAACCCGCATACCGGCACGATCGGGAAGTGGGAAGATGTCGAATACGACAGACATGCCGACGGCACGATCTATACCCGGATTCGCCTTACGCTCGAACCGGTCAGCGCCGTTTTCGCCATCGGAAAATAGTACGCACGATTCCAAAAAACGGGCATGAACTTAGGTTCATGCCCGTTTCCTATTCATACCTTCCCGTTCCCGGGAAATCCTTATTTCACATGTCCCTCCTTTACGAGGTATTCGGCGATCTGCACGGCATTCAGCGCCGCGCCTTTGCGAATCTGGTCGCTGACGCACCAGAACGTAAGTCCGTTCGGATCGGCCAGATCCTTGCGGATACGCCCCACGTACACGGCGTCCACACCGGCCAACGGCAGCGGCATCGGATAAACTTTTTCTCCCGGTTCGTCCATCAGCACCACCCCTTCTGCGCCCGCGAACGCCTTGCGCGCCTCTTCGACGGATACGGGCCGTTCGGTCTCGAGCCAGATCGACTCGGAGTGGGCGCGCATTACCGGAACGCGCACGCAGGTCGCACTGACCTTCACGTCCGAATGCATGATCTTACGCGTCTCGTTGAACATCTTCATCTCCTCTTTGGTATAACCGTTGTCGGTAAAGACATCCACCTGAGGGATAACATTGAAAGCCAATTGAAAAGCGAATTTTTCGACGGTCGGTTCTTCGCCGCGCACCAACTGGGCGTGCTGTTCGGCCAGTTCGGCCATCGCGCTCGCTCCGGCGCCGCTGGCAGACTGGTAAGTCGATACGTGCACCCGGCGGATATGGGACAGATTCTCGATCGCCTTGAGCGCCACGACCATCTGGATCGTCGTACAGTTCGGGTTGGCGATGATCCGGCGGGGCGGATTGACCGCATCGGTCGGATTCACTTCGGGAACCACCAACGGCACATTTTCGTCCATCCGGAATGCGCTCGAATTATCGATCATCAGCGTCCCAAATTTGGTGATCGTCTCGGCGAACTCCTTCGACGTACCGGCTCCGGCCGACGCAAAAGCGATATCGACCCCTTTGAAATCGTCGTTATGGGCTAGCAGACGCACGGTCAGCTCCTTGCCCCGAAACGTATATTTACGGCCCGCACTGCGTTCGGAACCGAACAATAACAATTCGTCGATCGGAAATTCCCGTTGTTCCAGCACCCGGAGAAATTCTTGGCCTACGGCGCCGCTTGCGCCTACAATCGCAACTTTCATAATTTTAAAGACTTTTAAACAGGAAACTTTCCCGCGGGGAAAGCCCTTCACTAAAAACGTTTCTATCTATTGTTCCGGCAAAAATAATGACTTTTTTTCGTAAAAGCCGCTTATTTGGGACAAAGGTAACCGATTTTATTTCAAAATAAACTATTTGTTAAATTTTTTATTCTATTTGTTTTATTTATTCATTTTCAAAACATCCTTTATCAAAAATTACAACGCGGAATTGTTTCAGATCAATAGTAAATCC